>CAKVLP010000002.1 GCA_934757825.1 uncultured Clostridia bacterium | reverse complement strand
CGGTGTTGTCACACCCGGACCGCGGATAAACCGCTCCCGACTTGTCGCCATGAATGCTCATAGCTGGCTAAAAATATCCCTGTGCTATTAGATACTTGCTCATAGTATCCTTGTTTTGCGATAATGTCCTTTTAACGCTGAATTTACGTGTGCTAAAAAATTATTGACTTTGTGGTTAAAAAGTGTTAGAATGTGTTTGTTATTATAGAGTTTTTCTCAAAGAAAATTTTTGAGAGGGTTAAAAGATGAAAGGTGCATCGAAAGGGACTAAGGTAATAATTGCTGTAACGTCCACGATTGTTGTGGCTTCTCTTTTAACCCTCTTTTTGTATTTTGCAATAGTTGGAATGAAACCTCCTAAACCACAAAAAATGGAGATACATAACCTCGAAATTTCCTATAACGGAAAGGCGATAGAAACGTTTGACGCCGAGGTTCAGGCTGAGGATTTTAGCCTAGGCGTAATTGTGAATGGCGGTGTGGAAGTTGAAAACACGCTTCCACCAACTATAACGTGGAAGTTTGTGGGCGACACCGACTCGCTTGTTACGGCAGACGGCGTGATTCACGTCGGGAACACCATTCAGACTGTCAGCCTAGTTGCAACAGCGGTTGGCGAAAATGAAGTGAGCGCGTCAATTGAGTTTAACATTGTACCAAAAACGGGCACAACTCTTGAAAGTATCTCTGCTGTTACAAAAGCGGGTGCAACGCAAGAATATATCGAAGGGCAGGTGTTTGATATCAGCACCATTTCGGTTTGGGGATTTTATGGTAGTTATTATGCAAGACTTACAGGCTTTACTGCTCCTACAAATCCGCTTACTTACACCTCGACCGATGTGCTTATAAAATACGGCGACAAGGAGTTTAGTCTCCCTGTATCGGTCAAGAAAAAAACACTCCAAAGTATAGATATTATATCTTTACCTAATAAAGTAGATTATATAGAAACCCAGACCTTTGACAAAACAGGCCTAAGAATACGGGCAAATTACGAGTATCTTAGCGAAGAAGTTAGCGATTTTGTGGTTGACGAATCAAGGCCACTTGCCGTCTCCGATAAAATGATATTGGTCTCGTACACGTTTAATGGCGTAACGCAAACTGCACCACTTAGCATAAACGTTGCACACCGCAAACTTGTATCAATTACAGTTAGTGGTGATGTAAAAAAACAATATGTGCAAGGCGCAAAGTTTTCAACAAAAGGATTAAAAGTTGTTGCTAATTACGAGGAAGTTGCGAGTGAAGAAGTGCTAAATTACACTTATCCGACAATGCCACTTATGAGTGGAGTTACGCAAATTGAAATAGCATACACCGAAAACGGCATCACGCAATCGGCAGTACTTTCGGGCATAACGGTTGAGGCGCCATATTTTAGGTCGCGACATATCAAGGTTTTGTCGAGCGAAAACTTGTCTCTGTCGTGGACATACAAATACATAAACGACAATTTGGAAGAAAAAACCGATTACAACACTTACGCAGAACATTCCTATGCTTACGACGTGGTTAATGGCGAGTACGATGTGCCGGTAGGGGCGGTAGTCACATTTACGGCGACCAATTCCACCGTATCGGGAATAAAGGTTGGCGAAGAACAAATCTCTTTTGACTATCCGAGTGACTCATACAATATTGAAGTTTTTGCAGGCGACGAAATGCAGGTTGATGCACTTGTTTTGCCGGGCGAAAGATTTGTTGTGCGATTTTCTGGAACAAGTGGCGAGCGCAGTTTTGTTTATGGCAAATCTTGGAGCGAACCGCTTAGAGGCCAAGACTACATAACAGTAGGACAGATTTTCACTGATTCGACGGACAAATATTATATCTATCAAATAGGCGAAAATTATTATACTTATGCTCAATTAAAGGATTTGCCGTTTAATAAAAAGACAGTTGTTGTCGTAACGGAAGTAAGGGTTGAGACCGAAAATAAGGTACTTACACTTTGCTACTACGACGGAATGAGTACTGTTCTAAACGAAGGAGTAGACGCACTAAAACTAACCGACATTGACGCGCCAACAAGGACGAGATATAACTTCCTTGGTTGGGCGACCGAAGAAAATGGCGCACCGCTTACCGACGAGACATTGAAGGATTATCTAAACTCCGAAAGAGAGGAATATATCCTTTTTGCACTATGGGAAAGTGTGGCAGTTGACTATGCGGATAGCCAGTACGTTGGCACGTGGAGTTGTGAGGTGACCGTGGGAGAAACTGACTTAAGTTGCACTGTGGAGTTTAAGGTGAACGGAACTTTCAACTACACGGTGTATTATGGTGGCATTCTTAACAATTCCTATACGGGATATTACGAAATTAACGCGGGCAAAATTACCATTTTGGAGATAAATTGTCCGCTTGAAATGATGCTGGTCGCACCAAGCGACTTTAAGTTTGTGCTAGATGGCGAAAACCTACAAGCATCAGTGTTCATTATCGAAAATTACGCGGTCAGCGCAATGGATTTGGACTTAACTAAGGCGTAGACTGTGTGATTTTAAATCTAAAAAAAAGGAGGTAGAATATGCGTAAAAACAATACTAAACGACTAAGCAATTTGTTTGTTTTGTTGCTCGGAATTTTAGCGACAGTAATGCTTGCATTTTCGGTCGGCACGGCTAAGTTTGTGTCGGCGGACGGCATTCATTTTGTCGTTGAGAAAAACACCATAAGTTCGGTGCAGATTGTTTGCAACGAGGAATTGACCATTATGCCGGGGCAAACCAAAGCGCTTACAGTTAGCATTTTCCCAGAAGTTGCAAACGAAACGCTCGTTAAAGTGGAATATCAAGTCGTTAGAGGCAGTGCTTTTATTCTTGACAGTGCTGTGGTTGCGTCCGAGAGTGCACCGATTGGCGAAGAGATAGAAGTTGTGGCTCTTGTAGACGACATTGTGAGCGAAAATAGCCTTGTATTTACGGTTGTGAGGATTCCAACATCAAGCGTAGTTATAAACAACACCGAAGACACTATTGCGCAAGGCGAAGTGCTACAACTATCGACCGAAGTTTTGCCTAAAAACGCGACCGACAAAAGGCTGTCTTTCGAGATTGTTTCGGGCAAGGATTATGCGCAAGTCAATGTGGCGGGTAAAATTACGATTATTGGAAACTTGTCTGCGGGCGACTTGGAAATAACCGTAAGGGCAACAAGTAGTAGCGACCCAAGCGTTTTTGTTGAGAAAGTGTTTAAACTTTATAAGCCCGTCGAGGCAATTGTTTCGGCAAACGCGGATCTAACAAGTGTGGAGCAAATGCGCTCGTACTCGTTTAAGGCAAATGCTGAGCCATATAACGCAACATTTGGCGACAACCCAGTGAAATATAGCCTAAATGTTTCGAGTAAAATTGCGACCATCGACGAAGATGGATTGTTGACTGTTGCCGATGACGCACCAGTTGGAAGTGAAATCACAATTCGTATCGATGCAACCGACGGCGTTTTTGTGGAACAAACTGTGACCGTTGTGCCAGTGTACGCTACAAAGTTTGCCATTGCAAATTACACCGCGCCATCTTACAACGGCAAGTATATGCCAAACGATAGGATAGAGTTTAGCGCAAGTTTTCTAGAACCATTTAATATAACCCAAGCAAACAAAACATTCGGCATTAGGGTTAGTGACACTAGCCTTGCCAAAGTGTATGGAAACTTTGTTGTGATAAATCCACTTGCTGAAATCACGGTTAAAAATCCGCACTTCACAGTTACCGTTTACACTGTTCAAAACGGCATAGAGTTGTCGGAAGAAAGAGAGATAGAAATCTTTGTTCCAGCGACACACATTGTTGCAAACTCAGACACCTCTACTTTGTATGAAAATAAGACATATTGTATATCTGACTTGATTGGCTACACAATATATCCGTTAAACACCGATGTTTTAAGCGGAACATATGTTTTGAATGAAACCGACTTTGCAACCCTTAATGGCGACAAATTGGCAGTCTTAGACAACTTGCCAGCAGGCAAAGTGTCGATAAGTTTGTATGTTACGGCATATGGACTAAATTCAAATACAATTGAGTTTGACATCTACAAACCAACAAGAACATTAAAGTTGGTGGCAGACAATACTAACCCAATAAGCAAAATAAATAGCGGGGAAGAGGTAAAACTAAGCACTTTGGTTAGCGAAACGGCTAGCGTAAATTGCCCAAGGATTACTATTGTTTCCGGAGCAGAAAATATCGAGGGAAATTACTTTAATGGTGACGTAATTGGCGACACATTTAGAGTAAAACCAAACCTTACAAGTAAGGCCGACTTAAATAAGAGGATTGCATTGCAAGCCGAGCAGGACGGCGTGACTTATGTGTGCGAGGTCTTGGTGTATATCCCAAATGAGACTTTGAGCATAACAAGCGACTCGCTTAATAGGGGCGTGCTAAATAGTTTTACATTGTCTCATTCAGCACACGCAGACGATATCCGCTGGGAAGTTGTTGTGGCGGACAACTGCGTAGAATATGTTGATGTAAATTCTAACATTATCAGCGTAAAACAAAACACGCCAGCAGGTACGAGCGTTAGCGTAACATATCGCTCCCTTGACCGCGTAGGGACAATGTGGACACACACATTTGTTGTGGCTAGTTTGTCCGATGTTCAGTACGAGGCAGTGTATTCAAATAGCGGTGCCATTTGCGACGATAAGTTGTTTAATGTAATCATTGATAAAGATAGCGAAAACATCGCGATTGTTGATGGATACTCGCAATTGCATACGGGTAGATATGCCGATGTTAAAGTGAAATATTTAGGTCTCGACCTAATGGACTTTGGTTTAAAACTTGGCGATGCCTATGCAATCGGAGAGGCGAGCGCAGTTAAACAAAATTACGACATTGTACGAGTGACAATCGACGACAATGCTGATGGCAAAAGTACGGTTGGATTTGTGCTAGCAATTGAGGACGGCACAATGACATATGTATTTACTTGCGAAAATATCTTTAATGTATTTAATCCACTTAAAGAAGAAAATGTCAAATTTGTATCTAATGCGTGCTATTTATATAACAACGAACTTAAATTTGACGCCGAAAGACTTTCAAAAACAACCTATGGTATTCCAAACTTTGCATATCAGACAGTTGACCCAAATATGGTGGAAGTAAGCGCAATAGGTGGCGGAATAATGGCAACAATTAAGTCCATAACCGCGACTGACGATAAGTATGCACAAGTTAATGTAAAATGCACCCAAAACTACAACTTTGAGTCGATAGAATTTAACACCGTGCTTAGCCTAAACATTAGGAAACTAAAAGTTAACCTTGTAGGAGACTCAGGGCACGCTTGCATTGTGTTTGCAGATGGGCTTTCTGGCAATTGCGGAACATACACTAGAACTGGATACATTTTCAACGGGCTTTTCGCTAGCGACGGAGTTAAAATTTATGAGTCGAATGGAAACCTTAGTGGAGATTATTCCAAATACAATGCGTATAGCGAAGTAAGTGCTAGTTGGACGGCTATTACATACAATGTTTACTTTTATTGGAAAGTTGACTGCGAAAACGGGTGGAATGTTGTTGAATTTGACGATAAAACAAAAGGTGATAAGGCAATAACGGCGACCTATGATGTAGAGCAAACCGTTAAAAGTTATCCAATAAAAGGTGTAGTCTTCAAACACTGGACAATTGATGGTATGGATGGCATATTTAGTTATGATAAGTGTCCTAAATATATCAATCTAGCATCAACCCAGGGAGCAGTTGTGAAATTTAGGGGACATACAGATTATGCTCCTACTTGCGTATCTACTGGTACAATGATTACTTTGGCGGACGGCAGTCAAAAGACGGTTGAAACTTTAAATGCAACAGACAAATTGCTTGTTTGGAACTTCTACACAGGCGCGTTTGATACAGCCCCAGTTTCGTTTTTGATAAGCCACGGCGAAGATGTATACGATGTGCTAAAACTTGACTTTGGCGACACAAGCGTAAATGTTATTGGAGAGCACGGCTTCTGGGATTTTGACCTTAATAAATATGTTTATCTAAGTGTTGAAAATGTTAAAGACTACGTAGGGCATAGGTTTGCAAAAGAAGTTGTTGACCTTGACGGCGTGAGAAGAATTACAGAGGTCAAATTGCTTGGATTTAGCACCGAAAAAGAATACACCAATACATTTAGCCCAATGTCCGACTCGCATTTGTGTATCTTCACAAATGGAATGTTGTCGGTTTCGGCTGAAACACAAGGCCTTGTTAATTACTTTGATGTTGTTGACGGAACGCTTAAATATGACGAAGAAAAAATGCAAAATGACATTTTGAAATTTGGATTATTTGACTTTAAAAAGTATTTAGAGGGAAAGGTTTCAAAAGAGATTTTTGATAGCGTAAATGGCGAGTATTTGTCCATCGCAATCGGCAAAGGGCTCATTACAATTGAAAAGATGAATTCTTTGATTGAGTTGTATGCCGAGAACTTTGTGATAGGAGGGGCAGAATGAAAAAACACCTTAAATTGATACTTTTCATTGTCCTTGCACTTTGTTTGTCCTTCGTCACATTGGGCGCCAACTTTACTTCTAAAAATGATGTCGTTTTGGCACAAACGGTGACCGATTTGGAAGGCACCGACCTAAATGGCACATACATTTTAAACGATGAAAACAAATATATTCCGTCCAAGTCGTACATACTTGCCGATAACACAGGCTATGTTGTGGACGGTGACCCACGCTACGCGTTTAGCAAAAACGGGCAAAATGTGCCTTTCTTAAACTTTTTTGTTGACACAGTAAACGACGGTCAAGTTTTAAAGGGGCACGACTACAATGGCTTTGAAAGTTATGGATATATCGTAGGAGAGGGCGAGCCAGTATACGCCCTTGACGACGATGGAAATCGATTAAAAGATGATGACGAAAACGATATAATTTCAAGCTATAAATTTGTTGACATAAAATTAAGATACAATTTTAATTCTAATGACAATATTTTGGGCTCCGACGGCAAAACTTGGAGCATAAGCGACGACACGTGGAAGGCTAATGTAAACGGTCTTCCCAGCGTGGGCGTTGTTGGAAAAGGGGCGCTAATTATCCAAAAATTTGTGCCAACTGCCGACGAGAGTTATCCTACGAGTAATAGCGATTTTACAATGCTTAATCGCTTTAATCAAAAGGAGACATTTGGACTACACACTGTAAATTTCTTTAACATCTTTGACCCAGCGACAACTGACGCACCAGTTTCGGTGTATCAGCCAAAGGGCGAGGATCTTAAAAAGGGTGTGTATATAAAACTCACTGTTGCATACGAGATTAAAAACACCGAAGTTGTGTATAAAGAAGTTACGAAGTGGGGAAAGAAAAAAACAGTTTCTACCGACGTTACGACCTACAAAAACGTCGTGGAAGAGACCACATTTTATCTATGCAACACAAGTGCCGAAGTTGTTTTTGAAAACTTTTACTTTTCAAATGGCGGTTCTAGCGAAGACGAAACAAACGAGAGATTAGAGACAAGGATAAAACAAGTTAAAGGCGCCATAAGCAACAATCAAGGCACTATGGACGGTTTTAAACTTGACCTAAAAGAAAATAATTTTGATGTTAAATATAGATTTAACGACAGTACAAATTTTTTAACATGCAATGATGGACAAGTTTTTAGCAAAACTGGCAAATATGAGTTTTTGATAACAACAAATATCGGTTTGAAACGTACAAAAACCGTGTACGTTCACGAAAAAAGCAATCAAGCCAATGCACGCGTTTACTTTGGCGACGGGTTAGTAAATGGTTCTAGAATTTTTGCCCCAACTGATGTTTATCCAGTGTATGCGCTTGACGGGCTTACACTTTCCACACAAAACGAAAATGAGTTGACAACAAAACACGCACCGCTTGTAGGCAGGGTGTATTTGCTGAACGGCGACTGGGACAATGTGGAGCGTGATGACGACAATATGCCTAAGACAGGGCTAGTTTCCGAAAAGACCGCTGGCAACCACGATTGGACATTTAAGCCTCTTAAAGCGGGCAACTATGAGGCAGTTTTTGCCAATAACGAGGAGTATTTCAATCGAACCGCAACCGGCGACACTTACGTGTTTGCGTGGAGATTTTCGGTGGTTAATGAGGGAAATGCGCCTGTAATTAACCAGCAAACTTTTGATAGTGTGGTGGGCGTGTCTGACTACGATCCAATTCACTACGAGGTGGTTTTGCCAACAGCGGGCAGTGGAAAAGTTCGCGTTGTGTTGGGCGATGAAAACGATGCGGTTACATTTGCTTCTAGGTACTATGCAAGCACCGTAAAAGTTACCGAAAATGGCTATATTTTTGATAATGTTACATATCTAAAAGAAAGGGATATGATAACTGCTTTGCATAGTAAGGCTAAGTCAATTGTTGAGAAAAAATATTTTGACTTAACAGACGCTAGCACTTTTGTGACTCTTAAAGAAAATATTATTGTGCCAGTAATTTCTGAGGACTCAACCGAAAAAGAAATAGCCGATTACAATGAGTTTGTAAATATTCTAGACCGAGCGCTTGAAAGAGACGTGCTTGTGTTTAGTGAAGACTACTTTGACAAACTTACAATTGGCACGCCATTTTTAAATGATAGATTGTACGCCTATGTTGATGATAACGGTGAAATAAAAACGAGCAAAACAAGCGTTTACTTTCTTTCAATTGCCGAATACGAAAGTCAAAAAGTTACGCTTATCCACAAAACAAGTGGAAGACAATTTGAAGTTCCATTTGGAGTTGCGGTTGAGACATTTTTGGAACTAAAAAATGCTCCAACTGGAATGTACACAGTTGTTGATACAAACAAGTTTGGCAAAACCGAATTCGACGCCGTGTATATCAAAAAAGGCGACATAGTAAGTGAAATCACTTTCAAAAGACTTTTTAATAACACCGAAACAACTCACGTTTTAAATAAACTTGATGCTGGCACGCGCCTTAGAGCAAATAATGTTGTTATTAAAGATGTTTTAAATTCGCTTGATAATTTTGGCTTAATTAAAGTCACTAAAATCGGGGAGTACACTCACATCTACGAATATTCCGAAGTGAGCAATATTCCTGCTATTGACGAAGAGGGTAATTACGAGATTACACTTGTTGACCGCTTGGGCAACAGCACAACTTACTATATTGATATATTTACTTCGAGTAAGGTCTACACATTTAAACTTCTAAACAGCGAAGAGGAAGTTTTAAGTGATACCGCATATGGCGGAAAAGCCTTTGACCTTCCTGTTTTGACTTCGACCGACGACAAGTTTGAATTTGGTGGTTGGCAAGACGAGGACGGAACGATTTATACTGGCGAATATGTGTTTAATAGGCCACAAAATGTAACACTTAAAGCAGTTTGGAATTACGCAAACGTCGAGATAAAAGTGTTCGATGGTGCGCAGATTGCTTCGTACAATCAAAAGGTTAACGCACTTCAAGCGTTGCCAAAACCAACCAAAAACGGCTACGTTTTGTTTGGATATCGTTATGTTCAGCCAGACAACACCATAAGATTTTATCGCGGGCAAATTAACAACGTGCCAAATGTGCCAAGTATGCGACTTGACGCTGTTTGGACAAAGATTGATAGGTCGCAACTTGTAGAGGGAAGCGGACTTACAATTCACCTTGTTGACGGCACACTTTTGGAGACTATTAGTGGCTTAAAAACCGAAAAAATTAGTTTACCAAAACTACAAGATACGGCTGGATTACTATTCGCCGGTTGGTTGTATGAAAATGATCTTTCGGGCTGTATTTTTACCGATGATATGACCTACGACGAAATTGCTTCAATCGGCGTAAAAAACGACGGACTTGTGAAACTTACAGCAATTTGGTTGACTGCCGAGAACGCCAATGCACTATTTGCTGGAACAACAGCATCTAGTCTCATTAGCGGAATTGGCAAGGTTATGCTGAAAAATCTTCCTATTTTTAGCCTTGTTCCGCTTGCTGTGTTTATTATAATTTTGCTAGCAAAGAGGCGAAAAGCGGAAAATATTGAAGTGGCTAGTGAGCCTGTACTTGCTGAGGCAAACATTGGCGAAGCCCCTAAAAGTATCCAACTAAAAGACATAGAAAAGGCAAAACAAAAATACAACAATCCGCATAAAAACAAGATTACAGGGCAGAGGATTTATAAGAAAATTGTTACGCCTTGCATAATCCTATTTATGTGTTTTATTATGCTTGTTATGTCGGGGCAAAACTTGCTTGTTGCGATAAAGACAAGCGTGACGGAAAACAACATTAAAAACGAGTTGCAAGTTAAGACCGCAGAAAGCCTAAAACAACAGCAAGAAAAACAACTTAAACAAACCCAAATCATCTCCACTTTTGATATGGTGTCAAGTTCGTTTGCTACAAGCACAGTGACAGGAGATGACGAGGAAAACGATAGTAAAGAAAAAGACTTCTTGTATTCAATGGCTATAATCGACCTAATGTCGTTTGGCTATGATGATGTTTTCCCAGCGTATGCAAAAACCGGCATAAATACACCTGACACATCTGACGACAGAATGATAAAGGGCTATGTTTATACAAATTACGCACAAGCATTTGAAGAGGACGACGAGATTTATTTTGGCGCTGGATTTGTGTCCATGATGGAAGACGACCACTTGACAAGCGACGATGTTGAATCGGGTGTTATGCTTGTTCGCGACGCTGAATATGGCGAAGAAGAGTACAACTTGTTTAAACTTACGTACAATCAACTATGGGGACCATATCACTATATCGCATTTGAAAAGTATGTAAGTTATATGGTGGTGGATTACGTTTTGTCGTACACAAGCGTAGATGACAATGGCGTTTACAACGACGCACTGGGCGATGTGTACAACTTCGACATTGCGGATTATAGCCACTACACAAATTACGATACGAAATTTGAGTTTGATAGTTACACCATAAACAACGACATTGATTATGAGTATGTCGCAGATACTATTAAGCAAATTATAACCAGTCAAACCTCATCTGAACTTGAAATTGACATCGACAAATTTGATTATATTTCATATCAAGCACTTAATGACTATGCCACTGGTTCACAGAAAGAATCAGTGCTTGGAATTGACGCCGAAATGCTCTTGTATTACGAGGCGAATATCCAAAACAATACTTACTATGTGATTATGAAAGACGGAACGGTTGAAGTACTTCAACTTCCAGCCGACCCAGTCAAAAAAGCGACTGTTTGGGAACAACTTTACACCGCGCTTGCTAGCGTGGCGGGAGTAGTTGCAGGAGTAGTAATTTGCGCACTCCCAGGTGGCCCAATTCTAGGTGGCGGATTGATTAGCGCTTCACTTGACTTATTCAATCAAGTTGTTATAAATAGAACCGCCCCAGAAAACATTGATTTGCGATCGTTAGGCGTAAGTTTTGTTTCGGGTATGCTAACTGGCGCTATCGGAATGGGCGCAAAATCAATTACCAATATCGCAGTTAAAAACGTTACAAACAATATTAAGCAGTTCTTCATAAAAGGCGGTATTAGCGTATTATCTGGTGCACTTGGTGGCATCGGCAACTACATAGCAAGTACACCATTTGACCAGATGAACTTAAAAACATGTATGAATGCAGTCCTACTTGGTGGATTAAGCGGATCTGTAATGTTTTTAAGCGATCAAATATTTAGCAAAGTAGCAAACAAGGTTAATATTTTCAAAGTCCTTGGCCCAATCTTAAATGGTGCAATAAGTGGTTCTTCAATGTACTTACTATCATGCATTGTTACTGGCAACGAAATCGATTGGAAAACATTCTTTGTTTCAGCAGGCATTGGTGCAACCACTTCGGCAATCGCCCTAGTTGGTGGCAAAATTGTAGAAAAGATTAAATCAAACAGAATGGAACGCGCTGACCGTAGATTGCAAGAAGCAGCCGAAATGGGCGCATTGGACAGCGACGACACTCCTGTAAGCCAGGAAACTTTAAAGAAAAGAATAAAATACCTTCCAGGCCCTAAAAACAAAAACTGGAAAATTTGTGACGTAAATGGCAATGTTATTGATAAAAATACATTGCTTCAAAACAATGGAAATGGTATAATAGTAGGCAAGAATGGGACTGTGGTACCAATTAAAAATGGTTGCCCAGTGTTTGATGACTTTGCCTATGCCACTGTGAAAGTTCCAGAGGGATATGGAACAAATCGAAAAGTTAGTTTTGATATTTTTGATGATATGTTGGCTGATACGTGGGGTAAAAAACCACCACAAAAGTTCATAGATTGGTGTGAAAAGAGGGGTGTTTCATTTTTAAGTGCAGATAGAAACATGATTAGTGATTACAGAAAGGAAAACAATTTGGTTTGGCATGAACATCAAGATGGTTTTACTGCACAATTGGTTGACCATTCATTACATACTGCGAGATATGGTGGAGTTCCACATCTTGGCGGTATATCCGAGAACAAGGTAAAACAAAAAGAATATGATATAATGAATAAGGGGAAGAAATAATGTTTAAATATGATGATTATCCAGAGATAAAAAAAGCACATCAAATGTGTGAAAATTTTAGCAAAAAAATGTATGCGGCTGAATTTAGAGCAGAAAAAAAAGGTACTGCAAAGGCAAACGATGAGTGGGGGCAAAGTATAAAAAATGGTCTAGAATTTAAAACATACGTTTATTCTAAAATTGTATTTAATATATTTGCTCCATTACGTCCAGAGTTAACAATGGTTATTGATGGGAAAAAACATGCTTGGGATTCGGTATTCGGACAGGATTTTAGTTTATTAAATGATTCTCAGAAAAAATGGGTTGCAATGATGGTTGAGGAAGAACGTCCATATCGCTTGCCAGAAGAGTTTTATGATAAAAGGGACAGAATTCAAGAAAAACTAAAAGGAACTTATTAAAATCATAATAGAGATAGTGTACTATTGCACTATCTCTATTTTTTGTTAATTCGCTATGAGATTCGACTTAAAAATGATATAATAAAAACATAGTAAAAAGGAAAATAGTATGAAATTTGTATTTGGAAAGGAATTTAAGTTTAAGGATTATCCTAATTTGTTGGAGTGTCACAATGAATACGAACGACTTGTTGATTTGGCATACGAAGCAGAAGAATCGTTTGACAATGGGGTTGGCACAAAAGAGGAATGGAGCAAGGCCTTAGACGAAGTTGATGCATACGGCAAAGGAACTTATGCGGAAGAAGTTTACAAAACGTTTATTGGAAAAAAACTTGTTTTGATGGACAGAAAAACGAAAGATAAAAAGGCCTTTGATGAGATGTTTGCTTGCGATATAAAGGATTTGAATTCTACCCAGCGTAAATGCCTAACAAATATAGTTGAGAATGACTGGGGTTATAAATTGCCAGCAGAGTATTATGGCAAATAAATAAGCCTAAGGTGGAAAATATGAAATATTTTGGGATAATAGAGCACGAAGATGATAAACAACCATTGCATATTTGCGATACCGATTTTGGTATGAGTATCGACCAATTGGAAGAAGGGCTTGATTTGTCGTGCTCCAAAGTTGAGAAAAAAGTTTTAAACATTTCCGATGATGTTGACATAATGGACTGGCAAAGTGTGGTTTTGCCATTGGTAAGCAAAAAGTTTTTAAATGTTGTTTTAAGCACAAACTGCACTGGACTACAATATTTCCCAGTTGACTTAGTCAAAGGTAAAAAGACGTACGAATACTTTTGCTTAAACTACATTCCTGTGCTTACTGGTGCTGTAGACAAATCCGAATCGGCTATACTTCCGGGTGTGATAAACGATTATTATGCGTCGCCGGCAGTGTTAGAAACCAAAACTAACTCGTTAGATATATTTAGGACAAAAGAAACTGATAAAAGAATTGTCGTTTCTCAGCGTCTTCAGGCAATGTTAAAGAAAGAGAAAGTTACGGGCGTGGATTTTTTGCAATACAAAACTTCCAGTAAAGGGAATGTTAAAATAAAATAACCCCAAAAAAGATAGTACCGTTTGGCGCTATCTTTTTTACTATAAATCGTTATGAAATAGAACACAAAAATGATATAATCATAATGAGGAAAAGAAAAATGTTTAAGTTTGATCAATTTCCAAAAATTAAGGCAATGCACGAAAAGTCTAGAAAGAAGACGGCTGATACTTATTCGGCAGAGTTTAAGTTGGAGTGCTCTGGTGGAAATCCCAATTTCCAAAGGAAACTTGAAGAATCTGCGGATAGATCAAAAAACTTTGATCTAACAACTTATTCGCAAGTTATCTATGAGGAATTGTCGCCATTAAAGCCAATTCTAACCAAAATAAAAACTGGTGAAAAGGTAAACTGGGAAGAATACTTTGAGAGTAAAGTATTTGATGAATTAAATGAGATACAAAGGAAAACTTTGTTTATGCTTGTTGAATATGAGCGTCCATATCGTTTGCCCGATAAGTATTATGACGAGCGAGATTGGTTTGAAGAACAAAAGAAAAAGGATTTAGAAAAATTTTTGAAAAAGCGAAAGTGATTTTTGTGATTTTTGCTTTGAGGGGGATATACGAAAACGATAAAAAATTATGCAAACACGCAAATTATGGTTGTTGATGGTGACCCTAAAAAGGACGAGTGTGCCACTAAGGAAACAATGTTAGATTATTTTAAAGACCGCTTTAAAGAGCAGGGTTTTAAAAAGACAAAACAGACATGGTACAAAAGTGATGGCACTCTGATTCATATGTTTAATGTGCAAAATTCGCAATTTGGCGACGATAGTTTTTATCTCAACATTGGTGTTAATTTTGCCGAAGAGGGTTTGCGATTGGCGTCGAGTGACTGGAACGTAGAGGCGCGAATGTTGTATGGCAAAAATATGGAGGATACATTCAATAATGCGATGAGTTGGTACGAAAAATTTAATACCGTCGAAAAAATTATTAAAGCCTCAAAAATGCCAAATACGGCACCAACATCTCCGCTTTTTGCAATTAACAAATATCTAGAAAAACACAATCTAGTCGTGTAATAAATTCACATTTCTAAACGATTAAAATAATTTTAAGGGAAACTAATATGAAATATATTTTTGGAAAAAAATTTAAGTTTGATGAATACCCCTCATTGGCGGAGTGTCATAGGAAGTTAATGGCTTTGTCCGATTTATCATATGATTATGAGGCAAAACTTGAAAATGGCGAGTGCACACAAGCCGACCTAATAAAAGTTTTGGACGATGAGAGAGAATTTACAGCGACAACTTACGCAAAAGCGGTTTATGATTGCTTTCGTGGCAAAAAACTAATTCTAATGAACAGGGGAACAAAACAAAAACAAGAGTTTGATGTTCTGTATTCCGATTTTGAAAAACTTGATGCAACGCAAAGAAAAAGCCTTGTTAATATTGTAGAAAATGCGTGGGGCTGGAAACTCCCAGCGGAATATTATGATAAACATAAAAGTTTGTAAGGAGACGAGATGTGTTTAAATATGATAAATATCCGAAAATAAAAGCGATGCACGAAAAGTCTAATAAAAAAAGAATGGACACATATTCGGCAGAGTTTAAGTTGGAACGCTCTGGTGGAAATCCCAAATTCCAAAGAAAACTAGAAGAAGCAATTGATAAATCAGACAATTTTGACCTAACAACCTATTCACAAGTCATCTATGAGGAATTGTCGCCATTAAAGCCAACTTTAACTAAAATAAAAACAGGCGAAAAATTTACTTGGGACGAAATTTTCGAAAAAAAGGGATTTGAAGAATTGGACTCAACGCAAAGGCAAATATTATTTATGCTTGTAGAATACGAGCGTACATATCGTTTGCCCGAAGAATTCTACGACAAAAGAGATAGAATTCAAGAAAAACTAAAAGGAACATATTGATGTTTGAAAAAAAGATAGCGTTAGAAGTTGGCGCTATTTTTTGTTTTATGATATAATCTGAAAAATGTTGTAGAGGAATGAGTATGAGTTTTTCAAGTGAAGTCGTAGACGCAATAATTGGCAAATTCAACAATCGAAAGATGTACGATAGTAAGAGCGCATTCGAAAAATGGCTTCAAAAGAAGGAAAAAGACAACGAAAAGCCATATAGACTAATCTATCCGTTTAGTAGTTTGGTTACTGTTGAAAAGATGATTGTGGGAGGAATGCGCTATTACGTCCTAAACCGCAAAAACTGCAAGAAAACCATTTTTTACTATCACGGCGGGGCGTACATTTCAAGACCAACCATAATGCACTGGCGTTTTGTGGAAACATTGCTACTAAAAAGCGATGTTTGTGTGGTTTTTCCGATTTACCCTAGAATGCCTAAATATACTTGCGATGATTGCTTTGAAGCGTGCAAAAAATTATACAATAGTTTCCTTAAAAACAACGCGGTTGAGGAGGTTATATTTATGGGCGATAGCGCGGGTGGAGGACTTGCGCTAACAATGTCTCAGCAGGTTAAGAATAAAACCGAAAAGAGAATAAAAACTATTATGTTGTCGCCATGGGTGGATACTTACACGCAAAATCCCGAGTCCGACGTAATTCAGAAAGCCGACCGAATGCTATCGAAACACGGTCTACATATGTTGGGCGAGATTTGGAGTAAAGGCGAGGAGAAAAATGTGATAGCAAATCCTATTTGGGGCGACCTAACCAAAACCGATATGACGCTAATAATCGGCACCAACGACTTGCTTTATCCTGACGCTAAAAAACTGCAAACTTTGGCAAGCGAACAAGGAAACAAGATAAACTTTCACGAATACGAAGGAATGTGCCATTGCTTTATCCTTATGCCGACACCCGAGGCAGAGGACGCTACAAAAATAGTGTTAAAGGAAATAAAAAGATGATGCAAAAAGAAGTGACCCTATGTGGTCACTTCAAAATCGCATCATCTTTTTTTACTTCTCTATAAATCCCAACACATCGTTAAAGACTTCTTCTTTGTTTAACTCGTTGTGAAGTTCATGACGACACTCTGGATATAGTTTAATTGTTGCGTTTATGCCCCTTTTTAGCATAAGTTTGTGTAGTTTTGTAACGCCCTTGCCGTTTCGTCCAAGAGGGTCGCGCGCTCCGCTTATTATCAAAATTTGCGTGTCTTTGGCTATTTTTGAAATGTTTTTATTAAGTTTTCCTAGGTTTCTAAACAAACTTCTGTAAAAACTAACGGGGAACGGAATTCCGCATAGTGGGTCGGCTTTAAACGCGTCGTCCACTTTTTTGTCTCTCGATAACCAGTTTTTATCGTCGAATTGTTTTGTGTAGTTTCCAAACGACATTTTTTCAATAAGTGTGGCAGGGCGGTGCTTGCCAAAAATTGACATTAGTCCTGTCATAACTCTTCCCAATCCAAACACAGCATCGCTTCCGTTTGCCGTGCCCGACAAAATTACTTTCTTTGCGATGTGGCATTCTTGAATGTACTTTTGCGTTACTAGGCTTCCAAATGAATGCCCGTAAACGATAAGAGGATATGGGTAGTTGTTGGATATAAACTCAGACACCGCAATTGCATCTTTCACGCACTCGCTGTAAATGTCGTTTGTGCCTCTGCCTGCCATATTTGCTTTAACTGCTTCCTCGCCGTGTCCGCGCTGATTGTAAGTAAATACAATGTAGCCGTTGTCGTTAAAAAACTTAGCAACGTGTTCATATCTTCCGCAATGCTCCTGCATTCCGTGTATTAGTTGGATACAACCCTTAGGATTTTTCACGTCGTCATATATATTTAGTTGAATGGGTGAGTTGTCAAAAGAGAAAATCTGTTTTTGTTTCATTTTACACTCCTTTAAGGCTTAGCGAAACAGCCTTTTTCCATTTGTTGTAATATGTTTTTGCTAGTTTTGGGTCAAGGGCAGGCTTGTACAATTTTTCAGGCTTGTACATATTTTTGATGTCGCTTAGTTTGTATGTCCCGGTCGCAACACCCGCCATATATATCGCGCCCATTGCTGTCGCTTCACTGCTAGCGCCCAGTAAAACCTCTTTGCCCGTCAAATCTGCCAAAAATTGTGTCAAAAATACGTTTTTGCTACCACCGCCATCAACTTTAAGGCTGTTTAATTTTACGCCTTTTAGTTGGTCAAGAATTGCCTTGGTGTTGTATGCCATACTCTCCAAAATCCCGCGCGCAATGTGTGCTTTGCTACAACCATACGTTAACCCGACAATTGTGGTTTTTGCGTTGCTGTCCCAGTAAGGAGCGCCAAGACCCGTGAATGCGGGAACAAAATATACATTGTCGTTTGAGTCGAGTGAACGTGCCAAAAAGTCAATTTCGTCATAACTTTCAAATAGCCCTAAATCGTTTTTAAGCCATTCGATAGCACTGCACGCGCTATAAACGCTTCCCTCAATCGCATAATGTGTGGTTTTTCCGATGGTGTAGGCGACTGTTGATAATAACTTTCCTTCATTTACGACCTTGTTTCCGGTGTTAACTAGCGTAAAACTTCCTGTTCCGTAGGTGGTTTTTGATGAGCCTGTCGTCACGCAACTTTGCCCGAATAGGCTAGACTGTTGGTCGCCAATCATCGCACAAAGCGGAATATCGTAAAAATCCTTGCACTTGCCCACAATGTGGTCGCAACTTACAATTTTTGGAAGCGTGCTTGCCGGAATGCCAAATAGTTTTAATAGCCATTCGTCCCAAGTTAGGGTATTTATGTTAAATAGCATGGTTCGGCTTGCGTTGGTGGTGTCGGTTACAAATTCGCCCGTCATTAAATATGCCAAATATGTGTTTACGTTTCCAAAATATAGATTGCCGTCGTCTGCAAGTTTTTTAGCCCCTGGCACGTTGTCTAATATCCACTTCATTTTGGTCGCGCTAAAATATGCGTCGGGGATTAACCCTGTTTTGCTTTTAATAACTTTTTTTGCGTGTGCGCTTAGGTTGGCAATCTGTCTGCTTGTTCTGCGACATTGCCATACAATTGCGTTGTAAATTGGCTCGCCGGTCTTTTTGTTCCACGCAATAACTGTTTCGCGCTGGTTTGTAATGCCAATGCCGATTACATCTTTTGGGTTTATCCCAGTTAATACCTGCTTTAATGTCGCAAATTGCGCTTTTGCTATGTCCTTAGGATTTTGTTCCACCCAGCCTGGCTTTGGGAAATGTTGCTTGAATTTTTGATTTGCAGTGGCGACAATCTTGTTTGTTTTTGTGTCAAACAAAACACTCCTTGCACTTGTTGTTCCTTCGTCCAAACCTATGATATATCTCATAATAGTTCCCCCTGTATATAATATATAATATCACAATTTATTCTTTTTAAAAAACAATTTCGTCATCAAATTAAATACATCTGTTGAATTTTAAAATTTTATACTATATGGCATTATATTTGACTAAAATTAAAATACTTCCTATAATAAAATTAAATGGAGAGTGATATGGAAAATAAAATATTTGATGTTGCAGTTTTTGGCGGAGGCGTGATAGGCACTTGCATCTTTAATGGGTTAGTTAAAAGCGGATATAATGCCGTTTTGATTGAAAGGGGCACCGATGTATGTGTGGGCACAAGCAAAGCCAACTCGGCAATTATTCACGCTGGGTTTGACGCAAAACCAGGCACGTTTAAGGCGCGTTTTAATGTGGAAGGCAATCTTATGTTCCCCGAACTATGTTCGAGGCTTGGCGTGTCGCTTAAAAAAATTGGCGCTTTTGTAATCGGCAACAACGAGGACGCGGTTAGAGAACTGCTAAATCGCGGTAAACTAAATGGTGTTGACGACTTAAAATACTTAAATAAATCCGCGCTAAAAAAGGCTATTCCCAACGTTTCCGATGATGTGACGTGCGGGCTTTTTGCACCATCGTCGTACATTGTAAATCCCTTTTTGCTTACAATTACGCTTGCGGAAGAAGGCGTAGTAAACGGCGGAAAAGTGGAACTTAATTTTGACACTAAGTGCATAACAAAGTCTGACTGCTTTGAAATAACCGATGGCAAAAAGACCATAAAGGCAAAGAGGCTAGTAAATGCTTGTGGTGCAGGTTACAACGATATGGCAAAACTTATTGGCTCCGAAAAGTACAAACTTGTGTTTAAGCGCGGAGAATATTTTGTGTTGGACCATAGCGAGAGAGACCTTGTAAAATCCACAATTTTCCCATTGCCAGATGCGCATAGTAAGGGGATACTTATCACGCCTACTGTGGACGGAAATATCCTTGTAGGTCCGACTTCATATGAAAGTGACGACGAGCCACTTACAACTGACGCAGGGCTAAACGAAATCCGCGAAAAATGCAAAAGACTTATCTCAAATGTTGACCTTAGCAAAAACATTCGAAATTTTTCAGGTGTTAGGACAATTGTTGGTGATGACTTTGTAATTGAAAGGAGTAAAAAGGTAAAAGATGTGGTCAATTTGGCTGGCATTTGCTCGCCAGGTCTAAGTAGCGCGCCGGCAATAGCAAAATATGTAATTGGGCTTTTGGGACTTCAATTTAACCCAGAAGTTAGGACAAAAAAAATCACTCCATATTTAATATTAAATCAACTCTCCGTCAAGGAAAAAACAAAACTCATTAAGAAAAATCCAAGTTATGGCAGGATAGTTTGTAAGTGTGAAAACATAAGCGAAGGCGAGATAATAGATGCAATAAATCGCCCGCTAAGGTGCACCACAACCGACGGAGTGAAAAGGCGAGTAAGGCCGGGAATGGGTCGCTGTCAAGGCGGATTTTGCCTAGACAAAGTGATTAAAATATTGGCAAAAGAGAACAAATGCGCGTTTGACGACATTAAAAAAGATGGTCAAGAAAGCAAGTGGATTGTTACCGATGTTAAAGGAGGCTACGATAGATGAAAACCGATGTTTTGATAATAGGTGGCGGGCCTGCTGGAATGGCAGCCGCACTAGGTTGTGCCGAAAACGGTACAAAATGCACGATTGTTGAGCGTAACGCATTTCTTGGCGGAATACTAAGGCAGTGTATTCACAATGGCTTTGGGCTTCACTATTTTGGCGAGGAACTTACTGGTCCCGAATACGCGAATAGGTTTATAAATAAAATATCAGCAAATAAAAACATCAAGGTTTTGCTAAACACTTTTGTAACTAAGGTCGAAGGCAAAACTGTCACTGTTACAAGCGAAAACGGCGTGCAGACAATCGAAGCGAATGCGGTTGTTTTGGCTATGGGTTGTAGGGAGCGAACGCCAGCAAATATCTCCCTTGTAGGTTCTAGACCAGCGGGAGTATTGACGGCTGGTTGCGCTCAAAAACTTGTAAATATCTACGGCAAATTGCCGGGCAAAAATGTTGTAATTTTGGGCAGTGGCGATATTGGGCTTATTATGGCGCGAAGGCTAACCCTTGAAGGCGCGTCAGTCAAGGCTGTTTTCGAAATCAATTCCACTCCAAGCGGGCTAAGGCGAAACATAACTCAGTGCTTGGACGATTTTAAAATTCCGCTACTTCTTCGAACCACGATTTTCGAGGTTGTGGGCAAGGATAGAATAAAGGGTGTGTATTATGGGCAGGTTGACGAAAACTACCGCAAAATCCCCGAAACAAGGAAGTTTTTGCCGTGCGACTGCTTGATTTTGTCGGTTGGACTAACGCCTGAGCGCGATTTGGTGGAATACTTGCCGTTTAATAGGGCGACCAAAAGCACTTTTATCGACGACTTGCTTCAAACCCAGTCCGATGGTGTGTTTGCGTGCGGAAACTTCTTGCATGTTCACGACCTTGTGGACAATGTTACAAACGAGTCGTTTGTTGCGGGCAAATCGGCGTCTGAGTATGTTAAAAATGGTTGCAAAAAAGTGAAGATGTCCACCGTGACTGCGGGCAATTTAATCTCGTATGTGTTGCCCAACTTTATTCGCCACGAAAAGGGCACTGCAACACTCAAATTCCGACTTCGCACCAAGGTTGTGAAGAAAAACATTTTGCTAAAACAAGGTGACCTTATCATTGCAAAAAAATACATTCTAGCGGGATTGCCTGGCGAAATGCTTACTTTTGATGTTGACAAAACTCTTGTTAAAGGGGATTTGGTTTTGGAGGTGGAACAATGAAACTAACGTGTATTATGTGTCCAATGGGTTGCGAAATTGAAGTGACCAAAACTAAAACTGGTTACACTGTTACTGGCAACAACTGCAAGCGTGGCGAAACCTACGCAATACAAGAAATGACCGAGCCTAAGCGAATTGTTACAGCGATATTGAAGACCAAAAACGACGGTGTGTTGTCGGTCAAAACTAGCGCTCCTGTTCCTAAAAACTTGGTTATGTCGGTTATGGACGAGATAAACAAACTTAAAGTAAAATCTGCAAAACTTGGCGATGTTGTGTTAAAAAATGTGCTAAACACTGGCGCTGACATAGTAGTTACAAGTTATAAGGTAGAATAAAAAACAGCCTAATTTAGGCTGTTTTTTTGTTGTTTGCATATTACTATGCTTGTTCATAAATTGTAATTACAATGTTTTGTGTTATTGTGTCCAAATTTATTCTGCCATAACTTGGTGTTACAGTTTCGCCATTAACTTTAACCACAATTTTTGAAGTGTTTACAGAACTTTTCATTAAAGAAGTATTTAACTCTAAAACCAGTGGATAAGGATCTTTAGGTGAAACCCAGAACACATCTTCAAGGGAATAACTATCGTAAATTTTATCGTCACAAATATAAAATCTTTTATCTTGGTGGTAATTATTTTTAATGGAAGTATAGTTTGTAAAATATAGTGTTGGAGAAATAGAGTCGGGGAAAACGGTGCTTTTTTCTATTTTGATTGAGTGTTGTTTTTCGGCAACAACATTAACATTTATAGGTGCAAGTGGTATAACTTCAAATATATTTTTGTTGTAAATACAATTACTGGTTTGGCTGGTTCTGCGATAATAATCATCATTTTTAGAAAGGCTTAAATTGAAAGCGTATCCATTTAAAGTAGATAAATTCTTTTGAGTTTTAATATCTTCTATAATCATTAGTGGGGTGATTACGGGGTTTATTTCTGATGAGTTGTAAGATGTCGTCATATTAAATTCTTTAACACTGCTAACCAAATTTACTTTGCATGTAGTGTTTGTTGATGCTAGTGAAGCAAATAAAATTATCATTACACTTAATACGCCAACGATGCTTAATGCGGTTATTTTTTGCCACTTTGGGAAATTTTCTGAAGTGGTTTCATTTTCTTTTTTAACATAGTCGTGGTTTATAATAAATTTGATAAACAACACAATACAACTAACAATTAAACCAGCAATTATTCCTGAATAATGCCCAGAATTTGTAATTAGGTCAACAGGATATGGCTTAAAAGGAAATCCTCCTTCTTCATTAAAACACATTGCTAAAAACACAAGTGCTACGGTTATTCCGCCCCAAATATTGTTTGTTGTGTCTTTTTTGTTTTTGATTACTGCGTATATGTAGGTTACTATCAAAACCCCATATAAGGAATAGTTTGTGACTGAGAACCCGCCCCAATGGTTTGTATCCCAAATCATAGAGCCAATGGCGCAAGAAAATATGATGTTAAACCACACAAGAACAAAGTATTTAATGCTTCCGAATTTGCGTTCTAAGTACAGGCTTATCACCGAAAAGCATAGCATATTTAAAAGCAAATGTTGCCAGCCATAATGCGTGAAGGAATTAACAATTCCAAGTGTTAGTCCGTTTAATGATTGATATGCAGGCACAATACTTTCTTGTATTGATGGTGCGCAAGTAAAAAACATAAAGTTTATAAACATTATCGTTAAGGTGGTGAGATAGAAATAATTCCTATTAAGCCAAGTAAGTTGTTTGTTTTTTTCATTAAATACATTCATAACAAAAAACCTCTATTAAATTTAAAAAAAGTTTAACATATTTTTTTTGTTAAAACAACCTAAAATATATTTAATTAGAGTTTTTGTCACGATAAATACTATGAAAAAATAATTTTAATATGATATACTAAATATCATAAAAATTTATAGGCGGTTTGAATATGAAGCGAAAAATAGGGATCTTGTTAACAATATTTGGACTTGTGATGACGGCATTTGTTGGAGTGAAACCCGTGGTTTTTGCAATCGATGAAAACGCCACAGTCATAACTAGTGACGACTATCGATTGCAAGCGGATTATCTTGACTTTTATTCCGTCCCAACCAGCGAGTTCACTTTTGATAACAACGGCGGAGAACTTTCTGGAAACGAACTAGCAAAGGCATTCGACCGCAATTATTCGACCAGTTTTAAGTCCGCACAAGACAACAATGTGTCGTATCTTGACCCCGTGACTAACGAGACAAAACAAAACTTCATAAACTACATAGACGTTACGTTTTCTCAAAAAACGGCTTTAAATAGGATTATTTACGCGTCCGAAAATGGAATGACGAGAGGGTATCCGACAAATCTTAACTTGTACTATGACAATGGCGCTGGGCTTACACTTATTAAAAATTACATTACGACCGAAACGTCCAGTTTTGTTGTTTTTGATTTCGGTCAAACTATTGAAACGACAAAGTTTAGGTTTGAATACGTTAAGGTTTCGACCAGTCACAAATATGTTGCAACCGCAAAGGAGATAATCTTTTTGCAACCGGAAAACAGCGATTTTGCGTTGTACTCAGCAATGTTTTCCGACTACACGCAAACTACTTTGAATAGCAACCTTAGTACATTTGAAAAACTCTGTGAATTTGAAAACAAGCTTAAATCAAACATAAATTATCCTAAAATGCAAGAAAAGTTTGATCGTGCAAAAGAGGTTGCGTTAGGTAAGGTTAATTTCAACCCAAAACGCGAGTTTTCGACCAATAGTACTTCGCAAAATGTGATAAGACAGTACGGAGATATTGCCAAGTATTGCCGTAACGACCTTCAAACATCGTCATTTGGTACCAATAGGCAGGTGATGGGAATTTTGTCCACGCCAGGGCAAGTTGTAAATATTTACGTTGAGGCGCCTGCGTCTGACCCACTTCCTAGGATAAGATTTTCCCAGCATGTGGGACATTGGCGAAGTTGGCTTGGTGGCGAACTTCAATTAAAACGCGGAAAAAACACCTTTACTACGCCAAACTTTAAGCACAATGATTATTCTATTGACGTGGCGCTCGGCGGGCCGATTTACATCGTTAACCCATATACTAGCGCTGAGCAAAGCGAAAATGTTAAGGTTTATGTTGAGGGCGGAAGTTTGTATCCTGTGCTTACGGCGCAATCCAACGAAAAAGTGTATATCCACGAACTTAAAGAGTACGCAAAGAAAGTTAACGCAGACCCAAGCAATGTGGTCAATCTTTCCGAAATAGTTACCGACCACGCAATTATTACGCTTGACGCTACACGAGCATACGAGTTTTATCAAAACAATAGTCCGCTTCAAACCGTGCAAAATTGGAACAGCTTTATGGACGAATTGCTCGAATTTGGAGGCATAACGCAAAATTCTTCAAGCCCAGTTTTTGATGAGCGAAATCTGTATGCCAACTTCAACATTAGGGCGGTTCAGCCTTGGACAGGTGCTGCCGCATATGCAGCCGCTGAGCACGTTGGCGTGTATTCTAATGCGCAAGGGATACTGCTTAAAGGGTCGGATTTTGGCTGGGCGGTTCCGCACGAAATCGGACATATGTTAGACAATATAAATCGCACAATTGGCGAAACAACCAACAATATGTACGCAAAATACAATGAAACCGCAATCCAAAAACTAAATACACGTGGAGATTTTAGTAAGACTGTTGAGGCGCTTTCTAGCGATCTTACCTATGACAAAAAGGACTTTTTTAACTCCAATCGCTACAATTACCTTATTTGGTGGTATATAGAGAGTTGGCAAAAGGGATTTTGGGGTGACTTGGAAAATTGTTATAGGGGAACATACCCTAAAATAAAAGAGTTTTGGGCACAGTATCCTGACTTAAAGAGTGTAATAAGTGATGTGAAAAAAATATCCCGCACCGAGCTTCAAGTGTTTTACGCTTCAATAGCGACGGGCGTGGATATGTCGTATTATTTCGACCGATGGGGCTATTCGATTACGTATGTTAAAAGCGACGATTCTGAGGCTGGGAGCGAGACCACAGTGGTTAAAACCGATGACCCAGTGTTCAAGATTGCCACAGCCGGAGACACTTTTAACGATCTTATGTCAAAGGCAAGGTCGTCTGGTTATGTGGATAATTCCAAACAGTACAAACTTTGGTATCAAAACAACCTTGCTTATCACAATCATAACACGACGCCCGCATATTCTGACGCAACTATGGTAAGTATAAAATACGTTTCAAAATCCGAAAATGGCTTCAATATTCTTATTGACCACACTGAAAATGAAAACCATTTGGGTTATGAGATATTGGAGGGCGACGAAACAAACGGCTACAAAGTCATAGGGTTTACATATGAAGCCTCTTTTGTTGATAGCACTAAGTATACTGAGGGTTACAGTCCAAGTTATAAAATAGTTGCTGTCGACAATACATTTAATACTTCTCGTCAAAGCGATGCAAAACAAGTTGAGGAGTTTTCCGACATTATATGTGTGATAGGCGAAACTGGCTATACAACGCTTAGTCAGGCCGTTACGAGTGCGACAAGCGGAGATGTTATAAAACTTAAAAAATCATTTTCTACGACCAACATTTTAATTGATAAAAACATTACAATAACACTTGCCGATGATGTGGTGGCAGACCTTACAGTGTATAAAGTTGAGCCGGGTGACCTGTTTACGGTGAAGTCGGGCATTACGCTTACTATTATCGGAACCGATACGCTACATATTATCCTAGACGGCAATGGTTTTAGCCAAAATGGCGCGATTTTTAGCATCTCAGGTGTGGTAAATGCCAACAACTTGATTTTGCAAAACAACTTTTCCTCTGGCGCGGGCGTAATTGTTATGCAAGGAGGCTCAAATGGGTCACTATTTAAAAACTGCACCATAAAAGACAATCGCGCTAGTGTCGGCAGTGCTTTCTATTGTAATTATGCGAATGTGAATTTTACCTTTGAAAATGTGACATTTGAAAACAATTCGTCTACTGGCGCCGGAATTATTGCCAGCAAGGGGACGTTGGCCCTAACGGATTGCGTTGTTAAAAATAACACCGCTAAAAACGGAATAGTAAAGAATTATGCGGGCGGAATACTAAATGTTGCCGGAGGGGAAATAAGCGGAAATACCGCTGAAATTGGCGCCGGATTACATATTGATGGTTTTACCAACATAAAGGGTGCTGCGATTAAGAACAATACATCAACGATACAGGCAACAGTTTATTACAAATCAAACATGGCTGTGCGAAAGTTGACTATTGAAAACTCCGAATTTGCAAATAACTCATCGCCAAGTGGTAGTGTGTTAATTGTTGAGGGTGGAACATTGACCCTTAATAATGTGACCGCATTGTATGGGGAAATGGGGCTTATTGGTGGCAAAACAATCATCAAAAATGATTGCGCAATCGCTTCAAAAATTTTGGTTAAAAATGGTACAGAAGTTGTTTTAAAGTCCGGTACATTTACTGGAATTGAAAGTTGCACTTTTGAAACGGTTGAGTTTGCTCAAAATATGAAAATTTTGGTTTTTGAAGATTATGTCCCAAGTAACGCAGATTTGGATAAAATTAAATCAGCAAATGATAAAATTCAATTTATTTTAAGTAAATACTTGGTTTTGGCTGTGCCCAAAAATGTCCAGATAACAATTTCTGTAAATGGCGAAAATAAAACATATAACTATGACTATGGCACTACAATCTCACTTGATTTTGATATCTCTGATTCAAAATACATATCTAAAATTAAGGACGGCAGTGGTGTTGAGTACGATAGAAACGATACAATTTTAGCGTTAAATGACGATACTTACACGGTTACGCTTGCCGATAAAATCAAGGTAAAATTTGTATATAAAAACTCCGAAAAAATAATGAATTATATTCCATATTTGGCATTTAATTTGCCAACTGAAAATAAGGAAAGCAGTAAAATAATTGGCTGGAAAAATACGCGAGCGTTTTACCTGTCTGGCGAAAGCGTGCTATGTGATAGCGATACAGAATTTGTAGCCGTGTATGAAAGGCTGTTTAAGCTTACTCTTAAAGATGGGGACGAGACTTTGTTTGAGGATTATTTTGAATATGGCTCGCAAGTCGATTTAACAACGTTGCAGTTTGGGGTGGTTCCAGACTACTGGCAATTAAACGGAATAAAAAGCCTTGATGTGATAACAATCCGAGGCGATGTAGAACTTACCGCGGGATATCTACCTGTTGATAAACCTAAACCTAAACCTTTCCCAGTAATTTCGGTAATTACGGCAAGCTTTGTGGGCGTGGTTGTAATAGCTCTCCTTATTATGTATTTAATTCATAAAAGGAAGAATAAATCATAATAGAGTATATTGTTAAAAAACAGGCTTATTATAATTGTTGTTTAAAAAAATATTTATTTAAGTAAGTAAAGACATTTATTTGTAAAAAGCACCGACTTAATCGGTGCTTTTTTGTTGCTTGTTTAGATTATGTTTTTTGCTTGTTTAATTAGGAAAATGAGCAATGTGTATTATGTAAAAAGAAATGTCAAATGTTTTTTAATAATTGTTGACAACGCTATATTTTTGATTTATAATACTAACGTCTTAAATAAATATATATGGACGATTAGCGTGAGATTGTGCGACTCGTTAAGAAAAGTTGCCGGTGGCAAGTTTTTAGACTAAGCGGGGAGTGACGAAGATACTGAGGAAACGACCGGAAGACCGAGAGGGCTATCGTAAACGAAAGGACATATTTAAGACGAAGTTGGCAGAAGGTAAATAGCAAATATGGACGATTAGCTCAGTTGGTAGAGCAACTGACTCTTAATCAGTGGGTCCAGGGTTCGAATCCCTGATCGTCCACCAAAACATAATCGACTAGTAGTAGCCGATTTTTTTATTTTGTAGTAACGGGATTCGAACCCGAGGGAGTCGGAGCTGTCGCACCCGGACCGCACATAAAGTGCTCCCGGCTTTGGCTAAAAAAGTACACACGGGTACTTTTTATTTACGCGTCGCCCCCTGATCGTCCACCAAAACATAATCGACTAGCAGTAGCCGATTTTTTTTATTTTGTAATAACGGGATTCGAACCCGAGGGTGTCGGAGCTGTCGCACCCGGACCGCACATAAAGTGCTCCCGAAATTTTTTAGTTTATAAGTTGCAGATTGTGTTGCTTTAAAGCCAAGGGTATTTGTTTCTTCAAATTATGAATTGTGTATAATCATTTTGTGAAAAAAATAATCGAGCAATTGCTGTTGGTTATTTTTTTGCTTGAATAATAATTTCAATATATATAGTTGAAAATATTTTTTCAAATAATTAAATTTATTTATTGATGTAGTTGTTGTCACAAACATATATGATATTGTCACAAACATATGTATAAATGCAAACCTAATAATAAAAACGTGACATAATGTGCCAGTTGTTGAATAATATTTTCAACTGAAAAATAACTTAAAATTATGCGTAAAACAACCAATTTCGTGTTTCAATTTTCAAAAGTGAAATTAGTTAAAATATATTTCATTATTTATTATGAGCGGGTGATTAGGGTTTTCTTGCTTTGCGAGTTCGTGGTAATGTTTTGCAAGATTCATATTCCCAAGATAATAATGACAGACGGATAATTGTAAATATGGTATAAAGTGATAGTACTCTTTTTGATAAAATACTCCGTTGTTTTGGATATGGGTGTTAAGTGCTGATTTATAAAATATTATTGCGTTTTGAATACGATTGTTTAAAAAGTGAATGTTTCCTATTTCGCACAAGTATTCGCTTGTTGGGATAATATGGTCAAGATTATTTAGTAATACTTCGAGAGGTTTGTCTTTTATGTTTTTTAATTCGTAGCATTTTGACAGTGTAAGTATTGCATCCATTTCATTTGGATAATATTTGCCTGGCATCTTTAAATATTTTTTTAAGTACTTGATACATTTTGTATAATAATTGTTATAGAATAATTCTTTGCTGTAATAATACATTTCTCTTGCGTTCAATGTTTTACCATTTTTCAAATGCTTGTTGTAAATTCTCAAATTTCGTTTAGGATCTTTCGGTTCAATTTTCGCGTGGTTTATTTTAATGTCCAAAAATTCTATTTTTCCAAATGGAGTAATTGTTTCGTGAATAAAACCATTCCATTTTGCGGACTGGCAATTTTTTATAATGCGCTCTCTAAAAAATTCGAGTTGGTTGTCTGGTGTGCCAGAGATGTATTTAAGCATATACACATCTTTGTTTAAATCTTTTTTAAGATTATTTATTTTTCTTATCTCGCTATCTAAAATTATGTCGTCGGCATCTATCCACATTATGTAGTCACAGGTTGCTTTTGAAAAACTATAATTTCTGGCCTTGGAAAAATCGTCGCACCAAACAAACGTGAATATTTTTTTTGTAAAGTGTTTTGCTATTGCTATTGTTTTGTCGGTGCTCCCCGTGTCAACTACTATTATCTCGTCGGCAATTTTTTTGACGCAGTTTAAACATCGCCTCAAAACTTTTTCCTCATTCTTTACTATTAAACAAACACTTAGACTCATACTGTATCCTCTTTTTTTAAAATATGTTACAAATATTTTCTTTGTGCATTTATTGTTTGACTATTGAACAAATGTTTGATATATTTAAACAAACTTAGGAGGAAGTAACTATGGATAGAGTGGCGGAATTTTATAAAGTATCGTTTGAACAGTTTAAAAAGGATTATAATAATATCCAAAAAGGTGGTGGGGTTTCTGAGGAAGAACTTAAAAAGTTGTATGACGAAATTAAATTGCCAAAGAGAGCGACAAGTGGTTCGGCGGGGTACGACTTTTATTTACCTTATGCTATAATGCTTAAAGCGGGAGAGGAAACAATAATTCCTACCGGCATTAGATTTAGATGCCTTGAAGATTACGGGTTATTATTTATGAATAAGAGTGGGCTAGGGAGCAAAAGCAGATTGCAACTTAACACGTGTATTTCGCTTATTGATAGTGATTACTATTATTCGGATAATGAAGGACACATTATGGCGTACATTATCCATGATTCACGCGATAAAGATGCGGTTTTGAATTTGCCTGCCGGAAAAAGTTTTTTACAAGGCGTGTTTGTAAAATATGGTATAACTGAATCCGATGACGGCGGAAGTGCTAAAAGAAACGGTGGCTTTGGTAGCACAAAATAAATTAAAAAATATCAACCTTTTTTAAAGGTTGATATTTTTTTGCTCATAAGGAATAAATATGCGCTAAAAATTATAATTATAAATATGTTAACAAATGCTTTACTCCTTTCATATACAATAATATGTGCAACGTAAATGAGTATATAATCAATAAAAAAAATCTGTCGGACAATGTAACTAAGATACGACGATACGTAGGCAATCGAACCCAAATTTGTGCGGTAGTCAAAGCAAATGCTTATGGGCTTGGGGTAAAAAATGTTTGCCCAATTATCGACGACGAAGTGGACTTTTATGCTGTTGTTTCGGTTATGGAGGCTTTGGAGGTTAGAGATATTTCACCTACAAAACCCATCCTTATTTTAGGCTCAACCGATTTAGCATTTGCAAATACATGTGCCGAAAAAAACATACGCCTTAGCATATCCAGTGCAGACGAAGTGGAGTACCTTAACAAAAACTTGGATAGGGTAATTAAGGTCCATTTGAAGTTAAATACGGGTATGAATAGATATGGTGTATCCAATGTAAGAGACTTAAAAAACATACTAAAAAAGATTAGCGAAAGCGATAAAATTGTGCTTGAAGGGGTCTACACGCACTTCGCGACGAAGTCTTCTGATGTTAAATTTATTGATACGCAATATGAAAAATTGCAAAAATTTCTTACATATTTGCCTAAAAAGGGGCTAATTGTGCACTGCGCCAGTTCGTATGTTACCCTTAGTGATCGCCAAAAATTTTGCAATATGGTGCGTGTTGGATTTTCGCTTTATAGCGGATTTTATGAAAGGCTTAACATTAAAGATGTGGTATCGATTAAGGCGCGTGTGATGTATGTGCATACTGTGAATTCCGGCGAGTCGATTGGCTATGATAGAACATACGTGGCAAAGTGTCGACGCAAAATTGCTATTTGTTCAATGGGGTATGCTGATGGGTTTGCACGGAACCTTAGCAACAACTTTAAGGTGTTAATAAATGGCAGTTGGGCGAGTGTTGTGGGCAGAGTGTGCATGGACTGTTTTATGGCAGATGTGACGGATATAAAAAATGTGTATGTCGGCACGGGCGTCACGATTTTAGGCAAAGACGGTGACCACGAAATAACACTTCAAGACATAGCAGAAAAAGCGGATTTCAGCGCATATGAAGTGCTTTTGAATTTTAGACAAAGGCGTATGAATGTGGTGTTAAAAGAATAATTTTTGTTTTGCATAATTATGCAAAATGCGGGTTACGAGTGTAACCCTTTTTTCTTGTATTGACGAAATGCATATTTTAGTATATAATATTTTTAACATAAGGGAAATTGAAACAATGGTAAACGATTTAACAGAAAGAGAATTTAATTTGCTACAAAGGCTGTATTCCGCCACATCCAACGACGACTTTAATATAAATGTGGATATATCAGATTTCACACCACAAGAAATTCGTGCAGTGTACTTTGACCTGGCAATTTTTAATATCATAGCCAACAACGATAAGTTTGAAGATGTTTTTGATGATGGTGTAATGCGCGATGTTGTGAATGGCAAGTTTGTACTGAGAAGATATAGTGTGCTTGAAGCGGCGCAGAAAAACAAACAATTCAAAGGACAAGATCAACGCTCGCTAAACTTTAAAATCAAGGAATGTCAGATTCAAGACGGAAGTTATTATTACAGAAAAACTAGCGAACGCACCGGAACAATTTACGAATCGGTGTTAGAACCAAATGCGCCATCTTTTTACTACAATGGCGAGGATTTTACAAACAAACTTTTGCCTTGTGATATGCTGGTTAGACTTAGAAACATAATTGCGCATTCAAGGAAGATTTACACGGACAAGCAAAATGGCACGGTACACTTTGAAAGCGATAAGTATGAGTTTGTTTGCAGTCAAATGTGGCTTAGGGGATTTAGCACCCTTTGGGCTTCGCGTCACAAGAGCCTAAAAGAAAACGAAATCCGAAACGCGATAAAAAAAGAGTTTGGCGAGGGCAAAAAGAGCATTAACTCCGAGGAAGCGCTAAAAGAAATTTTGCGTCTAACATCTGAATTTACGGGATACAAACAAAACCCATCGCGAATGTTTACTTTTGTAAAAAATAGGCTTAAATACTACACAAATTACTATGGGCTTGTTTCAAAAAATGGCAAGGAAGACTTTGATAAAAAGATAGATATCTTCATTAACATTATCGCCAATAACCCAAATCATATTGTTGGCAACAAAGAGGTGCTTAACTCGAAAATAATCTATAACCTTCAACAAATAATTGCCGACGAGCAGATAAGACAATTTGAAAAGAATGGTAAAGTGTTTTCCGATAGTTTCGATCAAGACGAAACCAAAAAAATGCTAACCCGAGCCAAAAGTCTTGCTGACCAGCATACTGAGGTTGTGAACAAACTTATTCAACACCAAAAAGAACTTATGACTCGCAGAGGCAAGGCATTAGAACTTTATAAAAATAGATACAAGCGCGAAATTGAAGCGCTTATAAGGCAGGAAAAAGTTTTGCGCTCGCTTGGGCATCAAACCCTTGATGATGCACGCGATAATTCGTCGCTAGAATCTACGAAAATGGACTTGTTTAATAAGTCGTCAATCACAAACGTGCCTATTGAAGTTGCGGTAAACCTGGTGGCATTTATGGGATATAATCGCTTTATTTCAAGCGGTTTTTATCAAGACGCATTGATTGATGATGCCACACTAACCACTCGCCAAAAAAACGAGATTATGGCACTAGACTTGTCGGGATTTTCATTTACTCGCACAAATGGTGTTATAGAACTTAATGGCAATCAAAAACAACAGAAACTTGAAAACCGAATCACGTTTTTAAAGAGAATAAGACACGCAACATCGCATGGGCTTATTAGTTATTCGATCCCACAAAATTCGAAAAATACTTCCACCATGAACGACATTCTTATGACCTATGGCTCGGAAGGTGCAAGCGATGTAAAAGTTACGGGCAAGGTCGCCGATTTTTACAAACTATTCTCTAAGGACTTTTTTAGACCAGCAAACAATCCGTTTGAAAAAACAAAAGAACCTAGATAACGATTAAAGGAGGAAAAAGATGCGAATAATCGCCGGAAAACTGCGCGGACTAAAACTCAACGAGTTTGACGCCGACAACATTAGGCCTACAATTGATAGAGTGCGAGAAGCGGTTTTTAATAAAATCCAATTTCGTATCAAGGACGCCTCCGTGCTGGACTTGTTTTGCGGAACAGGCGCCGTGAGTTTGGAGTTTTTAAGTCGTGGTGCAAAAGTGACTAGCGTAGACAACAATCCAAACAGCATTAGACTTATAAAAGAGAATTTTAAAAAGGCGAAAATAACGCCTAATTTGATAGAGGCCGACTATAAATCTGCGCTTAAAAAACTCAGTGATAACCAGTTTGATATAGTGTTTTTGGATCCGCCATTTGCCACAACTTACGGCGAGGAGTCGATAAGGTTTTTAGCTCAACACGATATGCTAAAACCCGACGGGATAATAGTGTACGAGCATTCGGTGGATAAAGCCTTTGAAGTCCCTGAAAATATAAGCCTCGTCGATCAAAAAAAATATGGGACGATAGCGGTCTCTTATTTGGAGAAAAAACAATGACAAAGGTGGTGAATATTAAAGAAAACAATCCGTCAGCAGATGTTGCGGTTTTTAACCTAAGTGTCGCCATAAACGATGCCAAACATATGGGTGAAAAAGCCATAATTATTGTGCACGGCTACGGCTCGCACGGACAGGGTGGGCTTATCAAAAAAATGGCAGTTGAATATCTTTCAACTGCCGTAAAGAATAGGGAAATCGCATTTTTTGTGCCCGGCGAAAACTGGGGCGAATTTAATGAATTGAAAATCAAAGCGTGCGAAATTTGTCCCGATTTAATCATAAATTCCCAACTTGCAGGGCTTAATAGCGGAGTGACTGTTATTGTTTTGTAAGATATGTTTTTAGGCTGTCTACAAACTCCTCTTCGGCGGTTTGTAGATCGCGTGCCAATTTCAAAACTTCTGGGCTGGCAGACTTAAATTCGCCAGTCTTTTTTATTATCTCAATTATCCCCATATTGGTGCCTTGAATCATCATTTCGGCTATGTGGCTCGTGCTATTGTCTATAAAGGTTTTCATATTTATTGACGACGTACTCATCATCTTTAACATTCCGTTTATGTCGTTAAGAGGGTAGTTGTTTTCGCTGGCAATTTTCTCGCAACGATGTGTAATGTCCTCGTATTTTGCGTTTTGTTTTTTGATTAGGCTTTGAAGCGACTTGTTCTCAAACTTGTCGTAGATTTTGTCTACCGCTAGGGTTGCCATTCTCGCATTTTTGTAAATGGCGTTGAGTAAGTCGGGTGTTTTGTCTTTTTTCATAGTTTTCTCCTTACCTTTATTATGGCTATTTTGGCTAAAAATATTTACTTTTTTGTTAAATTAGTGATTGACAAAACTATGCTTATTTGTTATATTATTATCAGTTCCACGTGTATTGGGCTTTTTTCAAGTGTCGAGATATTCGACCGCCTTTAAAAACAGTGAGTTTGGGTAGAGGAGGTAAAATTTAATGTACGCTATTGTTGAGACTGGTGGCAAACAATACAAAGTTAGCCAGGGCGAGATTATCAATGTTGAAAAACTTGACAACAAAGTTGGGGAACAAGTAAAACTTAATGTTATGATGCTTGTTGACGGCGAAAAGGTTGTTAATGGTAATCCATATATCAAAAACGCAGAAGTAGTTGCAGAAGTAGTAGAACAAGGTAAAGCTGACAAGGTTTTGGTTTTCAAGTATAAAGCTAAGAAAAACGAACGCAAAAAACAAGGTCACAGACAACCTTACACTGCACTAAAAATCGTTTCGGTTAAATAATTATGATTAAATTAAAATTTTATGTGCAGGGAGACAAATTTGTTGGTCTTGATTGCACTGGTCACGCAGATTATGCCGAGTATGGTTCGGATATAGTTTGCGCTAGCATTTCCACATTAACGCAAACATTGGCGCTAGGACTTACAAAAGTGGTCGGGGCACCAATTCACTATAAGGTTGATGAGGAAAATGCGAAACTTGAAATAAGGTTGCCTAAGGAAATTTCAAAAAAGAAATTTGAGGAAAGTCAAGTATTGTTTAAATCAATATATTTGGCAATAGAGGACTTCTGCGCTGGGTATCCTGAAAACATTAAGATGGAGGTAAAAACTTATGTTTATTAAGATACAGTTGTTTGCTCACCACAAAGGTCAAGGTTCTACTAAGAACGGTCGTGATAGCAAAAGCAAACGTTTGGGCGTTAAGAGAACCGACGGTCAAGTTGTGTCCGCTGGTAGTATTTTAATCCGCCAAAGAGGCACCAAAGTTAATGCCGGTAAAAACGTTGGCTGTGGCAAAGATTACACATTGTTTGCTAAATGCGACGGCGTGGTAAAATTTGAACAGAGCACCAAGGATAAAAAGTGCGTTAGCGTTTATCCTGTTGAAGAAAAATAATTATAGTTGCCAACAATTTTAGTTGGCTTCTTTTTGTTTTGAAGTGTGAGCGATGAATTACGAGATTTTTGATGATTATATTTTAATAAAAGACAACGCAAATTTTAACATAAAACACGTGCTCGAATGTGGTCAGGTGTTTCGTTATAAAGTGCGGGATTTTGGCTACACGGTATATAGTTTGGGACAAAAGGCGGATATTTATTGTCAAAAAGATACCACAAAAATATTTACAAAAAATAAAAAATATTTTATAAAATACTTTGATTTGGATACCGACTATGGTATAATAAAGTCGATGCTAAAAGAGCAGTTGCCACAAGAGACCGAGTTTGGATATGGCATTCATATTCTCAACCAAGCACCCATTGAGACAATCATTAGTTTTATAATTTCGGCGAATAATAATATTCCTAGAATTAGCAAAACTATTGAAAGGATTTGTGAGAGGTTTGGCGACAAATGTGACGACTATTATGCCTTTCCGACACTTCAACAACTTAGCAAAATCACCACCCAAGATTTTGTTGAGATGGGTTGTGGATATAGGGCACCATACCTTGTTGAAACAATTGCAAAACTGCAAACCTTTGATGTAGACAAATTGTACGATATGCCTACACCCGAAGCGCGAAAAGAGCTTATGTCTTTTAAGGGCATTGGGCGAAAGGTTGCGGATTGTATACTATTGTTTGCATATCACAAGTGTGATGTGTTCCCTGCGGATGTTTGGATAGTAAAGGTTTACGAGGACGAGTTTGGCGTAACAAATATGTCCCCAATCAAAGTGAGCGAGTACTATTCAAAGCGCTTCGGAAACTTGTCGGGAATTGCCCAACAGTATATGTATTATGCTAAACGAAAATAAAGAGGAGTAAATTATTATGGAGAACAAAAAAATTGCATTGCTTGTAGACGTAGACAACGTAAAGATTAGTAGCGAAGCATTTAACGAACTTTACAAAAAGTTGAATAGTTATGGCGAACTTGTTTACTGCAAATTCTATGGTTACAACGACAGAAAACATATCTACCTAAGTGACATCATCACAAAGTTTGGATATGAGACAGCACCTTTTATGAGATTCAAAAAGAGATTCAGCCAACTTGATTCAAGAATTATTGTTGATGCTGTTGCTTTAAACTATTCAAAGCCAGAAATCAACACATTCTGTATCGTTGCTGGTGACGGAGATTTGATTCCGCTTTTGGTAGAACTAAAAAGTTCTGGCAAAACTCTTATTGATATCAACACACCATATCAGGAACAAAACACTCATATGTTTGACACTCACTTGTACATTTCTGCTATGGACGAGGGTGATACAGAGTCTTACAAACCAAAGACTGTAAAAGTTAAAAAGGCGCCTGCTCCTAAGGCTACAACACTAAAACCTAAAAAGGTTGTTAAACCAGTTGTAGTTGAGGAAGAAGAGGAAGAGGACAATGATTTCGATGACGAGCCATTGTACATTCCAAGAAAGGTTGTTAAACCAGTTGTTGAGGATGAAACACCAGTAACTCAAACCGTTACTAAGACCGAAACAATCGAAGAAGTTGCACCAGAAACAAACGATGACAACTCCGAACTAAGTGAAAAACTTAACGACATCACACTTAGATACGGCGAACTTGATTTCAGCAACAACAGCGATATGGATAAGAAGTTGAAATTGATCAACGATATTGAAAACCTTATCAACGAAGAGACTGCTAAGGGCGAAGGTCTTCATAGCAACGACGCTGATATTCGTCAAGTGTTTATCGAACTTCAAAGCATTGTTGAAGATATGAAATCGGCTCTATAATAGACCGCTATAATTAAGACTGCACAAAGTTGTGCGGTCTTTTTTATATTTATTTAAAAAATACTATTTATTTTGTGAAAATAATATGATATAATATTCAAAAAGTTGGAGGTCGACAAGTTATGTGGCAGGAGTTTTTAAATTTGTTTAATGGATACGGGCTTTTGGCTATGGTTATGATGTTGTTTGGATTGTTTTTGTGTATGATAGAAATCATCGTTCCAGGCTTTGGCGTGTTCGGAATTTTAGGGACCATTTTCACATTTGGCGGAATGCTAGTGAGGGCGCTACTTGGCATAACTTTGCTACAATTTGCTACAATGCTATTGCTTGCATTGTCGGTTGCAATTGTGTCGATTATCTTGGTTGTCATCCTTGCCAAAACGGGACTAATAGGCAAGTCGAAGTTAGTGCAGGACAAAACTGTTGTTCCTAAAAACTATGGCGAGCCCACAAGAGAACAGCGCAAACTTATCGGCAAAGTTGGTTTTGCTGAGACCGTTTTCAAAACAAGCGGAAAGTTTAAATACAACGATAAAATTTATGATGCTGTGTCTGACGGCGAGTATATCGAGAAAGGAAGCAAAGTAAAAGTTGTTGAGATTAGAAACAACACTATTATAGTAAAAAAAGTCTAGTGAGGTGAGAGAATGTTTAGGTTTTTAGGAATTCCTAGCGTTTATATTTGGGTAACAGTTGTTGGCGTTGTTGCAATCGTGCTTGCAGTTATCATAGGAATAGTTCCAATTGGTGTGTGGGTTAGAGCGCTTGTGTCCAACGCGTACATTCCGGCGTTCAAACTTGTTGGTATGAAACTAAGGCACGTTGAGATTGGACGACTTGTTGACTGTTATATAAAGGCAAAAAAGGCGGGTGTAAAAATAGGTATCGACGACCTTGAAACACATTATTTGGCTGGTGGAGATATAAACAAAGTTGTTGAGGCGCTAATAATTGCAAAAGGTGCCAAAATTGATTTGTCCGTTGAAACAGCGAAAGCAATAGATTTGACCAATAGAGATATTGTGCTAGCGGTTAAAACTTGTGCAAAACCTATGGTTATCACAACCCCTAAGATTTCAGCGGTTGCAAAAAACGGAATAGAGGTAATAGTCCTAGCAAGGATTACAGTTAAAACAAATATAAACAAACTTATCGGAAGCGCTGGCGAGGAGACAATATTGGCTAAGGTTGGCGAGGGAATAGTGTCAGCAGTCGGTAGCGCAAAAACGCACGACGAGGTTTTGGCTGATCCCGATAAAATAAGCAAAGCAATTTTAGCAAAAGGTTTAGACCAAGGCACAGCATATGATATTTTAAGTATTGATATTGCAGATATTGATATTGGAGCAAACATTGGTGCGAAAATTCAAGCAGAACGCGCTGCTGCTGATATGAAGATAGCAAACGCAAGAGCGGAAGAAAGACGTGCACTTGCAATTGCAAGCGAACACGAAATGCGCGCAATGACGCAAGAAAAACGTGCACAACTTTTGGATGCGGAGGCTGCTGTTCCAAAAGCCATAAGCCAAGCATTCTTAAACGGAAACATTGGTGTTATGGATTATTACAAAATGCAAAATGTTGTGGCTGACACCGCTATGAGAAAATCTCTTGGCAAGCCAGATATGAAAATGATAGAAGATAAAAAGTCCAAGAAGGGCGACGAAAACTAATGGGTGCTGGCGAAATTATCCTTATTGTGCTGTCGCTAGCGGGAATTGTATTTCTGTCGATATTTTTGATAAATGCCTTTGGTAAAAAAGCGAAAAAAGACGATAAAGCGAAACCAAAAGAAGAAAAACCAGTAGAAAAGTCTGACGGCAAAAAAGAAGATAAGAAAGAAGAAAAAAAAGACATTCCTGATATCTTAAAAGAGGTTACACAAGGAAACTATATGTATGATATTTCACACGAGTCGTCCGACGAACTTACCGAAGAGGATATCCCAGAAAATTTAGAACTAACCGAGCCTGACACTTCTACAGTTGATGAGGCGTTTCAGAGAATTGAGGCGATTGAAGACGAGTATTCCGACGAAAATCTTGACACCCAATCAATCCTTGATGAAATGGACGGTGTGAGTAAAAAGGACACCTCAGAACGTGACGAACTTGATGAAATAAGACACCTATCAAAGGGCACGAAGGCGATTTTAATAAGCGACATTTTAAAACGAAAGAAATAAAGAAAACTAATTTGAAATACACTTGCAAATCAAGTGTATTTTTTTGCTTTTAGTCCTAAATAGAGCGTTGTCCACATAATAATATATACAAGGGGAAATGTGTATGAGAGGATTTATTTCAGAATTGGTTGGAGATAATGTTGCGTTAAGTGATTTTAGAGTAATGTGGTGTGGCAATACGATATGGGTCACAAACTACATAAAACTGCTTACATATACAGACGAACATGTGGTTTTGAAGATTAAAGGAAACCTGCTTAACATAACTGGTGTTGGAATGAAAGTGATATGCTTGGAACCGCGCGAACTAACGATTAGGGGTAAAATAAATAGTGTGTCGCTAGAAAAACCTTTCAGTGGTGAAAGTACAAAATAGGTCGGGTAAAACAATATGGATTATAGAATACTATATAAAGGGAAAAGTTTTGTTAGCCTCTTAAACTTTTTAGAGCGTGAAAAGATATCGGCGTACAATATTAAAACATCTGACGATTGTACTGAGTTTGATGTTTCTTCAAAAGACTATAAACGTCTCAAACAAAAAAACAAAATTTTCAAACTAGAAATAAAAAGAGTAGGAGGAATTAAAAACATAGCCCAGACATTTTTAAAGAGGATTGGGCTGATTGCCGGAATTGTAGTTGTCATCGTATTTTCGGTTTTTACAAGTAGGGTTTCGCTTAGACTCCAACTAAGCGGGAATAGTAAAATTGACGAAATCACAATTCTTTCAGCGCTTAAAAATTATGGATACGTGTTAGGGAAAAGTACAACGTTTAATAAGGACGAAATGGAAAAATATTTGCTCGATAATGTGGAGGGATTAAGTCTGGTAAGCGTAAGTAAAAAAGGGAATGTGCTCCTAATAAATGTGGTGGAAAAAACGACACAGGACGAAACGGGTCAACCATTTTATGCACCATACAATATGATAATAAAAGATGTAAAACTTATAAGCGGAACACTCCTTGTTAAAAAAGACGACATTGTTAAGAAGGGCGACATCATTGTAGATAATTACGTTATTGGGGCTGATGGAGAGCGCATAACTATTCCAGCCGAGGCGGAAATTACTGCCGAAGTATATTTTTGTGGAAGTGTGAGTGTAAATAAAGTTTCAACAATTTTAGAAAAAACTGGCAAAAAATACACTAAAAATTCAATTTCATTTTTTAAGCCAGATACGCCACTTTATGACAACAAGTATGCACATTTTGACATAAACATATCACATAGTCCTATTTTTAATAATATGTTTTTGCCAATATATGTAAACAAGGTAGTGATTTATGAAATGAGTGAAAAAGAAATAATTTTTGATTATGATAATGATAAAGATAAATATTTTCAACAATCTTTAAAAAATGCTTATGATAATGTGCCAAGCGGTGTTATAATAAATAATGAAATAAGTCAAGTCACTGAGTGTAGTGACAAGTATATCTTTCAAACATATTTAAAAGCGGAGATGAAAATTACAAATGAAAATAAATTTTAACAAAAATAGAGTAGACAAAAATTTGATTTCAAATGTTACGAAATGTTTTGATAAGGCGATTGATTATTTAAAAATTCCTTGCAAGGATTTGGAAGTCAATATTGCAATTGTCGGAACTAAAAAAATAAAAGAGATAAACTCTCAATTTCGTGGCGTGGATAAGGTGACTGACGTTATATCTTTTCCATTCTTGTTGCAAGAGGGTGTGACTGGCGATCAAGAAATTGCTGAGTCTCTTACTAAGGAAAAATTTATCAACGACATAAATCCTGACACCGGCAACATCGTGCTTGGTGATTTGTATATTTGCTTTGATAAGGTTAAAAAACAAGCGGTCGAGTATGGCACAGGAATAGAGAGAGAGTTTACTTACCTTAGCCTTCACGGGCTTCTTCACTTGCTTGGTTTCGACCATATGGTGGAGAGTGATAAGGTAATTATGCGAAAAGTTGAAGAAGAAATAATGAATTTGTTGTAAATTTGTTATGATAATTTCTTAATTTTTGATATACTTAGAGTGGATAAGAAAACTTTTTCACTCTATATTTTTTCTTTCCATTACGATTTAAAACTTCAAGGAGACATTATGTTTAAATCTGGTTTCGTTACCATCATAGGAGAGCCAAATGTTGGTAAAAGCACATTACTTAACTCAATATTAAAGGAAAAAATTGCGATTGTTTCGCCTAAGCCACAAACCACTCGCAACAAGATTATTGGCATTTTAAATCAAGAGGATTGCCAAGTTATCTTTATTGATACTCCTGGCATTCACAAATCAAAAAACAAACTTGACGAGTATATGCAGGATAGTGTAGAGCACGCAGTGGAAGGGGTTGACCTTGTGCTACTTGTTCTAGACGGCACTCGACCATTTAAAAAGACCGAGTTGAAACTTGTGGAGCAGTATGATAAGGACAACACAATTTTGGTTATCAACAAGGTTGACGAAAGTAGTTATGAACAACTTTATCCGAAACTACAAATGTTTAACGAACTTAAAAACATCAAGGATATTATTCCGCTTTCCGCTAAAAAGGGTATCAATGTAGATGTACTTGTTGAGATAATTAAAAAACATCTTCATCCAGGTGTTAAGTATTTCCTAAATGGCGAGTTTACCGACAAATCGGAAAGATTTTTGGTGTCGGAAGCAATTAGAGAGAAAATACTACTTTTGATGCAAGACGAAATCCCTCACGGTGTTGCGGTTGATATTATTGAATACAAGGAAAACAAAAAGTTGTATACAATTAGCGCTGACTTGATTTGCGAGAGGGCATCACACAAGAAAATCCTTATCGGCAAAGACGGCGAAATGCTTAAAAAAATTGGACAACTTGCGCGCGAGGAAATCGAAAAAATTGTTGGCACAAAAGTTATGCTAAAACTTTTTGTAAAAGTGCGTGAAAATTGGCGCAATAATAAGACTTATGTAAACGATTTTGGCTACGATAGTAACGAACTTATGTAACTTTAAGACGGGTATATTTTGACGACATTTCCATAACCTAAAATAAAGGAGGGGGAATATGGAGTTAAAACAAATAGTCCTTCGTCTTTTTATGGAGACGGGACAACTAAATTACTATATGTTGTACAAATCATTGTAGGAAAAACAGTGGACGAATTAAAGGTAAACGGCATAGTTTTAAACTCTGCCGATTATAAAGAAAACGACATTTTAATAACAATCTTCACGGCAGAACTAGGTAAAATTAAGGCGGTGCTAAGAGGTGCAAAACAACCCAAAGCAAAGTTTAAATTCGCCGGTCAGCCATTCTGTTTCGCTGAGTGGATTTTAGTAAAACGTGGTGAATTTTTTGTGGTTACTTCGGTGACCTCTCACGACGTTTTTTACGATTTGACTACCGATTACGACAACTTTATTGTGGCGTCCTTTATGATAAAACTCTGCGACTACATTTTAAAACCCGGAATGATAAACGAACAACTTTTGGTCGCGTTCCTTCAAGCGTTAAAAGCCATTGTTTACGATTCAGTGAACGCAAAACTTACATACTCCAAGTTTATGCTAGAAACCTTGCGTCTATCGGGATATGGTCTTAATTTCAAGACCTGTGGAGTGTGTGGGCTTCCCATCGCTGGCGACATACTTTTGTCGAGCAACACAAACGATTTTTGCTGTGTAAGTTGCGGGGGATACGGCAAACAAATAAGCAGAAAATGCTACAATTTGCTTAGAATAATAGATGAGACCCCATTTTCGAAATTAGCCTCAATCAAGGAAAAACCCGAAAACCTCCAACTTTGCGTGGAAATTTTGCGATTTGACCTGCAAAATGTATTTGGATATAGATTGTAAAAAGCCCTTAATTAAGGGCTTTTTTGCTTTCAAGACCTGTGTTGACATTTTACATATACTATGATATAATATGTATAATAAAAATATGTGCTTCACTGCCAAAGTGAGGTACGAAAAGGGTGGTAAAAATATTGATAAAAAACAAAGATAAAACCGTAAAAAAGGCAAGTAGAGAATCGGTACTTGATTTTTTAAGTCGTCTATCATTGTTTATGGCGGGTTGGGCCGCTGCTGTGGGTGTTGGGGTTAACGCCACACTTGCTATTGACAAACAAATAAGGTTTAGGACATATTCTAACGACCTTACACCTGTAAGTCAAATGCAAGAAAACATCGACAAGATGGGTTTAAATTCAGTAATAATTGATTTTGAAAATGGACGCAATGCGCGATTTATGTTCCCTAAAAATGGCAAAATAAGTGTGAATGTACACATTCCACAAGATGAATTGGATAAATCAAAGATTTCGTTTGTTAACGCAATTGATGAAATTAACGAAGCACTCACACTTGTTAATCCAAAGTTCAAACTTGTTTTGGATTTTGAACCGAAAGACGAGGGAAGTTTGTATAGCATAGATGTATATAATGGTAAGACGGAAGGTGGTGTATTAGCATACTGGCACGATAATTTTTCATTGCCTACTGTTAATGGTATAGGTGTATATCAAGGGAAAGTGGTTGTTGATCTTAGCAGATTTGGAAAAAATGGTTTAGGTTCCACAACGGCTTTAAAAACAGTTTTGTTGCACGAGATTGCTGGTCATGGCATTTTGAGACTTGGTGATGCTTACAAACACTTAGATAAGTTTACTGATCAGACAATAATGAAATATGGCTCTACCTCGAATAGCCCATCGATAAGTGGTAGTGTTGAAGAAGTAGAGAAATTCTTTTCGTCTCTTGCGTCTTCGACATTCTCAGAATACGATCTTAAAGTGTTGATGGCAAAATATGCAGAAGGTAACGATTATATTGGTTGGGATAAAAATATATATTGCTTTGTGAATACTGCTAAAACATATGAGGTTTTGCGCGATGAAGTCAAATACATAGAAGAGAATAAGGACAAAATCCTTAAAAATGCCGTAGAAAGTTTCCCAGAACTTTCGGGTTATAATGCTTCGGAAATTGTTAAATCAGACGTGATATACTATTCTATACAAGATACTTCCACCTACAACATTTTTTCGCTATCCTCATCGGGTGGGAGAATGTATGCAAGAGACGTTAATTATGATTTAGGTATGGTTGATAAATTTTCTGGTACTCTTGATTCAATCATTGTAGATGGTGTTATAGTTAATAATAAGAATTACCTCTACCAATATGGAGATAAAGTTGTGGAAATAGAGTGCAAAACTGATGTAAATGGTGAAAAAACAGCAGTAGTGAAAAATGTTTATACTTCACTTACAGAAGAAGAGTTTTTGCAAGAAAAACAGAATATAGAGAATACTTACACAAACTTTAAGGGAAGCAGTATAATTACCGATAAAGCGGGAAAATATTTGGCAGAAAAAGGTTTTGAAGTTAAACCTATCGAACAACGTACTGAAATTATTGATTCTGAAAAAGGTGAAACAATTTTTCTACTTGATATGTGTATATTAGTGAATAAAGATGGTGTCCAGAAAGCCGTTACTTGTAAGTTACACAATGGCTATCTTATTACATTGCGTGGAGATGTTATCGCAAATACCAACGACGGATACAAAATACTAGACCTTAAACTTGACGCAAAAAACCTAGATGCAACATTTACAGGTTATAGGGACTGTCAAACTAAAACTCTAAGTAAAAATCGTCTAAAATCCGACTCGCGCATAAAATAACCGCATAAAATAACCGCGTAAAATAAGCGCGTAAAATAACTAAGTTTATGGAGTAGTTGACCTTATGGTGTCTGGCCTGTAAGGTCTAAAATGCGAATATGTGACGAATATATGGATAGATAATTGTAAAAGTAAAAATTTTACCTTATAAACAACAATAAACACGTTTAAATTTATGTAAAAACAAATACTTTTAAATTGACCTTATCGAGGGGAAATGGTGAAAAAAAAGATTGGCAGATGTTGCCAATCTTTTTTTGTAGTCGTTTGCGGTTTTGTAAATAACTTCTAACGACTGAGTTTTTGCTATTTAAAATTTCCTTATTATTTTGTCCCTTTAAATCTAGGCTTAATTTGAACTGGTGTAATTGTAAAGTCGGTGGAGCGGTTGTCGGAGTCTTTGCGTTTGTTAAGGTTGAAAAGATTTTTCAAATCAATGTCATTGTCCTCGTCAAGTTGGTGCTTTCTTTTTAACAACTTAACGCTTTTTAGTTGGTGTTCTTCGCTACAATTTTTTTCAGCGAAGAAGTCGTTGATATCATTTTTCAATCTGTTAACTTTTGTTTTTCTAGCGTACGACAATGCTTCAATTACTTTGCGGTCGCCAAGGTCAACTTTGTTTAGCACATCTTTTAGCGTGTAGTCATTTGACATATACTTCATAATCGCTTTAATTGTAGTGTCTTTTTGAAGTTTGCTGGTAGCGAAAAACAAAGCGACAGGGTTTTGAATAGCAGCGACCAAAACCACACCAAAGTCGTTTTGGAATTGTTTTGAATACGATAAAGCAAGTCCATTGTTTTTAACTGCTGCCAACACAACGCGTCTGTCCGATTGAAACTCTGGCGCATATCTAAGTGCTTGTCCGCAATTTGAAACTGCTGCGGTAACTATTTCGCGCGCGTCGGGGTAGTCGGGGCATTTAAACATATATGCGCAGTATTCAAGGGCTAAGCCACTTTCTTTTACGGCGGTCAAAACGATCTTTTTGTTGCATCTTAGTTCGGGTGATGCATATTTAAGTGCTGTTCCGTTTTCGCTAACTGCTGCCAGTACAACCTCGGGGTCGTTTTGAAGTCGTTGGCTTGCAAATTCTAGCGCAAGACCACATTTTTTTACTTCGGCTAAAACAAACTCCTTATCGTCGTATGAAATGTCCCAGTTTTGCTCAATAGGCAGTGGGCCTACAATTTTTTTCTTTCTTCCCATAATATTAAAATTTTCCTTCTAATTTTGTTATTTAACCTAAATTATATCACAACCAGCAGAAATTACAAGGGGGTTTTTGAATTTATCCGCCCGCTTCTAAAACATATGTTTGCTTTTTGTCCCAAATAGCCGAAAACTGCGGTTAAATCGTCATTTTGTCGATATTTTTTAATATTTTTATGTCAAAATATTTGCGTAAAACAATTAAAATCATTATAATATGTACGACTTAAAAAACAAAAGAGGTGTTTTAATGGCAAAAAAATATGTTTACTTATTTAAGGAAGGCAATGCCGGGATGCGTAATTTGTTGGGTGGTAAAGGTGCCAATCTAGCAGAAATGACTTCCCTAGGTATGCCAGTTCCACAAGGTTTCACAATCACAACAGAAGCCTGCAACAAATACTATGAAGATGGAGAAAAAATCAGTCAAGAAATCCTTGACCAAGTAGCAAAAGCACTTGAAAAAACCGAAAAAATCACCGGTAAAAAGCTTGGTGATGAAACAAATCCTTTGCTAGTTTCGGTTAGATCGGGCGCAAGAGCAAGTATGCCAGGTATGATGGATACAATCCTTAACCTTGGTATCAACGACAAAGTTGTTGAGACACTAGCAAAACTTACTGACAACAAAAGATTTGCTTACGATAGTTATCGTAGATTTATTATGATGTTTAGTGACGTTGCTATGGGCGTAGACCGTTTGCTTTTCGAAGAGGAAATGGACAACTTAAAACAAGCAAAAGGCGTTACCAAAGACACAGACCTAGATGCTGAGGATATGGTAAAACTTGTAGCAGAGTTTAAGAAAGTTTACAAAAAACAAATGAAAGTGGATTTCCCACAAGATCCTAAAACTCAACTTCAAGAGGCAATCAAGGCCGTATTTAGAAGTTGGAACAACGAAAGAGCAATTTTCTATCGTAAAATGAACGACATTCCAGCAAGTTGGGGCACAGCAGTTAACGTTCAATCAATGGTATTCGGTAATATGGGCGAAACCAGTGGTACAGGTGTTGCATTTACTCGTAACCCAGCAACTGGCGAAAACCAAGTATTCGGCGAATATTTGATGAACGCACAAGGTGAGGACGTTGTTGCGGGTATCCGTACTCCAAATCCTATTAGCCACCTTGAAGAGCAAAACCCAGGCGTGTTCAAACAATTTATGGACATTTGCCACAAGTTGGAGAAAAACTACAAAGATATGCAAGATATGGAGTTTACAATTGAAAAAGGTAAACTATATATGCTTCAAACTCGTAACGGCAAACGTACGGCAACAGCAGCACTAAGAATTGCTATCGATATGGTTAACGAAAAATTGATTACTAAGAAAGAAGCATTGTTAAAGATTGATCCTAAGACTCTTGACACACTTCTTCACCCAATGTTTGTTCCTGCCGAACTTAAAAAGGCTAAGAGCATTTCAAGTGGTCTTCCAGCAAGCCCAGGAGCAGCAAGCGGTGTAGTTGCACTAGACAAGCAAACTGCTATGAAATTTGCTGAAAAGAAAGTTAAATGCGTTCTTGTTAGAAACGAAACCAGCCCAGAAGATATTGAGGGTATGGCAGTTGCAGAGGGCGTTCTTACAGCAACAGGCGGTATGACATCTCACGCAGCAGTTGTTGCACGTGGAATGGGCACAACTTGCGTAGCAGGTTGTCAAAACCTATCCGTTAATATGGAAAAACGTACTATCACCATTAACGGCAAAACAATTAAAGAAGGCGAGCCAATCTCTGTTGATGGTTCTACAGGTTTGGTTTACGATACACTTGTTCCTACCGAAGAAGCAAAAATCACAGGCGATTTCGCTACTATTATGCAATGGAGCGAAGAGTTTGCAAACCTTAAAGTTAAAGCAAACGCCGACACCGAGCGTGACACAAAACGCGCCGTAGAACTTGGTGCAGTTGGTATTGGTCTTACTCGTACAGAGCATATGTTCTTTGAAAAAGACCGTATCAAAGCAGTAAGAGAAATGATTCTTGCTACATCTGACGAAGCAAGAGCAAAAGCCCTTAACAAAATGCTTCCATATCAAAGGGAAGACTTTGTTGCTATCTTCAAAGCGTTGAATGGCAGAAGTTGTACTATTAGATATATGGATCCACCTCTACACGAGTTCCTTCCTAAGAAAGAAGAGGACATCAAAGAGTTGGCTAAAGAAACTGGCAGAACTTACGAAGAAGTTATGCAAGTTATTGAGTCTTTGCATGAATTTAACCCAATGATGGGCTTCCGTGGATGCCGTCTTGGTATCGTTATGTCCGAACTTACAGAAATGCAGACAAGAGCAATCATCGAAGCAGCTGTTGAAGTTATGACCAAAAACAAAATCGACGTTCATCCAGAACTTATGGTTCCACTTGTTGGCGATGTTAAAGAACTTGTTTATGTTAAAAACATCATCAATAGAGTAGCCAAAGAGGTTATGGATAAGGCTAACGTTACTGTTCCTTACACTGTTGGTACAATGATTGAAGTGCCTCGTGCAGCAATCTTGGCTGAAGAAATCGCTAAGGAAGCTGACTTCTTCTCATTCGGTACAAACGACCTTACTCAAATGACATTCGGTTTCAGCCGTGATGACGCTGGTAAGTTCTTAAATCCTTACTATCAAAAACACATTTTGGAACGTGACCCATTCGTTACAATCGACGAAAAAGGTGTTGGTTTCTTAATGGAAAGAAGTGTAAAACTTGGCCGTAAGGTTAAGAAAAATATGATGTGCGGTATCTGTGGCGAGCAGGGTGGTGACCCTACAAGCGTTAAGTTTGCAGATAGAATTGGTATGACTTATGTAAGTTGTAGCCCATATAGAGTTCCAATTGCAAAACTTGCAGCAGCACAAGCAGCAATCACAAGAAAATAACAAATAAAAAAACTGGGAAATCCTCCCAGTTTTTTTATCCATAAGGGCTTTGCTCTCTAAAAATTTAATCGTATAAAAAACCACTTTTATGTAGTTGTATATACATAAATTGAAAATAATATTTTGATAAGATTTAAGTAAGTAAAAATATGTATTTATAAATACATAATCGGAGTAAATATGAATGTTTGTAAGGCTGTTGCAATGAGAATAAGCAAGTTGTTGATTGAGCGAAATATAACGCTTTATCGCTTAGAGCAAAGGTCGGGAATTTTGCACGGAACGATGATGTGCATTATGAATGAGCGAAACAAAAATATAACACTCAAAACAATTTATCAAATTGCGCGCGGATTTGATATGACGGTATTAGAATTTTTGGACGATGATATGTTTAGAAGTACAGAACTTGAAATTGACTAAACAAAAAAACTGGGAAATCCTCCCAGTTTTTTTTCGTCCAAAATATAGTGTAAATTTAATTATTTAAAAAAATATTTACTTTTTAAAAAAAAATAAAGGAAAAAAAGGATTTTATTTGTATTAAATAGTTGAGAAATTGTTTTACAAGGAGAAAAAATGGACAAGGGGTTTTCACAAGAGTGGATTGAAAAACTTAAAGCCAACAACGACATTGTAACCACTATTTCCAAACATTTGACCTTGCAAAGAAAGGGCAAAACGTATTGGGCTTGTTGCCCGTTTCACTACGAAAAAACGCCGTCTTTTGCGGTTAATGAGTACGAGCAATATTATCATTGTTTCGGCTGTGGTGCAAGTGGCGACGTAATTAAGTTTGTAGAGAAATATGAAAATATTGATTTTTATGATGCTTGTAAAATATTGGCAGAAAGTGCGGGAATGGAATTGCCCGAATTTACACTAGATAGCGGAATTGCGGAAAAAAAGAAAAAAGTTGACCGCATTTACAACTTGTTAAGGGATACAGCGCGTTATTATTTTGACAACTTGCGAAAGCCTGAGGGTAAGGTTGCATTAGAATATCTTAGAAATCGAAATGTCGACAATGACATTATCACAGCGTTTGGTCTTGGATATAGCCTTGGCTGGAACGAAGTTGTTACATATTTGAGCGGACTAGGCTACACTCCACAAGAGATGATTGACGCAGGGGTGGCTGAGAAAAACGGCGAGGGAAGACTTTATGATGTTTATGCAAAACGCCTTATTTTCCCACTTATCAACACCTATGGCAATGTAATAGGTTTTAGTGCGCGAATACTTGAAAAGGCGGACTTTGCGAAATATCGCAACACATCTCAAACGCTTGTTTTTGATAAGAGCAAATGCTTGTATGGCATCAATATTGTTAAGAAGAGTAAGCAGGTCGAAAAACTTAATCAAATAATCATTGTCGAAGGACAAATGGACTTAATTGCACTCTATAAAAGCGGAATTAGAAACGCAGTTGCCACAATGGGCACGGCGCTTACTGGCATTCACGCCAAAGAACTAAAACGCTTTTGCGATAAGGTTGTGTTGTGTTTTGACGGCGATAGCGCGGGTATTAAGGCGACTTTGCGCAGTATTGAGATTTTGGTTAAAGAGGGGCTTCAAGTGTTCGTTATGACCATTCCAGACGGGCAAGATCCCGACGAATATGTCAATAAATATGGCAAAGACGCATTTTACACCCTTGCAGACGGCGCAAAATATTGGGTTGAGTACTTAATATTAAAATACGCGTCCGATTACGACTTAAATAAGCCGGAAGAAAAGAGAATGTTTGTGTCCGAGTCGCTTAATGTTGTTAAAAAACTTGGGACTGAGAGCGAACAAGACATTTACTTAAATTTGGTGTCAAAATTAAGCGGAATAGTAAAATCAATTCTTCGCTCCGACCTTAATAATAACACCACCGAAGAGGTTATTGAGGTTAAAAAGCCGGAAGAAAAACTCCAACTAAGGGAAAATGCTTATGTAAAAGCAGTAAAATTTGTACTTAAAGCATTGCTAGAAAAGAAAGAGTATGCTACACTAGACGACAGCATTAAGGACAACCTTCTTAATAGCGATTATCTAAAAGTATACGAGTATATTGAGGATTGTTATAAAAACAACAAAAAGCCAATTATTAGCGCTATGTACACCAACTTTGATGTGGAAAACAATAGCGATTTGTCTGATTTGATAGCGTTTGACATTTTGCCAAGTGATGACAATGGCGCATATTATCAAGATTGCGTGCGCACGTTTGTAAGTATTGGGTTAAAACAGCGCCAGCAAGATATAATCAACAAACTTAGAGCGACTACCGATAAGGACGATCGTAGGGCGCTTACAAAACAATTAAATGAGATTACTTTAAAATTGAAGCGATAAAGGGGAACATATGGAAGAAAAGTTACAAAAAGAGATTGAGGCTTTGCTTAAATCTGCAAAAAAACAAGGTTCTATCTCCGAAGAAGAAATAGGCACAAAACTTATTGAGTTTGATTTGTCCTACGATGAATTAAAAGATATTATTGATAGTTTTCAAAAAGAGGGTGTTACAGTCGAAACTCTTGATGAAGAAATAATTAGAGACGAGGATTTAAAGGACGTTATCACATCGGTCAAAGTTGACGACCCAGTTAAGATGTATTTAAAGGATATCGGCTCTGTAAAACTTCTAACAAGTGAGCAAGAAATCGAACTTGCCAAAAAGATTTTGGAAGGCGACGAGCGTGCTAAGGCAGAACTATGCGAGCGCAACCTAAAACTTGTGGTTAGTATCGCCAAAAAATATGTAAATAGAAGTAGTATGCAGTTTTTGGATCTTATCCAAGAGGGAAACTTGGGTCTACTTAAAGCGGTAGAAAAGTTTGACTTTACCAAGGGATTTAGGTTTTCCACATACGCTACTTGGTGGATTAGACAAGCCATCACCAGAGCAATTGCTGACCAAGCAAGGATTATTAGAATCCCAGTTCATATGGTTGAGACAATCCACAAATTGTCGCGTGTTAGCAAACAACTTACCCAAGAACTTGGCCATGACCCTTCAAACGCCGAGATTGCCGAGCGTATGGGCATAACCGAGCAAAGGGTTAGCGAAATTCAAAAAATCGCCCTTGACCCAATCTCACTAGAAAGCCCAGTAGGTGAAGAAGATGAGAGTAAAATAAGCGACTTCGTGGAAGATGACAGTATGAAAACTCCTACCGAAAGCGCTGCTCAGGACATTTTGAAATCCCAACTTATGGCAGTTATCGAGACGCTTACTCCTCGTGAGCAAAAGGTTATTCGTCTTCGCTATGGACTAGACGACAATCACCCTCGTACACTTGAAGAGGTTGGCAAAGAGTTTAACGTAACTCGTGAGAGAATTAGACAGATTGAAGCGAAAGCACTTAGAAAACTAAGAAATCCAAATCGTAGCAAAAAGTTGCAGGACTTTAATGACGATTAACATAGAATCCTTGTCGCTAAGACTTATTCGTATTCGCAATTTTGTTACGGGTAGACGGGTGGCAGACATAGGCTGTGACCACGGCAAACTCGTGTTCGATATGTTTGAGCGCGGGTTAATCGATTATGCTTTCGTAAGCGATATAAGCGAGCCTAGCGTAAATAAAGCGGTAAAACTACTAGGCAGTGCAGGCTATCCGTTTGATTATGCGGTGGCAGATGGGCTGGACGCGGTTAAATCCGAATACGACATCGATGAGGTTGTTATTTCTGGAATGGGCGGACTTGAAATTATCAAAATATTACAAAAAAACCGCCTAAACTTGGATAGATTTGTTTTGCAACCACAGAATAATGAACTAAAATTAAAACAATATCTATTAAAAAATGGCTACAACATAGTTCGCGACGAGATTGTGAGAGACAAGCATATGTTTTACAACGTGATTAAGGTCGTAAAGACTGGCAAACGCCAAAAACTCACGCCTTTCGAACTTAGGTTTGGCAAAGACAACTTTGGCTCAAATATGGATTTCATAGCATATTTGGATTTTCTAAAATTAAAGTACGAGTCTATGTTGCCTATGGTTCCGCCACTAAAAAAAGCGGAAGTCAGTAGGGAACTTAAATATATAGATTTGGCATACAAAAAATGGGGGAAAAGATATGAAAAAAATATTACAGTATCAAAAAATTGATATGGAACTTAAAAAACTTCAACGCTCAGTTAATGCCAGCGAAGAAAAGGAAGTTATGAACAAAATGATGGCTTATGTTAAGGAAGCGCAAAACGTTAGTAACGGGCTAGAAGGCAAGGCTGGAAAGATGTTGGAAGAGTATCAGACTTTAAAGAAAAACTATGATGACAACGTTAAAAAAGTTCAAGCGCTTACATCTAAGACTGACTTTAAAAGTGAAGAAGAATTTAAAAACGCCTACGCTCAAATCAACACTCTAAGTGGCGAACTTTATATGATAGAGCGTAACCTTAATATCTTTATAAATCGTGCAAAACAACTTCTAAAAGACTTTGAAATTACTAAAAACAATGTTATTAAAGCACGTGGAAAATTTAAGGCTAGTAAGGAAAATTACGAGAAGTCAGTGAGTGCAGTAGAGCCAAAAATTGCCGAACTTAAAGCGCAACTTAAAGCCTTGGAAAGCGAGTGCGACCCAGCGCTTTTGGAAAAATACAAAGCAATGAAAAACGACCGAATTTTCCCAGTTTTTGTGCCTCTATTAGACGGCAAAACATGCTATGGTTGTCGTATGGAAATGGCAAGTAGCAAACTTAACAAACTAAACACCGAGAGATTTATTGTTTGCGAGCATTGCGGAAGACTTATTTACAAAAACTAGACTAATTACAATAATATATTAAAGACCAAAATCATACACTATGATATGAAAGTGTTAGGTTTGGTCTTTTTTGTTATCGCAAGCATTATTGGCGCAGGTTTTGCCAGTGGAAAGGAAATTGCGACCTATTTTTGTAGGTTCGGCTTTTTGGCAATCCCAAGCATTTTTATGACTGGTGTTGTGCTTTTTGTGCTAATAAAACACTGCCTTATGATAGGCAAAAATAGCGACAATTTCCATATCGCAAAAGGGTATAAAGTGCTCCTTTATTCCACGCTTCTTTTCCTTGGCGGAAGTATGCTCGCCGGCAACGAACTACTAGGTTCTATGCTAAAAATTCCTTGCATAAACCTTATTACTCTTGTGGTTTCGGGGCTGTTTGTACACATAGGAATGAAAAGCATAAAAAGGCTAAATTTCGTGGTTTCTCCGATTATCTATACTTGCATAATTGTACTTGTAATAAGTGGGCTAAGTCACGTTGGCACATCTGTAAATATCCCAATTCAAAATACGCCAATCATTAGCCTAATAAATGTCGCGGGATATATATCTTTTAACTTTTTGTTGGTTGCGATGTATCTTATCCAAATTGGCAAAAATTACACAGATCGCGAAATAAAGTTGGCAAGCGTGCTGTCAAGCGTGTTTATTGTAGTTTTGATTTTGATAATCGCCTTTGTGATAATGTTTTCCAAAACCGACATTTATTCGTCTGAAATGCCACTTATTACATTTGCCTTTTCCATAAGCAAAGTGCTAGGATATGCAATGCTAATTGTGGTGTGGTTTGGGCTACTTACTTCGCTACTTAGTTGTCTAAACTCAATGCTTATGTTGTCAAAGTCGGTGATTAAAAAACCGCTGACCAACTTGCTTGCAAACCTAGCACTAATCTTTTTAATATCAAGGCTAGGCTTTTCAATAATAGTAAGATATGTTTATCTTGTCGCGGGACTGGTCGGACTAATTTTTGTGTACAAAATAATAAAGTATAAGTGTATTGAAATAAAATAAGCGAACTAGATAGTTCGCTTATTTTTTTAGATGTTTGCTAACTTTCTTTTCAATCAACGCAACAATCAAATACATAACTCCCGCCATAATGCAAAGGAGTAGTGTGCTTGCCATAACAAGGTCAAGGTTAAAGATTTGCCCGCCGTAAACGATTAAATATCCAAGCCCCGCCTTGCTTACAAGATATTCGCCCATAATGGTTCCAACCCACGTTAGCCCGACGTTTATTTTAAGCACGCTTATAAAATCGCACAACGAATTTGGCAAAATAAGTTTTGTTAGAATTTGAAATTTGCTCGCGCCCATACTTCTTAGCAGTAGAATTTTGTTTTGGTCGCACACCCTAAATGCATTTAGCATTGATAGGGTGGTTATAACCACCATAATAAGCACATCCATCGCAACAATAGCCTTGGTGCCAACACCAATCCAGATTATCAAAATTGGGCCAAGCGCTATTTTAGGAAGACTGTTTAGCACAACGATGTAAGGGTCGAGAATGCGATAAATCGTCTCGTTCCACCATAGTAAAATAGCAACAATCGTGCCTATTACTGTTGCTATTAAAAAGCCTAGTAGCGCCTCATATAACGTCGTCCACATATGGAGTAGCAGTGAGCCGTCCTTTGCAAGCGTGATTATGGTTTTGACCATATTGGACGGGCACGACAATATAAAGGTGTCAATAGCCCCAACCTGCGCAAGAAGTTCCCATAGCCCGATTATTGCAAGAAGTATCCCAATTTGGATTACAATTATCCAAACTGACTTTTGCTTTTTCTTTTTTAAATAGTTTTGATATTCTCTTGAATAAATGTTTTTCATTATTGCAATTCCTTCCAAATAATGTCAAAATATTTTCCTGCTTCTGGGCTTTTTCGCCGGATAAGGGGAGAGCCGAGTTTGGAAAGATTTAGCGTGTACACGTTTTTCACTGTCGCTGGTCTCTTAGTCAAAACAATTATTTTGTCACTCATCGCAATTGCTTCGTTTATGTCGTGCGTAACAAGTATTGATGTCACATTTTCTTGTTTTAAAATTTTGCTTATGTCGTCGCACACGTTTAGCCTTGTTTGATAGTCTAGCGCGCTAAATGCCTCGTCTAAAAGCATAATTTTTGGCTTCAACGCCATAGTTCTAATAAGCGCAACTCTTTGCCTCATTCCGCCTGAGAGTTGGCTAGGGTGTTTGTCTTTAAAACTCCAAAGCCCGTATTTTTTTAACAACTTGTTTACATATTCCATATTTTCTGGGGTTTTCTTCTTTTGCACCTCCAACCCAAGATAAACATTGTTAAGTATTGTTCGCCATTCAAAAAGATGGTCTTTTTGAAACATATATCCGCATATGTTGTCGCCGACTCCTTCAAATCTGACCTCACCACTCGTTGGCTTTATGAGTCCAGAAATAAGCGACAAAATCGTGGTTTTTCCGCAACCTGAGGGTCCAACAATACTTACAAATTCGCCTTCTTCCACGCTAAAACTTACGTCCTTTAAAGCCTCGGTCTCGCCGTTTGCCGAAAAGTAAGTCAAGCATACATCACTTAGGTTTAAAATAGCCATTTTTTCTCCTATAATAATTATAAAAGTAAAAGTCTCTACGACTTCTATTCCATTATATTTTTTTTAGGTTAATAGTGTGAAAAAAGGTCGCGTTTTCTTGCGACCTTTTCTTAATTTAAATTGTGCTTTTTGGGCACCTTATTTTGCTAGTTCAATTTGAATTTCTTTGTATGCTTTTTCCGCGTATGAATTGTCTACAACATTGCTAAATTCCACACGTTTTGCAAGCACTCCATTGTCGATAATGATGTCTATCAAACGATTGTAAGCGGTCTCTTTCATGGAAAGAGTGTCCGACCAGGCGTCAATGTTTTTGTACGCTAGGAAGGAATTTTTAAGGCTTTCCTCACTTGTTCCCACAAACGATGGGGCAAGTGCCTTAACAACATCGTCAACGCTTGCAGTAATCAAGTAGTTGTAGCCCTTGATAATCGCCCTTAAAAACTTGTTGATTTTGTCAGGGTTTTTTGTAATATAACTGCTGTTTGCGGTGAATGCGGTGTAAGGGATTTCGCCCGAAAGACTGCCTACACTTGCCAAATTGTAACCTTTTCCTTGCGCTACAATCGAACTTGCAGCAGGCTCAAATGCGGTCACATAGTCGCCAACATTTCCGATAAAGGCAGCGGTCATACTGTCGAAAGGCACATCGTATCTAAGCGTGATGTTTTGCCCGTCAATAAGCCCGTTTTCCTTTAACATATATGCTAGTGTCATTGCAGGAACTCCGCCCGCACGGCCAGCAAGAATTACAGGTCGCTCATTTTCTGGAAGAGTAGTAGCCCCGCCGGTAATGTCGCTTACTTTAAAGTTTTTGATGTCTTTTCTGCCGATTAAGAAAGATCCGTCGCGCTTTGTAAGTTGCCCAAAAACAACTGGTTTATCCTTTTTGCCTTGGTTTACAACATACACTGTCGCTTCTGGTCCCATTAGACCTATGTCGGCAGAGTTGCTTGTAAGCGCGCTCATAACCTTGTCGGCACCGCCACCATTTGTAAGTTCAATTTTTAAGCCTTCTTCTTCAAAGAAGCCCTTGTTTATGGCAATGTACAATGGCGCGTAAAACACTGAATGCGTAACCTCATTTACACGCACAACATTGCTTTTCTTGTTGCCACAGCCAGTAAGTAATGCGGTAAAGCCTAGTATGATTGCCACTAGAAATAATGATAATTTTTTCATAAAACCTCCGTACTTAAAAGTAGTATATTCATAAGTTTTGATTAAGGTTAATTTTAGGAGGGTGCCTTTAACCCCCAAAAATGTGGTCACTCGGGGTTAATAATTATATTTATATTAAAAAATGACTTGAAATTGGGCGTGTATAATGATATAATACAATTAAATTGAAATAAGGTAAGGTTTTGTTATATGTTTAATTTTTTACTAAACACAAATACGGAAAGTTTTAAAATGTTTTTCAGTATGCCACAAGTGTGGGTGGCTATGGTTTTGTGTATTCTTGGAATAGCGCTTGTGATACTTGCACGCCGAATTACAAGAGTCGCAAAAAAGACCAATTACGTTGCTGACAACGATAAGACTTTGATTACCCTTAAATGTATCGGAATAGTCTGCTTGTTTGTTTGTATAATAATTTTAGTATTTATTAAATAAACAGGGAGAATTTAATTTTTATGGATAAGACTTACGATCCTTCATTATTTGAAGAACAACTATATAAACATTGGTTAGAAAAGGGTTATTTTAAGGCGGCTGTTGACAACAACAAGACGCCTTATACTATTATTATGCCACCTCCAAATATTACAAGTAGGTTGCATATGGGGCACGCGTTTCAGCAGACCATTCAGGATATAATTATCCGTCGTAAGAGAATGCAGGGGTATAGCGCACTTTGGCTTCCTGGCACCGACCACGCCGCGCTTTCAACAGAGTATATGCTTTGCAAACAGCTTGAAAAAGAAGGGACATCTAAGGAAGAACTTGGCAGAGAAGGATTCAAAAAAAGAATCGAGCAGTGGTATCAGGATTATAAGGGGACAATTATAGACCAATTTAAGCGAATGGGCTTTTCCTGCGATTGGGATAGGCTAGCCTTCACAATGGATAAGCACAACTGTGACGCTGTAAGGACAGTATTTGTTCACTTGTACAAAAAGGGTTATATTTACAGAGGAAAGCGAATTGTAAACTGGTGTCCAAAATGTAAGAGTTCTATCTCAGATGCCGAGGTTGAGTTTAAAATGCTTCCATCGCATTTGTGGCATATTAGATATCAAATAGAGGACACAAACGACTTTATTGAAGTGGCCACAACACGTCCCGAAACCTTGCTAGGCGATACGGCTATCGCTGTAAACCCAACCGATAAGAGATACGCAAAGTTGGTTGGCAAAAATGTAATTTTGCCACTTATGAATAGATTGATTCCAATTGTCGCTGACGAATATGTTGAGAAAGACTTTGGAACTGGTGCTGTTAAAATTACTCCTGCTCACGATCCTAACGACTGGGAAGTAGGTGTAAGACACAACCTAGATGTTATCAAAGTTATTGGCGACGACGGCATTATGAACGAAAATGCTGGCAAATATGCGGGACTTACAAGAGATGAGGCCCGTGCAAAAATTGTTGAAGATCTTAAAGTATGCGGTAGCCTTGTAAGAATTGAAGACTATTCACACAATGTTGGGCATTGTGAAAGATGCAAGACTGTGATTGAACCGCTTATCTCTAATCAGTGGTTTGTTAAAATGGACGAACTTGCCAAACCTGCGATTAAGGTTGTTGAAGATGGCGAAGTTAAGTTTATTGATGATCAATACAAAAAGACTTATTTGCACTGGATGAAAAACATTAAAGATTGGTGTATTTCAAGACAAATTTGGTCTGGCCATGACATTCCAATTTTCACTTGTCAAGATTGCGGTGAAGAGATTGTAGAACTAGAAGATCCTACTGAATGTCCAAAATGTCATAGTCATAATTTACTAAAAGAGACCGACAAGCTTGACACTTGGTTTAGTAGTGCATTGTGGCCAATCAGCACATTAGGATATCCAGAAAAAACTCCGGAACTAGATTATTTCTACCCAACCAATGTAATGGTTACCGGTAGGGAAATTATCAACCTTTGGGTCGCTAGAATGATATTTAGCGGGTTAGAGTATGTTGGTAAAGTGCCATTTAGAGAGGTTGTCATCAATGGTATCATTAAAGATATAAATGGCAAAAAAATGAGTAAAACACTTGGCAATGGTGTTGACCCAATTGAAATGATAAATAAATATGGCGTAGACGCACTTAGATTTTCGGTTCTTAACGGAATTTCAATTGATATGGATAGTCGCTTTTCAGAAAAGAAAGTTGAGCTTACCAGAAACTTTGTCAATAAAATTTGGAATGCAAGTTTGTTTGTATTAAAACAAATCGAGGGCAAAACCGTAAAGCATATCAACGAGGTTAAACTTTCAAATGCCGATAAGTGGATTATAGGCGAAACAAATAGACTTATCGCAAGCGTTAATAAGAAGTTTGATAAGTTTGATTTGGGAATGGGTGCAAGCGAATTATATGACTTTTTCTGGACAAAATTCTGTGACTGGTACATTGAAATGGCTAAGTGCGGAATGACCGAAGAAAAGACCGAAGGAACTGTTGCAACACTTACGTACGTGCTTACAACACTTCTAAAACTAATGCACCCATATATGCCATTCGTTACGGAGAAGATATATTTGGAACTTCCATTCCACGACGAAACAATTATGACAAGCGCATTCCCAGAAGCGCATAAGGAACTTAACTATTCCAAAGAGCGTAAGCAAATGGAACTTGTGCTTGATATTATTCGCCAAATCCGTGGCATAAGAGCGGATATGAAAGTTGCGGACAATGTTAAGACAAAACTTATTTTGTTGCCACTAGAACACGAAAAGTTTGTTTTGGATAACGCCAAGATTATTGAAAAACTTGCAAACTGTAAGGATATTGAAATAATCAAAAATGAGGGTGATATAAAGGAAGAATGCACAGTTTGCATCAATACGCTTCTCAAAGCATATTTGCCATCGTCAAGCCTTGTTGATAAGGAAAAGGAAACCCTTAGACTTACAGCAGAACTTAAAAAAGCCGAGAGCGAAATCGCTAGGGCAGAGGGCAAACTAAACAATCAAGGTTTTGTAAGTAAAGCCCCAGCAAAACTTATTGAGGAAGAAAAACAAAAACTTGAAAATTACAAGAACATTAAACAAAACGTGCTACTTGCACTAGAAAAATTAAAATAATAAAAAAGACCGATTAGAAAGTTTCGTCGGTCTTTTTTTGTGCTTTCTTTTTTGACCCGAATTTGTTTTTACGATAATCAAAAAAGTTGTGGTGGGAATTTACGCTGATTTAGGAAAACGCGCGTTTTTTCGCATAATCACAGTCTCCTCATTCCAACTTACACCTTTAGCCCTAAGCACTTGACTGATAAAAACCTTTTATTCGTAATTTTTACGAATGTCAATATTTTTTCGTTAAAATTACGCATAATGTAGGTATGAAAAATCAATTAGGTAAAAAATTAAAAGAGAGTAGACAAGCACTAGGATTGACTCAACTAGAACTTGCTGAAAAGTTGGGGTGTGGAAGGTCGAGCATAGGCGATTGGGAGAGTGGTAGAACTGAGCCAAGCCTTGATATGCTTATTTTGCTAGCCAATTTTTTCGGCGAGAGTGTAGATTATATGCTAGGGCTTCAAGACTGACATTAAATGAGTAATAATTATGAAAAACAAATTTGCAGTTAAATTAAAAGAATGTAGAATGGAGAAAGGTCTAACTCAAAAAGAACTTGCGCTCGAACTTGGTTTTACAAGGTCGCACGTGAATAATTGGGAGAGTAGAGGTACAGAACCAAATTATGATACTCTTATTAAAATAGCGAAATATTTTGGAGAGAGTGTAGATTATATGTTGGGGCTAGAAGATTAGTAAAAAAAACGACTTAAATTTAAAGTCGTTTTTTCTTTTTATTTAGTCTTTTAAAGTAATTAGACAATTGCTCTATTTAGATAGAGTATTAACCATTGTTGCGCCAATGTTTGTAACTTCAAAGCCATATTTCCCAAGGCTAACTTTTGCTTCTATTTCGGTTTTGTCGCTTACTTCGGTGGCGATAATTCTCTCTTCTCCATATCTAAGTGACATTATTTCACTGCATTTTGTGTAGTAGCCAAGTGCTTTGCTTTTGTCCACTCTTACAGCAACTCCTGCCTCGATTAGGTCGGCATCTTTAACTAAGGCATATTTTTCGTGCAACTTTCTGCTGTATATAATTGGGTCGGCGTCTGAAACGCTGTAATTCTCTGGAATAAATAGGATAGTGTTGCCACCTTTCAATACTTTTCGTAGTCTCTCGTTGTAATTAGGTGTGGTTCTTTCAAAATTTTCTAAATTTTTAGGTTGTTTTTTCATTATTATTTTCCTTTCGTTACATTTTTTTCTTTGTACATTTTTTCCATTGCTTTCATTACTCTTTTCGTGGTGTTGTCTTGTTCTTCACGCAACATACGTTGAGTTTCTCTCATTGCGTAGCGTTTTGCTTTTTGATAACCCACACTCGGTGTGTTGTTTTCTTGCATTTTGCCTCCTATTTTTGAATATTTTGTTTGTATTGTTTTAGTGCTTTTGCAAGTTGGTCAGGGCAAGATGTAGTAGGGCGACATTTAATGCCTTCAAGTCTTTTAATAACTTCGTCTACGTCCATTCCTTCCACGAGTTTTGCCACGCCTGTGGTGTTGCCAGGGCACCCACCCACAAACTGCACATTAGTAACTTTTCCATCTTTCACATCAAATAGTATTTGCGACGAACACACGCCACTTGTCCTATAACTATACATATATTTACTCCTTTCTAACTATCAATTACGGTGTCGTAAAGATATTCAAAAACGTTTGGTGCATTGTCTTTCCACTTCTTGCAAGTAAGGATAGCCGAATGCCTTGTAGGAACTTTCAACTTGATTTCAAGCAGTGAATTAGGTATCATTGGCTCTTTGATTTTAAGGTTAACAATGTAAGAGCCGTCCTCGTTTTTGATGTACTCCGAAACGTATTCCTGAGTTCGCTTAAAACTCATACGATTATCTTTTGCAAAAGTTGTAATTTCTTCCCTAAGGCTTTGAGGAATTCTCTGAAAAAACAAACTTAGGCAGTTTCGCCCCTCGTAAGTTATGCCGTAGCGTTCTTCGTCGTCGCCCTCGGTTTTGAAAATGAAACCCGCTTCAAGAAGTTGGAACAACACCTCTTTGCAATCCATATAGTTAAGCCAGTTGTTACGGCTGGTGCAAATATCTATAATGCTGTTTTCGGTAAGTGGAATCTCCATCTTGTCAAGTAAAAATAGCATTTTAAGTTTGTTGGAGGTGCTATCAATCATAAAATCCATACGTTTTTCCCACCAATAATGATAATTTTTCTATATTGCCATTATATCACAACAATGTACAAATTTACAATAATATATTTGCATTTTGTTTGCTAAAAAAACAAAAAACTACTATACTACTTACTAGATAATATCATAACATTTTACTATGGAGAAAAAATGGCAAAATATAGTGACAAAGAGATAAAAAACTTAAAGAATTTTTTTAGCGCTTGCAACGAGATGATTAACGGCAGGTTTATTTTGTCGGATATTAAAATACAAAAAATCCTTAACTCAATAGCAAATAGTTCGCTACTTTACGAACTTTTTGCAAAGTGTATGGTCGATTTTAATTTTAAAAACGAGTTTAGAAACGCCAAGGTGACCAACAAAGTTAACGGTGGATATTTCGTGTTGCCAAACGATGAAAGAAAAATAATCGCGCTAGTATTTTGCTTTTTGATAGACATCGACAACGGAAGAATAAACCTACAAAATTTCATTAACGAAAACTTTTATAGCGCCGACGGCTACAATATTAGTTATAGCAACTTTGCCATCAATGTTTTGGTTCCTTTTAAGACAAGCGTGGCAAACTTGCTTGGCGTAAACGAAAATGGCGAAGATGCGACCGTGTTTGGCGAGGACGCCGAAACCCAGCAAATCGTTATGGAAGGGGTAGTGGATAGCGAGCCCGAAACGACCGAACCAGAAAATGTTAACACCGCAAAACTAATGTACGCCGATATGCTAAAAGCGCTAAACCAACTTTATAGCGCAGTAAAAAAAGAGCCAAAATTAAAAAGCGACCTAAGACAAGAACTTATTATAATTATAAAGGCGATTAAGGAAGCCATAACAATGGAAAAACTTATCTTCATCAACGCCCTTATAATCCCGCTAGAACACACTATTGGCAAGCATAAAAGGTTGAAAAATTATTATTTTGAATTTAAAAACAGCCTTATGGCATTTTATAACTAAATAAAAAACGAAAATAAGTAGGCAAGTCCAACCGAGATAAGTGTTTGAGTGACTTTTGCTCGGAAATAAAATCCAAGTGGCATATCAAACTTTTTTAGAAAAGTAAGTGCTTGCATATGGATTGAAAGACCACCAAAACTTATAAGCCCAGTACATATCACTAGGGCTTTTTTTAGACAAAACCCAAGCGTACTTACGTCCAAACACCCTCGCGTAACCTCAATAAGCCCGTTTGTAAATGCGCCCGTAACACTAGGGTTGGTGTGAGTCAAAAGCGCTAAAAGATTGTTAAGAGGCGAGAAAATGTGGTAGGAATTTAGCATTGTGATTAGCATATAAAATAGTGCAATGTATCCACCCACAACAAGGATACTTTTAATCGACCCAAACATCACGTCTTCTAACACATTGTTTGCACTTTGAGTATATACTTTTAGAGGGCACACGTCCTCTTTAAAAGTGTTGCGATAAATTATGCCGTTAAGAAACGCGCCCAAAATATGGCTTATTAAAATTAAATATCCAAGTTTTGCACTCCCAAACATACTTACGCCCACTGTCCCCACAATAAATAGGGGACCGCTCGTGGAAGTAAATGTTGTTATTTTGCACGCTTGTCCACGCGAAATGTAGTTTTTTTCGTACAAATCGGCGGTTGTTTTTGCTCCGACTGGATAACCTGAGATAATACTCATAAGATAAATATATCCCGATATCCCGGGCGTTTTGTAAAGTGCCTTGGTCGCTGGCGAAAAAAGGTTTCCAAGTTTTTGGATAAACCCTAGTTCTGCTAGTATTGCGGTCAAAAAAAAGAAAGGGAATAGTGCTGGCAAAATCGAGGTCGCCCAAAGTTTTATTCCTTTTAAACACGCGTCAATATTTGTTTTGGGGTCAATGATAAGCAATATCAAAACCGCCAAAATTGTAATAGATAAAATTATTTTTTTTCTGTTCATATTTTGCTTTGACTTAAAGTTTTTTATGATATAATATATTCACTAAGAGGTGTTAAATATGAGAAAAAAGCCGAAAGTTGCACTTGTTTTGGGCGGTGGTGGAGCGCTAGGATTTGCGCACATCGGCGTTGTGGAAGAGTTGCAAAAAAACAAAATCCCTATCGACCTAATTGTTGGCACCAGTATGGGCTCGATTGTGGGCGGTGCTGTTGCTTGTGGTAAATCAGTCGAGGAATTAAGAGATTTTGCTAAAAGACTTAAAACGAGGCATTTGTTTGACTTAAATCTAAATTTTAAGGGTTTGCTTAGCGGTCGCAGTGTTGTGCGCGTGCTTAAAAAAGTGCTTCCCGACATAGAAATGCAAGACACTAAAATCCCGTTTGTTTGCAACGCGGTCGATTTAAAATCTTGCAAAGAAGTGGTCTTAAAAGAGGGCTCGCTTATTAAAAATATTCGCGCATCAATAAGTTGCCCAGGCGTGTTTACGCCAGTTAAGTACAATGATATGCTTTTGGTTGACGGCGGGGTTATCAACAACCTTGCACACGACATCGCTCGTCAAATGGGAGCCGACATTATTATTGCTGTTGACGTGGTCACGAAAACCGAACTTAACACTCAAATTAAGGGCATTGTGGGCTATGTAATCCAGTCGTGGCTGATTGCCCAAAAGGAACTTCAAGCCAATAAACGCAAGTACTATAATGTGCTTATCCAACCCGAACTTGGCAAAAACACGCAATATAACTTTAATGGCGATGTAACCGACGACATAATAGAACTTGGCAGACACGCTTGCCTAGAAAAAATCCCAAAAATCAAAGAACTCATTAGCGATTTTAGATAACAAAAAAGCATTGGATTTCCCAATGCTTTTTTGTTAATACTTAATTGTTTTTGTAAGTAGGTCAGGGGCGTATTTAGGGACGATTTTGGACTTTTTAAGAAGTAAGTTGAACACTGCATTTGCGCGGTCCTCAATGTCGCTAAGTTCCTTGTAAAATGCAGAAGGATTTTTCACAACGTTGTTGTTGCGGACAATCAAATCTGTGTCGGCGCTAACTTCTGCAAGCAGGTCTTGATTTTCGCCGTTAAAGCCCAAAACTTTAATATATGGTAATTTATCGATTTTATAAATTTTCTCAATTGTATCTTTCTTAATGTCAAGTAGTAGTCTTAGCACAATTCTCTTTAACCTTGTGTAGGTGTAGCGTTTTGATTTAACTTCTAGCAAAACCTCATTAAGCACTTTTTTATCCTTAACGCATTCCTTAAATCTATTTTCAAGCCCTTCGGTCACGTCGTATATGTTTCTAATTTGTTCTGCGCTTGCGGTCTTCAAAACAAACATACATAGGTCGTTGAAAAGTTCGTGGTCAGGAAGCCCAAAGTCGTCAACGCAATCTTTAAGTAGTTGGTATGAAAACTTTGGCATAAGCCTTTTTACTTTTCTAACCTTGCCGGTTTTTAGTAACCTGCTTCTAATTGCGGTCGCCGATGTGTCTTTGCCGTTTATATCCTCGCTGTGATAGTCGCTACATTCTCTTTGCACAAACACTGGCTCGATTTTGCTGTTTGTTTTGAAAAGCGCTTTTAAGTACTCAATAGCAAGTATGTTGTTTGGTTTTTGCAATGCGTCAATTGTGTCGGTGATGTTTGTAAAATTTACTTTTTCTTCCTTAACAAGTTGTTCGATAGTCTTTTGTCTTGATAGCACCATAGAGTAGCCTTGGTCAAGATAGGACTTCAAAGTCTCTTTGTATTCCTCTGGTTCTTCGGATAGGTATCTAGCAAGTTCTTTAAGAAGTTCAAAGTTTTTACTTTCGCACCCAAAAGCCAAGTGTGTAACATTTTTAAAACTGTTAGCGATCTTAATTCCAGCCATTGCATAAATCTCTGCGGAGGAGCAAGCGTAAGCGGTTGGCATCTGCACAACTATATCCGCTCCGCCACTAAGCGCCATACTGGCTCTAACATACTTGTCAGCAATGCTAGGCTCAGCGCGTTGAGTAAAGTTTCCGCTAAGTATACAAAGCACAGCATCACAACCGGAAAGTTCTTTTGCCTTTTGAATGTGGTACAAGTGACCAAAATGGAATGGGTTGTATTCGCAAATAACAGCACAAATTTTCATAATTTCACCTTATGTTTTCTTTACATTTTTCACTAAATAATATATCATCTAGATAATTAAAGCATAACTATTATATATTAAATTTATTTTAGATGCAATCAAAATAATTAAAAATGGGGAATATGGTATGAATTTTGAGAAAAAATGGTTGAAAATGGCGAGCAAACTTAACTCGACAATCGTTTTGCCCGAGGCAGAGTTTAGTGCGCGCGTGTTGGAGGCTGGGCTAAAAGCAGTTGATATGGGACTAACTAACATAGTGTTTTTGACTACTAAGGAAGGCTCACTAAGTGAGTATAAGGATAATCCTAAAATTAAGGTTGTCAACATTAAAAAGCACGAGATTAAGGACATTGTTACAAATGCTTACTTCCTAAAACGCCAACATAAAGGCATTACTCTCGAACAGGCAAAAACCGATATGGCAGACCCATATATGTTTGGCGCAATGATGGTAGACTTGGGGCTTGTAGACGGAATGGTCGGCGGGGCAGAAGCGCCAAGCGCCAAGATTTTCTCGTCAGCATTTAAGACAGTCAAAGCAAAAGATGGCAAAAAAGCGAGCAGTTTTTTCGCGTTTTTTCCTACTAAAAAAGGACAAAAACCTTATGTCATTGCCGACGGCGGAGTTATCCTAAATCCGACCGATGAAGAACTTGCTGATATTACAGTCGACACAGCGTCGTCCTATCGTAAACTATTTGATGATGAGCCGATTGTCGCACTACTAAGTTACTCGACCAAGGGCAGTGCAGGAGGCGAGAGCGCCGAGAAAGTTAGGTCGGCTTATGAAATCCTAAAAACAAGAAAAGTAGATTTTGTGTTTGATGGCGAACTTCAACTTGACTCGGCAATTGTGCCAGAAGTGGCTCGCCTAAAATGTCCAAAGTCGCCGGTTAAAGGCAACGCAAATGTGCTAATTTTCCCCGACCTTCAAAGCGGAAATATCGGCTACAAACTTATCCAACGTTTTGGCGGATACAAGGCAGTTGGGCCACTTATCCAAGGTCTTAACAAACCCATAAACGACCTAAGCCGAGGCGCAAGTGTTGAAGAAATAATTGTTGCAATTGCGATAACAATATTACAAAAGTAATTGCAATTAAGCGCGTTTTTCTGTATAATAATGGTAATTTTATTATTTTTAAGGAGTTTTTATGAAAATCTTAGTTATTAACGCTGGAAGTAGTAGTTTGAAGTTTCAACTTATCAATATGTCCAACAAGAAAATCTTGGCAAAAGGTAACGTTGAGAGAATTGGCGAAGGTCAGCCATTTTTGAGATACAAGGCACACGGCAAAGAGCAGTCTTTCAATGCTGATATCCCAAATCACACTGTTGCTATGTCTATGGTGCTAGAAAAATTGACCGATAAAGAAATTGGCGTGGTTAGCGATTTGTCGGAGATTAACGGTTTTGGTCACAGAATTGTTAATGTGGGCGAGAAATATTTTGACCCATGCCTAGTTACTAAGGAAGTTTTGGAAGATTTCAAAACAAAAGTTGACTTCTCTCCATTGCACGTTCCGGGAGCAATCGCAGGTATTGAGGGCGCTATGGCTGTTAGCCCTGAGACCCCAAACGTTGCCGTTTTTGATATTGGCTTCCACAAAACAATGCCAAAATACGCATACCTTTATGCTATCCCAAAAAGATATTACGAAAACTATCGTATTCGTAGATATGGCGCACACGGCACAAGCCATTACTATGTTGCAAACGAATGCGCAAAAATGCTTGGCAAAAACATTAAAAACACAAAAATCATTACTTGCCATATTGGCGGTGGCGCAAGTATCGCTGCTGTTAAAGGCGGAAAATGTATTGACACTTCTATGGGCTTTACACCACTTGAAGGCGTTATTATGAACACCCGTAGCGGTGACCTTGACAACGCTGTTGTTGAGTTTATCTGCAATAAAGAGGGTCGCTCGGTTCAAGACGTGCTAAAAATGCTTAACAAAGAAAGCGGACTTCTTGGTATGACTGGTGGCAGAATGGCAGATATGCGTGACATTACTGCACATCTTGATGATGAAGAGGTTATGACCGCGTTTGAGGCTTATTGCTATCGTATCAAAAAGTACATTGGTGCGTACGCCGCAGCGCTTGACGGAGTTGACGCAATCGTGTTTACAGCAGGTTGTGGAGAGCACACCCCAGAACTTAGAGAACTTGTATGTTCGGGTCTAAATTACTTGGGTGTTAAGGTCAATAAAAAACTTAACTACGAGGCTCCAAGAGGAGAGGCTTGCGAGATAAGTGCTAAGAATAGCAAAGTTAAAGTATTTGTAATTCCAACAGACGAAGAAATGGTAATTGCAAAAGAAACGCAAAAATTGTTGAAAAAATAAAAATAGTGATTGACAAAGATGCATTATTACTATATAATTGTAGAGCAAAAATAAATTAGGAGGTGCGTAAACGATGATAGCACCAAAGGGCAAAATTTCAAAAGCAAGAAGAAATTCAAGAAAAGCAAACTGGAAGATTTCTACACCTTCTATTTCTGAATGTCCTCATTGCCACGAACTAAAAGCAAATCACAGAGTTTGCAAAAACTGTGGTTACTATGATGGCGAACAAAAAGTTGTTGTCAATAAAGACAAAGCTAGCAAAGAGACAAAATAGTTTTTTAATTTAACATAAGGAAGCCCACTTGAAAGATAAGTGGACTTTTTTGTTGTCTTTTTAGGGATTAATATGATAAAATACATACAAAGAAAAACAAAATCTAATAATAATATAAGGAAAAATCGATGTATAAAGTAATTTTGGACACAATGGGCGGAGATAACTCGCCAAAAGCACAAGTTGAAGGCGCTCTTATGGCAATTGAAAAAAACAGCGAACTTCATGTTGTTTTAGCGGGAAATAGAGAGGAGATTGAGCCACTTTTGGCTGGTCAAAAATATAATCCCGACCAAGTCTCATTTTTGGACGCCAAAGAAGTAATCACAAACGACGACATTCCAACAGTCGCTATCAAAACAAAAACCGATAGTTCGCTTGTTGCTTCCCTTAACGAGGTTAGAACCAACGACGAGATTGCGGGAATGGTTAGCACTGGCTCAACTGGCGCAGTTCTTACGGGCGGATTTTTAAAAGTTGGACGTCTAAAAGGCGTTTCTAGACCAGGGCTTTGTCCAATTTTGCCTACCAAAACTGGCGGAATTGTGGCGCTTTGCGATAGTGGCGCAAATATGGATTGTAAGCCTATTAACCTTGTGCATTTTGCTGTTATGGCAAGCACCTATGTGGAAAAGGTTTATGGTGTTAAAAATCCGCGTGTTGCGCTTTTAAGCGTTGGCACCGAAGACCATAAGGGAAACGAACTTACTAAGACAGTTTTCAAAATGTTAAAAGAACAAGAAAACCTTAACTTCGTCGGGAATATGGAAGCGCGCGACCTGCTTAGTGGCGACTACGACGTTATTGTCGCAGACGGCTATGGCGGAAACGTTTTGCTAAAAAGCGCAGAAGGAGCAATCCTTACGATGCTTGGGCTTTTAAAAGACGGGATTAAGAGTTCGTTTGCTAGTAAAATTGGCTATTTATTTATGAAAAAAACCTTCAAAAAACTTAAAAACACTCTTGACTACAACAACTTGGGCGGAGCAGTACTTTTGGGGTGTAAAAAGATTATTATAAAAGGTCACGGCTCGTCAAAGGCTAAGAGCGTTTGCGAGTGTTTAAATCAAGCCGTAATGATGTCAAAAGCCAATATTTGCGACGAAATTGAGGCAAAAATTCAAGAAGTTAAAGTGGAAGAAAATGAATAAAATTGGCTATGAATTTAAAGATAAATCTCTTTTAAACACGGCACTTACTCATCAAAGTTATGCCAACGAGACGGGCACTGAAAGTTATGAAAGGCTCGAATTTTTGGGCGATAGCGTATTGCAAATTGTCGTGAGCGAGTACTTGTACGAAAAGTTTCCCGACAAGTCGAGCGGAGAACTTAGTAAGTTTAGGTCGCATCTTGTTTCCACCAAAAACCTAAGTCGCTTGTCGAAGGGCTTGCACCTTGACACTGCGTGTAAGTTTGGTAGGGCGGTAAAGGTAGTTAGTGATGGTGTGGAAGCCGACCTTTTCGAGAGTGTTTTGGGCGCAATATACTTAGACGGCGGAATGGAACCTGCTAAGGATTTTATATTCAAAAATGTAATAGTTTCGCTAGAAAATGTGGTCGAAGTTATTGAAAATGATTATGACTATAAGACCGCATTGCAGGAAAAGTTGCAGGCGCTTAAAACTCGCCCAACTTTAAATTACGAACTTGTTAGTTCGGAGCAAAAAGACAACTCGACATCGTTTACAATTGCGCTTGTTATCGACGGCAAAAAGATAAGAGAGTGCACCGAAAATTCTAAAAAATTGTGCGAGAAAAAACTTAGCAAATTTGCAATCGAAAATTTTGATAAAATTATAACTGAATAAGTATAATTAAACCCTATTTTAATAGGGTTTTTATTTTTTTTATTTGGTTATTTTTTTTAAGTGTGATATACTTATGCTGTAAAATTATGTTAAGGAAAAAATTAAGATGAACTTTAAACAATTGGAGATGGTGGGGTTTAAATCATTTGCTGACCCTATTAAGTTAACTTTCAGCGACGGCATCACTGCAATCGTGGGACCAAACGGCTGTGGAAAAAGTAACGTTGCGGACGCTATTCGCTGGGTTTTGGGCGAGCAGAGTAGCAAAATGCTTAGAGGTAGCGTTATGCAAGACGTTATCTTTAAGGGCACCGAAAAACGTAAAAGTTTGAGTTTTTGCGAGGTGTCGCTTTGCTTTGACAACACCAATCGTATCTTCAAAGTGGATTACGACGAAATTGTTTTGACCAGAAAACTTTATCGTAGTGGCGATAGCGAGTATCTTATAAACCGCACACCTTGTAGGCTTAAAGACATTATTGATTTGCTTCACGATAGCGGAATTGGTAAGTCTGGCTATTCGATAATCGGGCAAGGTAAGGTTGAGGAGATTATCAACTCCAAGCCCGAGGATAGACGCGCAATTTTCGAAGAGGCTGCTGGAATATCTAAGTTTAAGTTTAAAAAGGTTGAGGCTGAACGAAAACTTGCTCGCACACAAGACAACTTGACCCGCATTAACGATATTATTAGCGAGATTGACAAACAACTTGCGCCTCTTAAAAGGCAATCGGAAACCGCCAAAATCTACCTTGACTTAAAAGAAAAACTTAAAGTTTTGGAGATAAACGCTTACATTTACCAATACGACTACGCTAGCGAAAATAAGGCGATTATCCAGCAAAAAATTGACGCAATAGTTGAAGAGATGAATTTGCGCCAAAACGACCTTAATGCCACGATTTCAGATTATAATGACACCTTTAACGAGATAAATTCGCTCGACGAGAATATCGCAAGCACCCGTGATAAAATTCTAGAACTTACTGTTAATATCGAAAAACAAACAGGTGAAACGAACCTTATTTTGGAGAGAAAACGCAATGTTGAGGCTGAGGTCGAGAGATTGAGCGCCCAACTATCAAAGGCGGAAACCAAAAAGGCAGAACTTAACGAAAACGCATATAAGACCCAACTTGCAATCGACAACAAAAAGGAAAGACTATACACTCTAAAACACAATGCAAGCGAATTGGAAGATAAGTATAGTAACGTATTTAACGAACTAGAAAGTGGCGAAATGGCGACCAAAGAAGCGCAAAAACGCTTGTTTGCGTCCATAGAAAAAATAGGCGACACTAAGGCGCAGATTTCGGCTTTGCAAGTTGAGCGTGCTACATATGCTAAGGAAATTGAAGAGGTTTCGTCAGATGCGGAAGAATTGAAAACACAGCAATCGGCAAAACAAAACGAGTACAATTTGCACGAGCGCGAGATGCAAAACTTGTACAACGATAAGGGCAATTTAAAACTTGACCTTGATAATTTGACCAACAAACAACTTGCAAAACTTAACGAGATAAAATACACCGAGAACGAGATTAACGAACTTACATCGAATATAATTAGCCTAAACAACCGCAAAAAATTGTTACTCGACATGCAAAAAGAGTACGAGGGCTTTAATGGAAGCGTAAAGAGACTTCTTACCGACGCCGAGCAAAATCGCGACTTGAAAAACAAAATTGTGGGCGTTTTGGCAAATCTTATCACTGTTCCTGCTACATATCAGACCGCAATCGAAATGGCACTAGGAAGCGCGGTGCAAAACATTGTTACGCGCACCGACGACGACGCAAAACAACTTATAAACTACCTAAAACAGATGGAATATGGTCGAGTTACATTCCTGCCAATCAATTCGGTTAAACCACGTTACTTTGATAGACAAAATGCAAGATTTTTGTCTGAAAATGGCTGTTTTGGGCTTGCTAGCGACTTAATTACTTACGATAAAAACATTTCCAACATCGTATCCAGTCTGCTTGGCACGACCGCGATTGTAAACAACATCAACAACGCCGTGACCCTTGCAAAACAAAGTGGTTATTCGTTTAGAATTGTGACCTTGGAAGGCGACATCATTAACCCTCAGGGAAGCATAACTGGTGGTAGCAAAAAGTCGCAATTTACAAACCTTTTGTCTAGGGATAACAATATAAAACTTGCTGAGGAGCAGATTGCAAAACTAGAACAACAAAAATCTGAAAAATCCTTGCTATTAAATAGCCTTGTAAATGAGAATAACTCACTACTTCAACAACTTGCAAGTCTTACTGCAAAACTAAGAGATGTTGAGATAAACTACGCTACAATTAGCGAAGTGGTTAAAAACGAAAACGCTGTTTTGGTTGAAATGGAGTCGAGACAGAACAAACTTGCTAGCGACCTAGCAAAATCAAAGCAGATGATAATCTCAATTGACGCCCAACTTAGCAAGTTGTCGCTTGACCCAGATATGAAGTTGACCGAATTGTCGATGGGCGAAAATAGCCAGTTTGACGACTTGAAAAACAAAAAAGAGCAGTATATTACCGAACTTACTGCTATAAAAGTTGAGATAGCAAGTATTGAGAGTGAACTTGTTTCTTTGGGACAAGAAAAAGAGAGACTTGACGCCGAACTTAACGCAGTCGAAGAGGAAATAGGCGTTGTTTCCCCAAGTTTGGAGAAAAACAAACAACAACTTGCAATTATGAATATAAGCGTAACGCACTCGCAAGCAAGCATTCAAGCCAATGAGATTATGGAAGAACTTGATAAGGCCAAAAAATCGCTTGAAACCTTGTCTTCCAGTAAGACCGAACTTCAATCAAAACTAAGGCTTCTTGAAGAACAGCGTATGAACTTGTCGGCAGAAGTGAATAGATTGCAAGATAAAAAATATCAACAAGACCTTAACTTAACCAAGGTTGATACCGACATCGAGGCAATGCAAGAGCGTGTTTGGACAGAGTATGAGGTTACTTATGCTACGGCTGTTGAGTACAAACAAGAGATGTTTAATATTAAGGAAGCACTTCCAGAAATTAGCCGTTTGAAGAAAGAAATCAACAAACTTGGCCACGTTAACGTTAACGCAATTGAAGATTACAAATTGTTGTTGGAACGCCACGGTTCAATGTACGAACAAGCGCAAGACCTAATCAAAGCGGAAGACGATTTGAAGCAGATTATCAAAGAACTTTCTGCCGAGATGAAAGAACGCTTTGAGACCGAGTTTAACAAGATTAACGACAACTTTGGGCGTGTGTTCCAGACACTATTTGGCGGTGGAAAAGCGCGCCTAGAACTTGTTGAATCCGACGACGTGTTGGAGGCTGGGGTAGATATTATTGCTGAGCCACCTGGAAAGAAACTTAGCAACATCACCCTTCTAAGTGGTGGCGAAAAAGCACTTACAGCAATTGCAATTTTGTTTGCAATTTTGCAATTAAAACCAATGCCATTCTGTCTACTAGACGAAATTGAAGCGGCTCTTGACGAGGCAAATGTAGGTCGATTTGCTAAGTATTTGAAAAACTATTCGCAAGACACTCAATTTATCGTTATCACCCACAAAAAGCCTACTATGGAGCACGCCGATGTGCTATATGGCGTAACGATGGAAGAAAAGGGTGTAAGTAAGATAGTTTCTGTAAAACTTAGCGAAGCAATTAAAAATGTGGAGAGTAAATAATGGGATTTTTTTCGAAAATATTTCAAGGACTTAAAAAAACAAAAGATGCCATTGCAAGCAAAATTAGTTCCATTTTTGTGGGCGAACTTGACGACGAGTTTTATGAAGAGTTAGAGTTTGTTTTGATAAGTAGCGATATTGGCACAGAAGCCACCGAAGAGATTATCTCAAACGTTAAAAAACTTGCCAAAAAGCAAAGAGTAAAGACCGAAAAGGATTTTTACAAACTCCTAAAAGAAGCAATGATTGAGAGCCTTATCCCCAATGATGCCGATGAGGATTATCCAAAACTTATAACCTTTGTTGGTGTTAATGGTGTGGGCAAAACCACAACAATTGGCAGGCTTGCAAATTACTACAAAAAACAGGACCATTCGGTTTTGCTAGTGGCTGGCGATACATTTAGAGCGGCCGCGACCGAACAACTTACAGAATGGAGCAAACGCGCCAAAGTTAGGATTGTTAAATATGGCGAGGGTGTTGATCCAGGAAGCGTGGTTTTTGACGGCGTGAAAAGCGCGGTCGCTAAACAAGAGGACGTTGTTTTGGTGGACACGGCAGGCAGACTTCACACAAAATCTAATCTTATGGAAGAATTGAAAAAAATCAATAAGATTATTGAAAAAGAGTGGACGTCAAAAGGTTTCAAACACGAAAACTACCTTGTTATCGACGCCACAACCGGTCAAAACGCTCTTCAACAAGTTGAGGAATTTAACAAAAGCGTTGGGCTAGACGGCATAGTGCTTACAAAACTTGACGGCACAGCCAAGGGCGGAGTTGTGTTTGCAATCGCAAAACAATACAATTTGCCTATTAAGTTTGTTGGCGTGGGCGAGGGGCTGGACGATATTATCCCATTTGACGCACAAGAATTTGTAGACGGGCTATTTGACAACAATTAAACCAATAAAAACCTAATTTTGTCAAAAATAATTGTTGACAATGTAAAGTTTATATATTATAATGGTGTAAAGTAAAAATACTTTACACTTTTATTTTTGCTTTTCAACTTGATTTAAGAGGGTGAAAATATGAATTTGGACGGTATTATTGAAATCAATAATATGCTAGACGCTTATGGCAAGTTTTTGACCCAAAAGCAGTTTAAGGTTATGGATTTTTACTATAAGCAAAATTATTCCTTGTCGGAGATTGCCGAGACGCTTGGCATTACAAGACAAGCGGTTAATTTTAGCATAAAGCAGTCGCTTGACACATTGAGTGAGTTTGAGGAAAAACTTCATTTGGTTAAAATTAAGAAAGTTTTGCTAGATGAAGAGAATAGCGAACTAAAAAACAAAATACTATCTATTATGGAGGAATAATGGCTTTATTTGGAAGTTTGAGTGAAAAACTTTCGCACGTTTTTAGCAAAATCACAAAACGTGGAACGTTGACCGAACTAGAAATAAAAAATGCAATGCGTGAAATTCGCGTCGCACTTTTGGAAGCGGACGTTAACTTTTTGGTAGTCAAAGATTTGGTCGCTAAAATAAGCGAAAAGTGTTCTGGCGAGCGGGTTATGAAAAGCCTTACTCCGGGACAACAGGTTGTAAAAATTGTAAACGAAGAACTTACTGCATTGATGGGTAGTACCAATTCGAAACTTGCCGTTGCTAGTAATCCGCCTACGGTTATTCTAATGTGTGGTCTGCAAGGCGCGGGCAAAACCACAATGTGTGGCAAACTTGCAAAATACCTTAAAAAACAAGGCAAAAAGCCACTTTTGGTCGCTTGTGATATATATAGACCCGCAGCGATTAACCAACTAAAAGTTGTTGCAAAATCGGTTGATGTTGAAGTGTACGATGAGGGGACAAACAAACCTGCTAAGACCTCGGCAAATGCTATAAAGTACGCGCTTAAAAAAGGTTATGACACAGTAATTATTGATACCGCCGGTCGCCTTCACATAAACGACGAGTTGATGGACGAACTTAAAGACATCAAAAAAGCGGTTAATCCTACTGAAATACTTCTTACAGTCGACAGTATGACAGGTCAAGACGCGGTTAACGTTGCGACCACATTTAATGAGAAGTTGGACATCTCTGGCGTTATCCTTACAAAACTTGACGGTGACACTCGTGGTGGTGCGGCGCTAAGTATTAAAGCGGTTACCAATAAGCCAATTAAGTTTTGCGGCACTGGCGAAAAAATGGACGATTTGGAGCCATTTTACCCAGATAGAATGGCAAGCCGAATCCTTAATATGGGCGACGTTTTGACGCTAATTGAGAGGGCTCAGGAGAGTATTAACGAGGAAGAAGCCAAGAAAATGGAGAAAAAACTTAGGGAAAATTCGTTTACCCTAGACGATTATCTTGTGCAGTTTTCCCAACTTAAAAAGATGGGAAATGTGTCTGAACTTCTTAATATGATTCCTGGCGCTTCAAAATTAAAACTCGACCAAAATAGTATCGACGAAAAAACAATGGAGCGAAACAAGAGCATCATTCTTAGTATGACTAAGGAAGAGCGCCAAAACCCTGACATTATTAAAGGCAGTCGCAAAAAGAGAATAGCAAGTGGAAGTGGTACCACAATCCAAGATGTAAACATTCTTTTAAAACAGTTTTTCCAAGCCAAAGATATGATAAAGATGTTTAATGGCAACAAAAGAATGGGCGGAATGAAATTTCCATTTTAGTGCTATGCAAAGTTACAAATAACTTAGTTTTTTAGCCTTTTTTTGACAACTTTATGGTTGTATAAAAAAAGTTATTATAAATATTTAACAAAAGGAGAAAATAAAATGGCAGTTAAAATTAGACTTACTAGACTTGGTGACAAACATTCACCTTTTTACAGAATTGTAGTTACAGATTCTAGAAAAGCAAGAGATGGTGAATACCTAGAAAAATTGGGTACTTTCAATCCTCTTACAGATCCTGTACAAATCGTTCTTGACGAAGAAAGAACAAAGTACTGGCTAGGAACAGGCGCTCAACCTACTGAGACCGCTCGCACAATTTTGGTTAACAAAGGACTTTTGAAGCCTATGGCAAAAAGAGCACCTAAGACCGACAAAAAGAAAAAAGAAAGCAAGTAGTATCTAGGTGACGTATGGAAGAATTAGTAAAGTACATTGCGTGCGCGTTGGCTGGAAACGACAACGTTAAAGTTGAGACAAGAAAGGAAAGCGATAAAGTTACTGTTTTGACAATCCTTGCTTCCAAGGAAGATATGGGCAAGATTATCGGCAGAAACGGCAAAGTTGCAAATAGCATTCGTACCCTTGTTAAATCGGTTTCTTTAAAATCCGGCATTCGCTACATCGTTAAAATTAACGGGCTTGTTTAATTAAAAAGACTTAGAGCAATTTAGTTTGATTACTTAAATTGCTCTTTTTTTATTCCAATTTGCCTTGCGATGTGTTATACTAACCCTAAGGAGAACACTATGGAACAATTAGGAATTATTACAAAACCACAAGGATTAAAAGGAGAGTTTAGAGTAAACACCGATTACTTTGACTTCACACCGCTTAAAAAACTAAAATCTGTCACGATTGATAGCGTACAATATGACGTAGAAAAGGTTACGCTTAGAAATGCTTTTATTGTGCTTAAAGTGGCGGGGATTGACACTTGCGAGCAAGCAGAAGAACTTAGAAATACGCCTATTTTTTGCGACCTAAAAATGTTTTTAGGCAAGGACGAAGTGCTTGTTAAGGATATCATTGGATTTGACATTTGGGGCAAACAATCTGACTTCAAACTTGGCACACTTAAAAGCATAGAAGACTATGGCAGAGTGGAAGTGTATAATTTTGAAAACAACGGCAAAAAGTATTCGTTTCCAAACGCAAGGCAAGTAATTTTGGAGTTTGATATGGCTAAAAAACGCGTTATTGTTGACGAGTTTGTTTTGCAAGAAATTGAGGTGGAAGAGTAATGAAAATTGATATTCTTACAATTTTCCCTGAGATGTTTGCACCATTAAAAACTAGCTTAATCGGCAAGGCTGTGGAGAAAAATGCGGTCGAGATAAATGTAATAGACATTCGACCATTTTCCGCTGAAAAGCACAAGAAAACCGACGATTATCCTTTCGGTGGTGGCGATGGAATGGTTATGACCCCTCAGCCCCTTTACGACGCCATTATGAGCGTTAAAAGGGAGGGTAGTCACGTGGTGTATATGTCGCCAAAGGGCAGGGTTTTAAATCAAAAAATTGTCAAGGAATTTGCTACCAAATATGACCATATTGTGCTTGTTTGCGGACATTATGAGGGAATAGACGAGAGAGTCATCGACTTATGTGTTGACGAGCAAATTAGCATCGGTGACTATGTGCTAACTGGTGGTGAAATCCCAGCAATGGCTTTGACGGATGCAATTTTAAGATATATCCCAAATGTGTTGCACAATGAGCATAGCACCGAGGACGAGAGTTTTAGCGACAATTTGCTTGAATATCCACAGTACACACGCCCAAGGGAGTTTATGGGGCTTGCAGTGCCAGACGTGCTAGTAAACGGCAACCACAAAGAAATTGAAAAATGGAAAGCCGAGCAAAAAATAATCGAGACCAAAAAATATCGTCCCGATTTACTAGAAAAATAACTGATAAGGAAAAAATATGATTATTCAATGGTTCCCAGGGCATATGAATAAAGCCCTAAAAATGATGCAAGAAGAGGTAAAAAAGGTAGACGCGATAATTTATGTGTTAGATAGTCGCGCGCCTTTTTCGTGCGTAAATCCTAAGTTTACAAGCATCATAGGCGATAAGCCAATTATCTATGTGTTTAATAAGTGCGATATTGCCGATATGGAAAAGGTTAAGGACTGGGTAACATATTTTTCCAAAGAAAATACAAGGTGCATTATTTTAAATAGCACTGCAAGCGGAAGTTCCACTAAGATTGTGACCGCTCTTAGGGATTTGCTAAAAGACCGCATTGAAAAGTATGCGAAAAAGGACGTCACAATGATACTTAGGGCGATGATTGTGGGCGTTCCTAACTCTGGAAAAAGCACTCTTGCCAACAACTTGTGTGGCAAAACAAAAGCCAAAGCCGAAAATCGTGCTGGCGTAACAAAAAGCAAACAATGGGTCAGGATTGGTACCGATGTTGAGGTTTTGGACACCCCTGGCACACTTTGGCCAGCATTTAATAACAACCAAGTTGCACACCATTTGGCGTATATTGGCTCAATTAAGGACGATGTGCTAGATATTCCAGAACTTAGCCTTGACTTTATTGCCGATATTGTAAGGATTGACAAGAAAATATTGGAAGATAGATATTCAATATCTATATCAGACGAAGACACATCGCTTGAAATTTTGGACAAAATTTGTATTGCGCGCAAGTATGTTATGCGTGGGGGCGACATTGATTACGATAGGGGGAGCGTTGCACTAATAAGCGAGTTCAAACAGGGTAGACTTGGCAACATAACCTTGGAGACAGTCAAGGACATAAGGCGCTTGTCTAAGCGCGATAGAAAGGAAGAAAAAGATGCTTAACTACGAAAAAAAGTACTATGACGCGGGCTACACGCTTATTGCTGGCATCGACGAAGCAGGGCGCGGACCACTTGCGGGACCCGTTTGTGTTGCGTGCGTTATAATGCCACAGGACGACATTATCGAGGAGATTAACGATAGCAAAAAGTTGTCGGAGAAAAAGCGCGAGGCGTTGTTTGATAAAATAATAAACACCGCAATTGCCTACGATGTTGAGTTCGTCGACGAAAAGACGATTGATAGGCTTAACATCTTAAACGCCACAAAACTTGGAATGCAAAGATGTATTGAGCATATTTCAGTTGTGCCCGAACTTGTGCTTATTGATGCGGTTAAAATAAATTGCGATGTTAAGACTGAGAGCATAATTCACGGCGACGCAGTTAGTTACAACATCGCAGCGGCGTCAATTCTAGCGAAAGTGTCAAGGGATAGGCTTATGGTGGAACTTGACAAAAAGTATCCAAATTACAACTTCAAAAAACATAAGGGCTATGGCACAAAAGAACATATCGAAGCGCTAAAAAAATATGGAAAGTGCGACATCCATCGCGATAGTTTTATCGGGCACTTCGTGGGGGAACAATGAATAAAATAACTGGACTTAAAGGCGAGGTTGAGGCAAAGGAATATTTAGTGTCCATTGGATATAAAATTTTGGAAACCAACTATCGCAACAAAGTGGGTGAGATTGACATAATATGCAAGGACAATGATGTGCTTGTGTTTGTGGAAGTTAAGCGTAGGGAGAGCCTAAAATTTGGTCACCCTCGCGAAGCGGTTAACTACTACAAACAGCAAAAAATTCGCAATGTTGCCACAGTCTACTTAAAGTACAAGGGGTTGTACGAAAGGTGCGCTATAAGGTTTGACGTTGTGGACCTTGTTGGAGACAATCTAACCCACCTAAAAAATGCTTTTTGAGTAATAAGTAGGGGGTTTTTGTCATAAAATATTATAAAATTGAAAAAAACACTTGCTATTTACTTTTTGTTGTGATAATATAACGTAGTGACTTCGGATGGTCCGCTGTGATATTTATTGCATGAACATCAAGTAAATATAGGAGGTAAAGTCAGTGACACTTATTCAAGCATTAGAAAGAGAAAATTTAAAACCAGAAATTCCTGAATTTAACGTTGGTGATACCGTTAAGGTTTATTGCAAAATCGTAGAGGGTACCAGAGAGAGAATTCAAGTATTTGAGGGTGTTGTTATTGCTAGAAAGAATTCTAGCGTAAGAGAAACTTTTACTGTTAGAAGAATATCATTTGGTGTTGGCGTAGAAAAGACTTTCCCAATTCATTCTCCAAGAGTAGATAGAATTGAAGTTGTAAAACGTGGTAAAGTTAAACGCGCAAAACTATACTATTTGCGTAATCTTACAGGTAAAGCTGCAAATATTAAAGAAAAACAAAATTAGTTTGATATTTGAATTTAAAAGTAAAAAGGAATGTAATCTTACATTCTTTTTTTAACCCCGTTTTTCGACAAAATAAACGGGAAAAGTTTTAGAGAATTTGTTAACAAGTTGTGCGGTAAGATAATATAATGTTAAATGCTATTATTGGATATTTTTTAACTAAGAAGCACAATTTAAGATAATTAAATAAGGGGGAAACATAATGGGATATAAGACAATTAAGGCTATTAAGGATAGACATCTTAATCACACCAGAAAATCAAATCGTCGCGTTGCTGATGCACCAGTAGAACAAAAACCTGAAAATGAAAAGGGTTTTTTGCTAAACAAAGATGAAATTGATTTGGAAATTTTCTTTGAAAATTCGCCTATTTCAAATAGATAAAAAATGCACTGGTTTTATCCAGTGCATTTTTTATTAAACCATTTGGTCAATGTCAATAGGTTTTGTGATAGGGAATAGGATTGTGTCGCGAATGTTGTCGCAGTCAAGCAAGTGAAGAATAAATACATCAATTCCAAATCCGATACCAGAAATTGGTGGGAAGCCGTGTTCCATAGCAAGGATATATTCCTTATCGTAGTCCATAGCCTCAGCATCACCGCGAAGTTTTGCTTTTGCTTGTTCCTCAAAGTTGTGTTTTTGTTGGATTGGGTTAACAAGCTCGCTATAACCCTTAACCATTTCTTGTCCATCAATTACAAGTTGGAACATCTCGATAATTCTATCGTCCTTGTCGCTGTATCTAGCAAGTGGAACAACGTTTGGATAGTTGTATAGAATTGTAGGCTCGGTAATGTTGGGACGCATATGACGCTTGTAAAGTAGGTCGATAATTCCACCAACTGTAAACTGGTCTTTAAGTTCGAACTCTTCCAATAGTTTTTTGTCCAGAACCAATCTCTTAAATTCCTCAACGTCAGTGATGTCAAGCACATTAAAACCTAAGATGTTGTTAAGGGTAGCAATGTAATCCATTCTAGGGAATTGTTCAGGTAGGGTAATGGTCCTGCCGTTTGATGTAAACTCGTACTTGCCGAACACAAACTTGCAAACTTCTCTAAACATTTCGGTGTAGAACTTAATGCTGTCCTCAAAATCCCAATATGCTGCATAACTTTCTAGCATTGTAAACTCTTGAAGTTTGTCGGCACAAAGACCCTCGTTTCTAAAATCTTTGGCAAACTCGTACATCTTATCAAATCCGCATGCGATAACTCTCTTGTGGAAAGTTTCTGGGGAAATACGCAAGTTCATATCAAGGTCAAGCGCATTGTGATGTGTTCTAAAAGGTTTTGCAAGCGCGCCACCAACAGCGTTTTGAAGTATTGGTGTTTCAACTTCTAGGAAGCCGTGTTTGTTGTAAAATTCCCTTATAAATTGCATAACCTTAAATCTAATAAGGATAATTTTTCTGGCCTTTTCGTTAACGATAAGGTCAAGGTATCTTTGACGATATCTGCTGTCGACATCAACAAGCCCGTGGAACTTCTCAGGAAGTCCTCTAAGCGCTTTTGAAAGAAGTTCAAATGTTTGTACTTGAATAGTAAGTTCGCCGGTCTGGGTGCGAGTAAGTTCGCCATTAACTCCTACAAAATCTCCAACATCGCAAAACTCTTTAAACTTTGCAAGTGCTTCCTCGCCAACAACATTTAGCGATAGGCTTATCTGAACGCTCGTGCGAATGTCCTCTGTAAAGTTCATATCAAAATTGTCGCCGATTGCATAAATCCTAGCAAAAATAAGTTTACCAAAAGTTCTCTTAAAAGTGATTCTTCCAGCACAACTAACTTTGGTGCCAAGTTCGTATTTTTCCAAGTCGTGAATTTCATGAGTTTTATGGAATTTTGCTTTGTATGCTTTTTCGCCTTTTTCTTCCAATCTCTTTACTTTGTCAATTTTGACTTCAAATTCGTTCATTATTTCTTGTTCCATAAAGTACTCCTCGTTTTTTTTAATAATCAAAGTATATCAATCAAATGCCAAAATGTCAATAATTTCCTTGTTTTTTTGCGACTTTTTATTGTGTGTGCAAAAAGTACAAATTTTTACAAAAATTACATATTAAATATGTTATATAATAAGTTAATTATATTATATAAGCATCATTTTAAAAAATTCTTGACAAGTTACTCCTTTTAGTTGTATTTTTATCTCATAGGTTGTATAATCGGACATAGTGAAAGCGAGGTGCAACTAATGTTATCAATTGTAAAAAGTTATGGTCTTACTGGAATCAATGGGTATATGGTCAAGGCAGAAATTGACATCAACAATGGTCTGCCAGGATATGACATTGTAGGATTGGTTGGCACCGCAATTAAAGAGAGTAAAGAGCGTGTTAAGAGCGCTATAAAAAATAGTGGATTTCAATATCCAATTTTAAAAATAACCGTAAACTTGGCTCCTGCCGATACAAAAAAGGACGGGCCTATCTACGACCTAGCCATCGCAGTGGGCATTCTTAGTGCAAGCGAGCAGATTGCAGTAAAAGCGGTTAAGGAATATATTTACTTGGGCGAACTTTCCCTTGACGGCCAACTTAGGAAAATAAACGGCGTTTTGCCTATCCTAATCGCAGCCAGACAAGCGGGTTATACTAAGATAATTTTGCCTAAGGAAAATGAACGTGAGGCAAGTTATATCGACGGGCTAGAAGTGTACGCTGTTTCCAATTTAAAAGAATGTGTCGACTTTTTAAATGGCGAAGTTAGCCTAGAAAAAGTAAAACTTAACAACTTTATTGACGCTAAAAAGACGCACAAAAACAGCCTTGACTTTAAATATGTTAAGGGTCAGGCAAAAGCAAAGCGTGCCCTAGAAATCGCGGCAGCAGGCGGACACAACATTCTAATGATAGGCCCTCCCGGTAGCGGAAAAACAATGCTTGCAAAGTGTTTTCCAAGCATTTTGCCCGAACTTACTTTCCCCGAAGCACTTGAAGTGACCAAAATCCATAGTATTGCGGGTGTGCTTGATTCTGAAGAGGGCATAGTTACAACGCGTCCGTTTAGGTCTCCACACCACACAGCGACCACACTTGCTTTGACGGGTGGTGGAAGACTTGCAAAACCAGGCGAGATAAGCCTAGCACACAATGGAGTGCTGTTCCTAGACGAAATGCCTGAGTATAACAGAAACTCAATTGAGACCCTTCGTCAACCATTAGAAGATGGGGTCATTACAATATCGCGTGTTGAGGCGAGCGTGGAATATCCAGCAAACTTTACACTTATTGCCAGTATGAATCCTTGCCCTTGTGGATATTATGGAAGTAAGGATAGGGAGTGCAAGTGCACACCTCAAAATATTCACAAATATCTTCACAAACTTTCTGGCCCGCTTATGGATAGAATAGATATCCATATAGAGGTTGATAATGTGACTTACAACGACCTTACTAGCACAACACTAGAAGAGCCTAGCGAAAATATTAAGCATAGGGTTGACGAGGCTAGAAAAGTGCAACTTGATAGATATCAAAATTGCGGAATATATTCCAATGCTAAGATGAGCGACCAACAAGTTAAAGAGTATTGCAAGTTGTCGCCACAAAGCGATATGTTTTTGCGTCAAGCCTTTGACAAACTAAAACTTAGCGCAAGGGCGTACAATCGAATATTGAAAGTTGCCCGCACAATCGCCGATTTGGACGGAAGTAGAGATATAATGGACGACCATATTATCGAGGCGATATCGTATAGGTCGCTGGACAAAAAGTATTGGGATTAAAGGTAATAGTGAATGTATAACAACGAAGAAAAAGTAATAATATGGCTTAATAGTTTTTCCTTTTTAAGTTTGAAAAAGTTGCATCAACTTATAGAACTTTATCCTACGTGCGAGGAACTTTGGAAAAACTTTGACAGAGCCAAAGATAAAATTTGCGAAATTGTGTCGGAAGAAAATTATACAAAAATGATGTTTTCTCACGACGAAAATTTCCTAAACAACTATATCCGCTCGTATGACGCGCTTGATGTAAAAATCGTGACAATTAAGAGCGACTTGTATCCCGAACTATTAAGGGAAACACTAAGCCCACCTGTTGCGCTATATTGTCGTGGCAATGTGGACTTGCTTAAATCCACTTGTGTGGCTGTTGTGGGGAGCAGGCGTTGTACTAAGTACGGTAAAGAAGTAACCTACAAATTTGCGTTTGACATTGCGTATAGTGGGCTGACAGTGGTTAGTGGACTTGCGGACGGAGTGGATAGCGTGGCGCATACCGCAAGCATCGACGCTAAGGGTCATACAATTGCGGTGCTAGGTTGTGGCATAAACAACTGTTATCCTGCCACAAACAAGCCTTTGTATGACAAAATCATTGAAAATGACGGCTTGATAGTAAGCGAGTATAAGCCTAATGAAAAGGCGCTTGCATATTATTTCCCTGCACGCAATAGAATTATCGCAGGGCTAAGTAAAGGCGTGCTTATCACCGAAGCCACCGAAAAAAGCGGAAGTATGCACACCAAGGAATATGCACTAGAAAACAATCGCGACTTGTACGTTGTACCAGGCAGAATAACCGATATTTATAGTAGCGGTTGTAATGCAATTATCAAAAACTGCCAAAGTGTTATGGTGTTGTCGCCCGACGAAATCATAAACGCATATGGCAAGGAATTGCATATTAGCGAAAACACGGTTGTAGAGCAGGCGTCAATGGACGAACAAATTATTTTAAATATTTTAAAAACTGACGAGTTGAGTTATGACGAGATATTAGAGAGTTCAAAACTCGAACCCAAAACGCTTAACACTCTTTTAATGCGTTTGGAACTTAAAGGGCTTATTAACAAATTGCCCGGCAATTATTATGGGAGATAAATATGAATTTAGTTATAATAGAAAGTGTTGGTAAAAAGGATACAATTAAGAAGTATTTGGGAAGCGACTACGAAGTTGTCGCAACCAAGGGACACGTGCGTGATTTACCAGAAAAATCGCTTGGTGTGAATGTGCTAGACAACTTCAAACCTCAGTACGAAATAATGGCAGATAAAAAGGAGATTGTAAAAGCGCTTAAAGCCAAGAGCGAAAAGGCAGACAAAGTTTTGCTTGCAACCGACCCGGATAGAGAGGGAGAAGCAATAAGTTGGCACCTATGCAACATACTAGGAATGGACCAGACAAAACCTATTCGAATTGTCTTTAACGAAATCAGTAAAAACGCTGTTACGAATGCTCTAAAACAGCCTCGTGCAATCGACATAAACCTTGTAAATGCACAACAAGCAAGACGTGTTCTTGATAGACTTGTGGGTTATAAGGTGTCGCCAATCCTATGCAAAAAAATCCAGCCAAAGTTGTCGGCTGGTCGTGTGCAAAGTGCAACGCTAAAACTTGTGGTTGACCGTGAAAACGAGATTCGCAAGTTTAAGCCAGAGGAATACTGGTCGCTTGTAGCAAATTTGTTTACTAAGACCGAAAACGACGCATTTAAAAGTACGCTTAGCAAAATAAACGGCAAAAAAGCAGTTGTGAGTAACAAAGACCAAATGGACGGCGTTTTGGAAGAACTAAAACAAAGCGACTTTATGGTTAAGGAAGTTAAAAAGACCATAGCCAAGTCGCACCCAGCACCACCATTCACAACATCTACTATGCAACAAGAAGCGCTTAACAAACTTGGAATGAACCTTAAAAAAGTTACATCTTGTGCACAAGAATTGTACGAGGGTGTCGAAATCCAGGGCGAGGGCAAGACCGCTCTTATCACGTATATCAGAACAGATAGCGTACGTTTGTCGCCAGAAGCGGTTGCAATGGCAAGAGATTATATTTCCAAAAACTTTGGGGAGAAATATCTTCCAAAACAACCCAATGTGTATAAGACTAAGAAAAGCGCTCAGGACGCGCACGAAGCAATTAGACCAATTCACCTAGATATTACGCCAGATAGTTTGAAAGGCAAAATTAGTCCAGATAACTATAAATTGTACAAACTTATCTACACTAAGTTCCTAGCGTGTCAAATGGAAGATGCGACTTTCAACTCGGTTGTTGCCACTATTGAAAACGGCAAATACGAGTTTAAGGCATCGGGCAAAACACCTATATTTGATGGTTTTATGAAACTATATGAGACATCTTCTAAAAAGGCAAAACAAGCAGAGGAAGATAGTGAAGAGAGCGATGAAAACGTAAAACTTCCTGTAATGGAGGAGGGTGATAAACTTAACCTTCTTAACTTAGTTCCAGCGCAAAAGTTTACAAAACCACCTGCTCGTTATTCCGAAGCGACCCTTGTAAAAGAGATGGAAGATAAGGGGATCGGTCGTCCCGCAACATATTCACCAACAGTTAACTTGCTAAGTGCTAGAAAGTATGTTGAAAAGGACGGAAAATTCCTAAAACCTACTGAGTTGGGCGAGAAGATAGACGAGTTTTTGGAAAACTACTTTGCGTCTATTATCGATACTAAGTTTACAGCCGAAATGGAGGACAAACTTGACGACGTTGCCAGCAAGGGCATTGTATGGCAGGATTTTGTAAAAGATTTCTATGCCGACTTTGTAAAACTTCTTGGGGTGGCAGACAAGGATAGTCTTAAATTTAAAATCCCACCTAAGGAGACCGATATCAAGTGCGAAAAATGTGGGCACCCAATGGTTATTCGAACAGGCAAATACGGCGAATTTTTGGCTTGCAGTAATTTCCCTGCCTGCAAAAACATTCAGTCGATTGTAAAACAAAGCGGTGTTTGTCCAAAATGTGGAAAGCCTGCGGTTGAAAAACGCAGTAAAAAAGGCAACATTTTCTATGGTTGTAGCGATTATCCAAAATGTGATTTCGTGTCGTGGGAAATGCCTCTTGCCGAGAAATGCCCAAAGTGTGGCAGTTATTTGACGGGCAAAAAGATTTACAGTAGTTTGCGCAAAAAATGCAGTAATCCACAGTGCGATTACACTGAAATGGTTAAAAAGGAAAAAAATGAAAACAAATAATGTTGCGATTATCGGCGGAGGACTTGCTGGTTCGGAGTGCGCATATCAATTGCTAAAACGCGGTCTTAATGTGACCTTGTATGAGATGAAGTCAAAGAAGTTTTCTCCCGCTCACAAGTCGGAAAACTTTGCCGAACTTGTGTGTTCCAATAGCCTAAAAAGTGACGACATCTTGACGGCGGGTGGACTACTTAAACAAGAACTTAGAATGCTTGACTCGCTGGTTATAAAGTGCGCTGATGCGTGCCGTGTTCCAGCGGGGAGTGCACTTGCGGTCGATAGAGAAAAGTTTAGCAAAATGGTCACCGACAACTTAAAGTCGTTTGAAAATCTAAAAATCGTTAATGATGAAGTGACTAGCATTCCGTTAAACGAGCCAGTTGTTATTGCTACGGGGCCACTTACAAGCCCAGCACTTATGACCGAGTTGCAGAGGGTGTTAGGGAGCGATTACTTATACTTTTTTGACGCAATTGCTCCAATTGTCTCGTATGATAGCATTGACTTTACTTCGGCATTTGTTGCCGATAGATATGGCAAGGGTACGGGCGATTATATAAATTGCCCTATGAATAAGGAAGAGTACAATATTTTCTACAACGCTCTTGTAAATGCAGAGATTGTAAAACTAAAAGACTTTGAAAATCGCAAAGTTTTCGAGGGCTGTATGCCAGTTGAGGTCCTAGCAAAACGCGGGGAGGACGCTCTTAGATTTGGACCTCTTAAACCAGTCGGGCTGACCGATCCAAAAACTGGGACTAGACCATATGCTGTGGTTCAACTTAGAAAGGAAACACTAAATAACGATATGTTTAATATGGTTGGTTTCCAAACAAACCTTACTTATCCCGAGCAAAAACGCGTATTTTCGCTTATTCCGGCGCTAAAAAACGCGGAGTTTTTAAGATATGGCACAATGCACAAAAATAGTTATGTTTGCGCTCCTAAGGTTTTGTCAAATTATCATCTTAAAGCCCACCCAAGCGTTTTTATCGCGGGTCAACTTAGTGGAGTTGAAGGCTATATTGAAAGCATTGCGAGTGGTTTAAATGTGGCTTTGAATGTGTATAATTATCTAAATGATAAGCACGATGTTGTGTTTGAGCAAGTGACAATGATAGGTGCACTAAACAATTATTTATCTACGGCAAGTGAGGAAAACTTCCAGCCTATGAGTAGCAATATGGGGCTTATAAACATCGACGAGATAAGAAATAAGGATAAAAAAGCAAAAAATAAGATTTTATCCGACCGCGCACTTCAATCAGTAAAGTCCACAATTGAGACCGAAAAACTAAACCTTGACTAATAAAAAGAGTTTGTTTTAAAGTGTTTTGTGTGATATATTAAAGAAAAAATGCAATTAAACAAGGAGATATTATGGATACTTTTAAGGGGACAACGATAGTTGCAGTTACTAAAAATGGAAAAACAGCAATCGCCGGTGACGGACAAGTTACAATGGGCGAGCACGTTATTATGAAAGGAAATGCCGTAAAAGTTCGCCGAATTTTCAACGACAAGGTTGTTGTAGGCTTTGCGGGAACAGTTGCAGACGCTTTTGCTTTGACCGCACGCTTTGAGGAACTTTTGCAGAAGTTTAGTGGCAATTTGATGCGTAGCGCCGTCGAACTTGCACTTGGATTTAGAGACGATAAATACAACCGCAAGTTGGAGGCAATGATGCTCGTTGCCGACGAACACAAACTTTTAATGATTTCCGGTACTGGCGAAGTAATTGAGCCAGAATACGGCGTTTGTGCAATAGGCAGTGGCGGAAACTACGCCTATGCTGCTGGCAGAGCACTACTTGACAACACCAATCTTTCGGCTAAGGAAATCGCAATAAAAGCGCTAGAAATTGCTGGAGACATCTGTGTGTACACAAATCATCACATCACTTGCGAGGAGGTTTAGAATGGACTTATCACCTAAGGAAATTGTTATAGAATTAGACAAATATATTATCGGTCAAAAAGAGGCCAAAAAGTCGGTTGCAATCGCGCTTAGAAACCGTTATCGCCGTAGCAAACTTACTAAGGAAATGCGTGACGAGGTTACACCTAAAAACATCATTATGCAGGGGCCAACTGGTGTAGGTAAAACCGAAATTGCAAGAAGATTAGCAAAACTTGTAAAAGCGCCATTTATCAAGGTTGAAGCCACAAAATACACCGAAGTGGGCTATGTTGGTAGAGATTGCGAGAGTATGATAAGAGACCTTGTAGAGGTTGCTGTAAGGCTTGTAAAAGAGGAAAAGTTGCAAGAAGTTAGCATCAAAGCAAAGGCCAATGTTGTCCAAAAAATAGTGGATGCTTTATATCCAATGAGAAAAAATGAGTTCCCAGACAAAGACGTGGAAACTCTTAGAAAAGAAATAACCGCCGACGTCGAAAGTGGCAAGGCTGATAGTGAAGTTATCGAAATCGCAATCGACGAGCAGATTAAACCTATTGGCATTATGCCAGGAATGGGCAATGATATCGATTTTGGAAATATGTTAGGCAGTATTTTCCCACCACAGCGTCGCAAGAAAAAAGTTACTGTCGAGAAAGCTATGGCAATGCTTATGCAAGAAGAAAGTGACAAACTTATCGACTTAGACAGTGTTAATTCGGAGGCTATTCGCCGTGCAGAACAAGAGGGCATTGTGTTTATCGATGAGATAGATAAAATTGCCGGCAAAAACGCAAGTAAAGGCCCAGACGTAAGCCGTGAGGGCGTTCAACGTGACATTTTGCCACTTGTTGAGGGCTGTACAGTTACGACTAAATATGGGACAATAAAGACTGATTACATTTTGTTTATTTGTGCTGGGGCGTTCCATATGAGTAAGATTGAAGACCTTATTCCAGAATTCCAAGGTCGTTTCCCAATCCGTGTAGAACTAAACAACCTTCATGCAGACGATTTTTATAAAATCTTGACACAACCTAAAAATGCGCTTACTTTGCAATACGAGCAACTTTTGGCTGTTGATAACATCAACCTTAAATTTACCGACGAGGCTCTTCATCAACTTGCAGAGATTGCTGAAAAAGAAAACGAAACCAGCGAAAACTTGGGTGCAAGACGTCTACACAGTCTTTTGGAAATTTTGCTTGAAGATATTTCATATAATGCAAATGGCAGACACCCAATTATGGACGTTACTATCGACAAGGAATATGTTGATAAAGCGTTTAAAGACACAACAAAGAAATACGATTTGAAAAGATACATTTTGTAGAAGGATAAAATGACAGAACGTACAGAGATACTTATTGGAAAGGATAATGTGGCAAAACTTGCCGGTTCGCACGTTGCAGTTTTTGGGCTTGGCGGAGTAGGTGGATATGTGACCGAAATGTTAGCCCGCGCAGGTGTGGGGGAACTTACTATTGTCGATTTTGACACGGTGGCAAAAAGCAACCTTAATAGGCAGATTGTTGCGCTTAATAGCACAATTGGCAAGTATAAGGCGGACGTGCTTGAAGAGCGCTTGCTAGACATCAACCCTAACATAAAATTGCATAAAATTTGCGAAAAGTACACGGCAGATAATAGCGAGGAGTTTTTTAAATTGCACTACGACTATGTGGTTGATGCAATTGATATGGTCACTAGCAAAATTCACTTAATATGCACTTGCCACGAAAAAAACATAAACATTGTTAGTGCAATGGGTGCGGGTAATAGATGTGAGGTGCCTTCCTTTAAAGTTGCGGATATTTCCAAAACATACAACGACGGTCTTGCTAAGATTATGCGAAAAAAACTTAGAGAAGCGGGAGTAGCAAAACACACAGTTGTGTTCACTGAGAATATTGCAAAGCCAAACGGGAAAACTATTGGCAGTATTTCATACTATCCAGCAATGTGCGGTTGTGTGCTAGCGGGATTTGTTGTTAACGAACTTATTAAATAGGGAAAGATATGACTACAAAGATTATTAAAGAAAACGATTTTGAAAGAGAAGTTTTGGATAGCGACGGAATTACTATCGCTAGATTTTTTGGCAGTTGGTGTGGGCCTTGTAAAATGCAATCCACAATCCTAAAACAAATGGAAAATGAAAAGTATAATTCCATAAAAATTGTGGAGATTGATATTGATAAAAGCGAAAAACTAACCCATAAGTACGGCATTATGACCGTGCCGACATTGGTTATTTTTAAAGACGGCGCAGAACTTGAAAAGATTGCAGGTTTTAGAAACCAAAAACAACTGGAAGAAATTTTTGATAATTATTGTGATTTAGAAAAATAGGCGATTTGCCTATTTTTTTGTTTTTATGCGGTTGTTTGTTGATTTAGAAGAAGAGAAACACCTTGGTTTGGGTGATAATTTAACGGCAACGTGTGCTAAATAATGCCTAAAAGTAGGCAAAACTAATAATTCCTACTAATTTAGTCCGAATATTTGGTAAAAATATATTGACATAAGTTTTCAAACTTGGTAGAATAATGTCGGACTAAAAAGGTAGGGTATATATGAAACTATCCACAAAAGGGCGATATGGGCTTAATGCACTATACCATTTGGCGCAAAATGACGGCAAACTTATGTCCCTTAAAGAGTTGTCGGAGTGCACGCTGGTCCCACAGCCATACTTGGAAAAGTTGTTGGGGCTACTCAAAAAAGGCGGGCTTGTGACATCTGTTAGGGGTGTGCAAGGTGGTTATAAACTAGCACTTGATCCTAAGGACATCTCAATTGGTGTTGCGCTTAGGTCACTTGAAAACGGGCTGGTATTTACAGATTGTGCAAAATCGGGGACGTGCGCTAATCTAAATTGCCCAAATCAGGGCATTTTTAAAGTTATTTACGACAACCTAAACGATGTGTTAGACAGCATTACTCTGCTTGATATGATACAAAAAAACAAAGGAGCAAAAAAATGAAAAAAATATATTTAGACAACGCTGGTACAACAAGGCTTAGTGGCGAAGTGCTAAGTGCTATGCTTCCATATTACACCGAAATGTACGGCAATAGTAATAGTTTGCATAGTTTTGGCTTGGAAGCTGGCAAAGCGGTTGAGGAGTCCAGAGCAAAACTTGCGGGTCTTATCAACGCAAATCCAAAAGAAATCTTTTTCACAAGCGGTGGAACAGAGGGTAACAACTGGATTATTAAAGGCATTGCAAGAGCCAACACTCATAGAGGCAAGCACATTATCGTAAGTTCAATTGAACATCACAGCATTTTGGAAAGTTGTCGCGAACTAGAAAACGAAGGCTTTACTGTTACGTATTTGCCAGTAGATAGCAAGGGAATGGTGGACATAGTGGCTTTGCTAAGAGAACTTAGACCCGACACCACACTTGTTTCCATTATGGCTGTTAACAACGAGGTCGGAACTGTCCAAAACATCAAAGCAATTGGTGAAATTCTAAAAGACTACAAGGCATATTTCCACGTAGATGCCGTTCAAGCAATGAGTTGTTTGCATATCGACGTTAAGGATATGAAAATTGATGCACTTACAATGAGCGCCCACAAGGTTCATGGTCCTAAGGGAACTGGCGCTGTGTACATCAAAACTGGCACACCTGTAAAAAAACTTATCCAAGGTGGCGAGCAAGAAATGGGTCGCCGTGGTGGAACAGTAAATGTTGCGGGCGTAGTTGGAATGGCAAAAGCAATGGAAATTGCTGTTAGAGATATCGACGTTAACAACAAAAAACTTGAAGAACTTTCTGAGTATTTTGTAAACAAACTTAAATACGCCATCTCCGACATTAAGTTTAATGGAAACTTTGAACAAAAAGCACCTGGAATTGTAAATGTAAGTTTCAACTTTATTGAAGGCGAGAGTATTCTAGTAAAACTCGACCTAGAAGGCGTAGCAGTTTCGACAGGCTCGGCTTGTGCTTCAAACTCGCTTGAAAAAAGTCACGTTTTGAAAGCAATGGGGCTTAGCCACGAGGACATTAACGGGGCAATAAGATTTTCTTTCGGAGCCGACAACACTAAGGAAGAAATTGATTATGTTGTTGAAAAACTTGTGGGCATTGTAGCAGATTTAAGAAAGATGAGCCCACTAACAAGGAAAAAGGGGAAATAATATGTATAACGAAAAAGTAATGGAGTTGTTTAAACACCCAATGAATATGGGCGAATTGCGTGGTGCAAACGCTGTTGGACAAGTGGGAAACGTAGCTTGCGGTGACATCATGAAAATTTACCTTAAAATAAATGACAAAGGCATTATTGAAGATGCCAAATTTAAGACGTTTGGTTGCGTTGCAGCCATCGCATCTTCTAGTATGGCAACCGAACTTATTAAAGGCAAAACAATTGAGGAGGCACTAAACTTTGACAACAACGAAGTTATCAAGGCTCTTGGCGAACTTCCAGTGCACAAAATTCACTGCTCAGTGCTTGCGAAAGAGGCAATTGAGGACGCTATCACTAAATATTTGAAAAAACAAGAACGCGCTAAAAAGAAAGAGGAAAAACTAAAAGCCGAAGAAAAAGCACAGAAAAAACTTCAAAAGAAAGACTTGTCAAAACTTCAATCGAGCATCAAAAAACTTTCTAAAAACACCGTAGAGAGCGACGAAAAACCAGCAGAAGAGAGTAAAGCGCTTAAAAAAGACGTCTCAAAACTAAATAGTTTGATGACCAAAATAAATAATAAAAACAACCAGTAAATTATGGTTGTTTTTTGTTGCGAAAAAATAAACTATTTGATATATTATATATATATTGTGGGGCATTATTACGAATAATATTTTTAACAAATAAAACGATATAAAACTAGGGGAAAATGGAAAACAAAAGAAAGACAAAGTTGTTTATTATAATTATGAGCCTTTTTCTGGTTGCTACGTTTGTAGGAACCTGTTCTTTGACGCTTTCGTTTTTCGGTTCTTCTGGTTCGGGATCTACCACAATTCGACTTGGCAATGCTGTTACTGTTGAAAACACTGTGACATTGTCTACCGCCAATCTTTATGTTTTGCCATCACAAAAAGTTGTGGTTAGCGCGACGGCTACTGTTAAGTCCGAAGGTTCTTCCACTCCAACACCAGCACTTTTAAGAGCAAAAGTTACGGTCGACACCACGCTTTCTGATTTGTCAATTACTCCGGGCACATCACTAAAAGTTGACGGCGCAAATGTTTATTGGGTAAAGGGAAGCGATGATTATTACTATCTTATGAGTTCAAATAGTGCCACTGGCACACTTTATACCATCGACCCAGGTACATCTGGCAAGGCAATTGCATTTGACATTGGTGTGCTTTTCCCAGAATCGCTAAAAAATACTGACAATAGCAAAACCTGTAAAGTTTCTGTTGTGTTCTGTGCAATACAGGGCAGAATATACAATGCCGATGGCACAACATTACTTCAAAATACCATCACAAACACCCAGGGCATATTTAACACAGTCGAGGGTTATTAAAATAATATTTTGACTGTAAACATTTTATCTTGTAACTAGATTACGATGTTGTAAGTTTAAGGGCACAACAAAATCAGTAATGTTGTGATAAGGCTTTCTACTAGCATTTTTCGATTTTGGATTTATTTTCAGTCCTTAACTATAAATAAGAATACTATTATATATAAATATATCATTAAAATGAGCAGTGAAAAATTGCTCTTTTTTTTGTTTTTAAATAATATTTTAAAAAATATTTAACATTTTGCGGTATGTTTTTTAATGACTTTTTAAGTCTTTTTTTCGCGTTTTTATATTTATTTTATGGTTAAATTGCACAAATCAAGCGAAACACGCGGGTGTGTGTCGGTGTTATCAAAAAAAAAATTAAAAAATTTTTAAAAAAAGTGTTGACTTGTGTATTTGGTAGTGGTATTCTATGTGTGCTGTTCAAGAGAACGGCAAGTACATTAACAATTAAATAGTGTGATAGATGAATTAAATTTAACTTTGTTAATTTTTTTAAGTTTTTAATCTATACGAACTTTACAAGCAGTTTATAATAAAATTATGAATAACGCAAGACGTTCGATATAGAGTCATAGATTGAACATAAGAGTTTGATCCTGGCTCAGGACGAACGCTGGCGGCGTGCTTAACACATGCAAGTCGAACGAAGCAAAAGTGCTTGCACTTTTGACTGAGTGGCGGACGGGTGAGTAACGCGTGAGGAATCTGCCGTAGTCAGGGGGATAACAGATAGAAATATCTGCTAATACCGCATAAGACCACAGTGTCGCATGGCACAGGGGTAAAAGAGTTATGTATCGGACTACGATGACCTTGCGTCCTATTAGCTTGTTGGCGGGGTAACGGCCCACCAAGGCGACGATAGGTAGCCGACCTGAGAGGGTGATCGGCCACATTGGAACTGAGATACGGACCAAACTCCTACGGGAGGCAGCAGTGAGGAATATTGGGCAATGGGCGCAAGCCTGACCCAGCAACGCCGCGTGAAGGATGAAGGCCTTCGGGTTGTAAACTTTTGTTATAAAGGACGAAGATAGTGACGGTACTTTATAAGGAAGCCCCGGCTAACTATGTGCCAGCAGCCGCGGTAAGACATAGGGGGCAAGCGTTGTCCGGAATCACTGGGCGTAAAGGGAGCGTAGGCGGTTAATTAAGTCACGTGTGAAAGCCTTGGGCTTAACCCAAGAACTGCACTTGATACTGGTTAACTAGAGTGTTGGAGAGGTAAGTGGAATTCCTAGTGTAGCGGTAAAATGCGTAGATATTAGGAGGAACATCAGAGGCGAAGGCGGCTTACTGGACAATAACTGACGCTGAGGCTCGAAAGTGTGGGGAGCAAACAGGATTAGATACCCTGGTAGTCCACACCCTAAACGATGGATACTAGATGTGGAATAGTTTCTATTCCGTATCGTAGCTAACGCGATAAGTATCCCGCCTGGGGAGTACGTTCGCAAGAATGAAACTCAAAGGAATTGACGGGGACCCGCACAAGCAGCGGAGCATGTGGTTTAATTCGACGCAACGCGAAGAACCTTACCAAGACTTGACATAACGATGCATAGTATGGAAACATATGAAATTCTAGTTTACTAGAACGTCGCTACAGATGGTGCATGGTTGTCGTCAGCTCGTGTCGTGAGATGTTGGGTTAAGTCCCGCAACGAGCGCAACCCTTGTAATTAGTTGCCAGCATTAAGTTGGGCACTCTAATTAGACTGCCGTAGATAATACGGAGGAAGGTGGGGATGACGTCAAATCATCATGCCTCTTACGTCTTGGGCTACACACGTGCTACAATGGACGGCACAAAGAGATGCAATATGGTAACATGGAGCCAAACTCAAAAAACCGTTCTCAATTCAGACTGTGGGCTGCAACCCGCCCACACGAAGCCGGAGTTGCTAGTAATCCCGAATCAGCACGTCGGGGTGAATGCGTTCCCGGGTCTTGTACACACCGCCCGTCAAGCCATGGGAGTTGGGGGTACCCAAAGTCGGTGAGCTAACCCGCAAGGGAGGCAGCTGCCTAAGGTAAAACCAATGACTGGGGTTAAGTCGTAACAAGGTAGCCGTATCGGAAGGTGCGGCTGGATCACCTCCTTTTAAAGAGATATTTGATATCACTTTAATTAGTGAATCACATTGACATTCTCACGATTGTCAATTACATTTAGATACTTTAATGTATCGCAGTTAATTCTAACCAATAGTAAGATAGAATAGATTGGTTAGTCCTATCACTTATTTAATTATGTTAATTAAAAAAAGGCCGCCTTCGATAGTGGTCTTTTTTTTGTTTTTTAAAAAAAATTAAATTATTTTTTCTTTCGATATTGCAATATCTATAATTGTATGATATTATTGTACTGCAAAAGGGGAGTTTGAAATGATAGGATTTGATTACACAGTAAATTCGATTATTATAAATAAGGATACGTTGTTTTTTGGAGATCGCACCGAGCCAACACGTCAATTTGGTGGTGTAGTTGTTAATTTGGAACAATGTAAGAATGATTTTGAGTTTATTCAAATGATTTTGGACGGCAACGAATTACTTGCATCGCAAATTCGCGAAGATGGCGCTAGTATTTCAAATAAAAACGAAATAATTGCAAAAACAGGCGCTCTTGGAATGATGCTTAGGTACGAAAAGATTAAAAAAGAGGGCAAAGAACCAAATCAATCACTTGTTAGAGTGTTCAAAAAATATGAAAAAAGTGACATTGGTCTAAGAATTGACCGTAGTGCGGAAGGTTTTGATACAAGCCTAGTTTTGGACGGGATGTCGGTAAGATTTGGCGAACCTAAGAAAAATGTTTACGCAAGCCTAATTGACTTTTCAGATAAGTACAACGAACACGTGAAAACCAAGAAAAACGACGGATTTAACCCTATTAACGAGGGTGGATATGTTGGCAAAACCAATTCGTCTAAATTCAAATTTTAATTAAAAGAGGGGAATGATAGAATGAAAGAAAATTATGTAAATTCAATTTTAAGATTGTACGCAAAACGTATTGTTAAAGATTGTTTTGATGAAGAAGGCACCGATAAATGCTATACTCTAAAAGCAATCCAAGAAAGAGCCGTAGAAAAATATGGCAAAAAACTAAGCAAAACAAGAATGTGGATTTTGGAAAACTACATTCAAGAGAATGTTGTTAAATGCACTGCTGAGAAAATTTCAAAATCGCTTAATGAAGTATTGGACGGAAAAACTTATTCTAGCGAATATTACACAATTCAACCTTACAAAATTAAGAATTACAGCGACACAATGGAAAAATACTTCAAGAGATTTAGCCGTGAAGGTCAAGCTGATGCTTTACTAGCACTTGATAGAGAAGTTAGACTTATTTGCGCAAAACAACTAAGAGCAACAGAGGAAATGACTGGAACTGAGCGTCCAAGGGTGTTTCTTGCAGTAAACGATGTAATTGGGGCTTGGAGAATGAGAACTGAGTACAATAAAAACGCAAGTCAGTCAAGGCCTCTTAAAAAACTTTTGCCAGGTTTTGAGCCAAACGTAGTTCAAAAATATTCTGAGGGGGTAGTCAATCCTAAGGAATACATAGAAGCAAATTTTAGTTCAGAGCGCAAGTTTAACAGAAAATTTGGCATAAAAAGAAACGTTAAATAAATTGCATTAACCAACCAGTTTGTTAAGGTCGAAAAACCCATATAAATTGGTTGTTTTTTTAAAAAACTTAAAAATAAAACTTGACAGGCTTTGTTATATATTATATAATAATGTCGCATAAAATGTGGAGAAGTATAGAAGCAATTAGCCCCTGCTTTCGTTACTATTCATTTTATAAAAATTTATTTAATTATTTTAGGAGAAAATTATAATGAAAACAGTTATGGCAAAAAAAGAAACTGTATCAAGAGAATGGTTGCTTATCGACGCTACAAACATTCCAGTTGGACGTGTAGCTAGTCAAGTTGCTTTTATTCTTCGTGGAAAACACAAACCTTGCTTTACTCCACACGTTGACACAGGGGATTATGTTATCGTAGTTAACACTGACAAAATGATCCTTACAGGAAACAAAGGTGTTCAAAAACAATATTTCCACTATTCTGGATATCCAGGTGGAACAACTTTCAAACAATACAAAGACCTTATGGCTACTAGAAGCGATTTTGTTCTAGAAAAGGCTGTTAAGGGAATGCTTCCAAAAAACACTCTTGGAAAACAAATGTTTAGCAAGTTGAAATGCTATAAGGGTGCCGAACATCCTCATCAAGCACAACAACCAAGAACTATTAAAATCAAAGGAGAGGTAAGATAATGGCAGAAACTACTAAGAAAGTTGTTAAAACAACCGAAAAAGAAACAGTTAAAAAACCTGCTACTAAAAAAGTAGTTAAGGCTGAAAAACCAGAAGTTAAAGAAGCCCCTGTTGCTGAGAAGAAACCTGCTACTAAGGGCAAAACTGTTAAGTTTGCTAAGTTTGTTCAATACACAGGCACTGGCAGAAGAAAACAATCAATCGCACGTTGTAGATTGGTTCCAAATGGAAAAGGCAATTTCCAAATAAACGGCAAGCACATTGAAGAATACTTCAATCAACCTCTTCTAAGAGTTATCTCTTGCCAACCACTAGAACTTGTTCAAGCAACTGGCAAATACGACGTATTCGTTACAGTTAATGGTGGTGGACTTACAGGTCAAGCAGGCGCAATCCGTCACGGTATTGCAAGAGCCCTTGTTAAAGCTGACGAAGCATACAAGGCAGACCTTAAAAAGGCTGGATTCCTTACTCGTGATGCAAGAGCAAAAGAGAGAAAGAAACCAGGTCTTAAAAAGGCTCGTAAAGCACCTCAATTCAGAAAACGTTAATTTTGGATTATCAAGAAAGCAAAGTTTTACACTTTGCTTTTTTTGTGCCTTATGGTCGAGTAATTATATAGTATTTTTGTTTATTGTCATTGCTTTATAGTAGATCGCTTTATTTATTGATAGAAAATGCCTTGAATTGTTAAATTATCTGCAATGCATCTCAATCAGTCTATTTTAATTGACTTTTTCTTTTATTTAGTTTAATATTTACACATTGATTTAAGAGATAAAAGTATTACAATTGTGACATTTGTAATATGGAGGAGAAATTGCAATGAATAATAATGAACCAGTGGTGTCAGTTATTATACCCTGTTATAACGCGGAAAAACTAGTAGGCTATACGCTTGATTCTGTAATAAAACAAACATATAGGAACATTGAGATAATATGTGTTAATGATTGTTCAAATGATGAGACTCTAAGAGTACTTGAAGAGTATGCAAAAAAAGATAGTAGAATAAAAGTGTTAAATAATACAAAGAATTTAGGGGTTGCAGAAACTAGAAACAACGCTTTAAAAATTGCAATTGGCGATTATATTGCATTTATTGATTCTGATGATGTTTGGCATTTGGACAAACTTGAAAAGCAAATAAAATTTATGTTGGCCAACAACTACAAACTTACTTACACTTCGGTTGAGTTTATTGATGATAATGGAAGTTTAACAGGAAAAGTTTTTAATGTGCCTAAGGATGTATCGTATAAACAATTGTTAAAACAAAACGTAATTACGTTGAGTTCCGCTGTCGTAGCAAAGGATATATTAAAAGACAGGTTATTTCATGATGATCAACTTCATGAGGACTTCATCTTGTGGTTGGAGTTACTAAAAGATGAAATTGAAAAAGCATATGCTTTAACTGAAATGTTGACTGATTATAGATTGACGGCTGGGTCAAAATCAAGGAATAAGTGGAAAAGTTTGAGAATGACATATAAAACATACAAGTATTTCCACATAAACTGGATCAAGGCGCATTACTATTTGTGTCACTACATTATTAAAGGGTTAAGGAAATACAAATAAGATGGCTTCAATAAAAAAATATTTTAATGATAAGGGATTGTTGATTAGAAATTGGTGTGCTGATAATAAGTCTTTCTTGTTAGTCCTTATTTGTTTATTTGTCTCGTTGTTTATTTCAATTTATACTGTTTACGCATTGATTCTAGTTGTTTTGGTGTTGGTTGCAGGCGCAATATTGTTTGATTTTGAAAAATGTTTAAGCTTCTTTATGTTTTGTTACTCATTTGAAGCCGTATTTTACATTACAAAAAATTCTAAGAATACTTTTGTTTTCCCGATTGTTTATTCAATATTGTTTTCAATTGCTTTTATAAAATACATAATATTATTATTTAAAAAAAAGAAAAAATTAAATATTAAAAGACTTGTTCCCCTTGCGCTGTTTATAATATATATCCTAATTCCTATAAACCCTATAAAAATAAGTGATGTAATTAAGTATGTTATTGCATTTGGGGTATTATATTTGCTTTTGGAGTATAAGGATGAGATTAACTTTAACAATGTGCTTATTGTTGCATCTATTGGCTTAGTTCTGTCTATTATAATTTCTCCATTACTGACGTTTTCTAACAGAATGGAGTATATTCAGTTCGCATTCTATAATCAAGGCATTGAAAAACTCAAAGCTGTTTTTGTAAATCCAAACTGGCTGGCAGTGTATAGTATAGTTATGTTGTCCATTTGTTGCTATAAATTTGTTTTTAACGATTTAATGTGGGGTTTTCCAATTTTAGTTGTCTTGCCTTATACTTATCGCACTATTTCAAGAGATTATATTTTATGCTTAATAATTGTCATTTCATTTTTATTAGTTGTATCTATTGTAAAGCGAAAAAAAACTTGTTTTTTAAAATATATAGGGGTTATAGTTTTTATCGCAGTTGTTGCGTTAATTCAACTTGATGTTACTAATCTATACATTATTCGTGTGAAAAATACATATAACGAGATAGTAACTCTTGTTGGAATAACGAGCGAAAATGGTGGTACTGAGGAAGAACTCAAAGATGAAACAGATGATAAATCCTACAATAAGGATGATAATGCTTCAAAGTGGATTGATGGTACGCCGATAGACCCAGGAAGAGCGGGTTTGTGGAAAAGATATATTAGAGACTACAAAAGCTCTCCTAAAAAAATCATATTTGGAGCAGGTGTCTCTGCGGATGTTTTAGGAATCGCTCCACATAATACATATATAAACATTTTGTGGCAATTCGGAGTGGTTGGTTCAGTTGCTTTAATAGGTGTTTTTTATTTGATTTTACGGGATTTGTTAAAGAGTAAAAATGTACTTTCATTTCTTCTTTTATTTATTCTTTCCTTTATTTGTATGTTTGAAAGCAATTTATTTAATTATGTTGCTGTAATGATGATAATTTTATTATTTTGTTCAACACATACAGGAAAAAAGATAGGTGAAATAGGAGAACAAGCAATTGAATAGCTGAATTGCAATCTTCAAAACTGTCTAACCTGTGTAAATCACTACAAAAAATACGAACACTTGTTTAAGTGTTCGTATTTTTTTTGGTGGGCAATACAGGACTCGAACCTGTGACTTCTTCCATGTGACGGAAGCACTCTACCAGCTGGGTTAATTGCCCATTAACTACATATAATATAAGACTAAAATCGTGAATTGTCAATTATATTTTAAAAATGTTTAATAAATTTAAAAATGAGTATTTACAAGCGAGTTTTTCTGTGATATCATCAAAAAAATGAGGGGAAAATTATGAAAAACAAAGCAGAATTAGACAATGACTTTATAACCATTTGGTCACATTACATACTTAGCCAAAGTAAATCAGCGGCATTTTATGAGGTTGCAAAGTTGGCAGAACTAGGTCAACTTGACGCTCAACAAAAATGGTTTTTAATTTCTGGCAACTTGCAGTGTGATGCAGTTAATCGCCAAGTAAAGGAATACAAGACTGACGACTATATGCAGTGTTTGGTTTTGGCAAACAAATATTACAACGCCGAAAAAGATGTTTTGAAAATGCTCATTAAGGATATGAAAAGCCAGGATACGAAAGCGGGATATCAATCGTATAGGTTTGACATAACCCAACTTAACTATTACAGGTATTTGTCGCAAGCGATTTCACTTTGCGATGAGAAAATTAAAAGCGGAAATGGTACGCTTTTCGACCAAGAAATGTATTTAGAGATGATGCTTCAAAATCCACTTCACACCGACGAAGACCTTAAAAACTATCGCAAAGTTAGGTCGGCGCTAGCGTGCGAGTATTGCAAGGACAAATCCGACCCTAAAATTGCGTTTGCACTTTCAATGAACTATCGAAACTTCGGCAGGAAAAAGATTAACACATACAAAAGTAACCTTATCCTTCAAAGACTTTCTCAGCGAAAACTCTCCAAAACTTACGAAAATCACAGAGGCCCAAGCGTGAGAGTGAATGAGGATAAAAACATCACAGTTTTCATTAAAAAAATAGACTAAAATATAGGGTGCTCTTAGATTAAATCTAAGGGCGTTTTTTTTACATAAATCGCCAATTTTTGCACAACCTAAGAGTAAATAAAGGGTTTAAGGAGGTGTTTTATGAACGACTGCACTTTAATGGGTTTTGCAATTGGTCTTATTGCCGGTGCACTTATTGTTAGCAACAACAAAAAAGCGCAAGAGATGGTCGAAAAAGGCAAAAAGGCTGTAAAACAACAAATTGAAAAAATGAAATAATCCACTATTTTCATTGTAAATAATTGGAAATTGTGATAGACTACATGTATGGATAACAAGGTACACAGAATTATGGGGCTGGACTATGGTGACGTGCGAATTGGCGTTGCGCTAAGCGATCCAACAATGCTTATCGCCACTGGGCTTGAAACCTACACCCGCAAAACCAACAAACTTGACATTGAGCATTTGGCGCGCATTATCGCCGAAAACGCCGTGAATAAGGTTGTGTTTGGGCTTCCGCTTAATATGGACGGGAGCGAGGGCATAAGGGTGGTTAAAACCAAAAGTTTTGCCGAAAAACTAAAAGCACAGACTGGTGTGGAGATTGATTTCTTCGACGAGCGACTTAGTTCTGTCGATGCCGAAGCGATACTTGTAGACGCGGGCGTTAGGCGCGATAAACGTAAGGGCGTCATTGATAAACTCGCCGCTACGCTTATCCTTCAAGGTTATTTAGATTATAAAAGGGAGAATAAAAATGAGTAAAAAACAATTGTCACCAATTGAAATGTTGTTGGACGAGAAAAACAACGACAACATTGTACTTTACGATGATAAAAATAATAAGGTAGAATTTGAACAAATCGCCATTATTCCTATGGACGAAAAGTTGTACGCAATCTTGCGCCCTCTTGGCGGGGAAGAACCTATGCCTGAGGACGAAGCGTTGGTTTTTGTAATCGACGAGATTGACGATGAGGACGTTTTGTTGTTGGAAGAGGACGAGGCAATCGAGGACAAAGTTTTCGATAAATACTACGAACTTATTAAACAACAAGAAAGCGACAAAAAGTAGTCAAGCGGTTTCGCAAAATTTTTACAATATTTGGAAAAATTGTAATAACTCACAAAATTACTATTGTGGGTTATTTTTTTTAATTTTTGTTTGACAATTTGCCTTGTTTAGAATAGTATAGACATCGTTCGTCACTAAAAAATCGACTGAATAATATTCCTCACAGGAGTATTTAAAATTTGTTTAAAACTAGAAAAATGTTAAAGAAATTATAAACACTAAGAAGGTATGAATGAATAAATTTGGAAAATTTTTAATAACGAGTGCAATAGTTTTAATTTTAGCGATTGTGTCAATAAGTGCGCTTCCGCTTACGAATAGTGCTGAGGATTATCTCATAGTTTACAATTGCGACGGCGGAGTAAATGCGGAAAATCCAAACACATATAATATGACATCTCTTCCACTTGCTTTGAGCGAACCAACACGCACGGGGTATCAGTTTTTGGGCTGGTTTGACGAAAACAACAACCGAATGGACAACATCTCTCGTGGCACAACCGGCGAACTTCACTTGACCGCAAAATGGACTAAGAAATATAGCATAACATATGTGCTTAATGGAGGAACGAATAGCGCGCTAAATCCCGACTGGTTTTCGCTTGCAACTGCGTCAAATGCACTAATAAGTCCGACTAAGCAAGGCTATGACTTCGCGGGCTGGTTTTTGGACGGAAAGCGCGTGGATAGCCTCCCATCGCACAATCTAAAAAACATCACATTGTATGCCGAATGGGGAAGTGCGGGGCTTGACATTTCGGGCGAAACGCTGGTGTCAATGGGAAGTTGTGATGCAATAGATGTTGTCGTTCCGCGTGGTGTAAAAGTTATCGCTAGCAATGCTTTTAGAAACTCGAAAATTGAAAGTGTAGAGTTTCCAGAAACATTGACTGAGATTGGCGAGTATGCCTTTGCGGGTTCCGCAATAAAAACCGTGGAAATTCCGAAGGCTGTTGAGACTATAAAAGAACATTGCTTCTACAACTGCTTTTCTCTAGAAAGCGTGACTTTTGAGTACGGAAGTAAACTTAGCGTGGTCACAAGAAGTACATTTGAAAATTGCAAAATACTAAATAGTATTAACTTGCCATACTCGGTTAGATCTATTAAAGACAACGCGTTTGGCGGTTGTAAAATGCTAAAACAGATATCGCTTCCAAGCGGGCTTACTTATCTTTCTGGTTTCCAAAATAGCGGGCTGGAAAGTGTGGTTATTCCCGACACGGTTGTGATACTTGACACCCGTGCTTTTGCGGGCACAAAACTAAAAGAAGTAATTATTCCAGACAGTGTGACAACGGTTGGACTTTACGTTTTTGATGGCTGTAATGAAGACTTAAAAATATTCTGTTGTAGCAAAAAAATATCGAGCGATTGGGACTCGATGTGGAATAGAAATAGTGAGGGTTTTAACTACGCGTTTTACTTGTATAGCGCGTCAAAACCTTCCACAATTGGTAATTATTGGCACTACGCTAGTGGCGTATGTGCCGTTTGGGAATAGTGGGGAAACAAAAAAGGGATAAGGTATCCCATTTTTTATTTTCTTTTTTTGTTTTTATGTAATTGAAAGCGTTTAAATCGCTTATCTGTCATAGAATTCGAGATATTCTTTTGCGGGCTTAATTGTCCTTAATGCGTCAATTTCGCTCTCGGTAGGAGAGTCTTTCAAAATGGCGTTCTTTATTGCCTCTACGTCCATTCCTGGCACTTGGCGAATAAGGGTAAAACACAAGTCGTGATTTAGTTTTTCCTGACCAAGGATAACATTTTGATGTGCTTGCTTGTTTGCCTCTCTAAACATATTTACCATATCGTATGATAAATAAGCGTCGTTTTTACTTATCACGATGCTTTCTATCTCTCTAAACCTTTTTGAACTATGATATTGTAGTTTGCCATTTGCCCCTCTGTCCACGGTGGTTTCTTGCGCTTCGTGTCTAAGCGGAACTAAATAGTCGGTTTCCCAAAGTCTCATTTTAAAATTCTCCTTAAATTGCGTAATATTATATCACTTTATTTATGATTTTTCCAACGAAATATTTAACAAAAACACTTGTATTTTGTCGACTATTATGGTAGAATGCTAATGTTTCAAAAATTACGCACTTTCGTTAGATTCAACTTGCGGTTGCCTATATGGTTGCGGTTGGAGTTTTAAAAACGGGAGGAGGAATAAAAACAAGGAGGAAAAAATAATGTCAGTAATTTCAATGAAGCAGTTACTAGAAGCAGGTGTTCACTTCGGACATCAAGCTAGAAAATGGGACCCTAAAATGGCTCCTTACATTTTCACTTCAAGAAATGATATTCATATCATCAATCTTGAAGACACAGTAGTTTTGCTAGACAAAGCATACGAGTATGTTAAAGAGATGGCTAGTCAAGGCAAAACAATTCTTTTTGTAGGTACCAAAAAGCAAGCGCAAAAGGCTATTGAGGACGAAGCAAAAAGATGTGGTATGTACTATATCAATTCTAGATGGTTGGGTGGCACATTGACCAACTTTAAGACTATCAGAAACAGAATAGACAGACTAAACAAACTTAACAATATGGAAAAGGTTGGCGAGTTTAACCTACTACCTAAAAAGGAAGTTATCAAGCTTAAAGCAGAACGCGACAAACTTGAAAAGAACCTTGGCGGAATTAAAGATATGGTTAAGTTGCCAGACGTTATGTTCATCGTAGACACTAAGAAAGAACATATCGCAGTAGACGAAGCGAAAAAGCTTAACATTCCTATTGTTGCACTTCTAGATACAAACTGTAATCCAGAACCAATTGATTACATTATCCCTGGAAACGACGATGCAATTCGTGCCGTTCAACTAATTGCTGCTGCAATCGCAAACGCAGTTATTGAAGCAAAAGAAGGCGTTGCTCCATCTCTAAATACCGAAGAGAACCCAGAAGCTGAGAAAAACATCGCTGAAATCGTTAAAGACGAAACAGAAGAAACAGAACAAAAAGTTGAAAAATAATTTTTTAGGGGGAATATAAAATGTACTCAACAGAAGATATTGTAAAATTAAGAAAAAGAACCAATGCAGGCGTTATGGATTGCAAAAACGCTTTGGTTGAATGTAACGGCGACCTAGACAAAGCCACAGAATGGCTTAGAGAAAAGGGCATCGCAAAAGCCGCTAAAAAGGCTGATAGAATTGCCGCAGAAGGTCTTGTATACTCTTACATCCATATGGGTGGAAAGATTGGCGTTTTGCTAGAAGTAAACTGTGAGACCGACTTCGTTGCACGTAGTGAAAACTTTGTAAACCTATGCAAAGACATCGCTCTACACATCGCAGCAGCAAATCCACAATACTTGGACAGAACATCAGTTCCTACTGAGGCTTTGGAGCACGAAAAAGAAATTTTGAGAGCACAAGCAGTTAACGAAGGCAAACCTGAAAACATTATCGAAAAGATGATGGAAGGCAGAGTTAAGAAATACTATGGCGAAGTTTGCTTGCTAGAACAACCTTTTGTTAAGGACCCATCTAAAACTATCACCGACGTTGTTAACGAAGCAATCTTGGTTATCGGCGAAAAGATCACCATTAGAAGATTTACTCGTTATGAAATGGGCGAAGGTCTTGAAAAACGTAGCGACAACTTTGTAGAAGAAGTTATGGCTCAAACCAAATAATTTAAGTATCTTTTAAAAACTAGCAGAAATGCTAGTTTTTTTGTCGCTTCGGCACGAAATAGAGGCGGATATATTATATATTTATAGTATTATATTAAATAATGTGTACTCAAATGTTTGCAAATTACTTGTTTTTTTAGTAAAATTTAATTAACTTACGAAATAGGAGATTTTTTATGTATTCAGAAGAAGTTCAAATGTATTTAGACGAATTAAAAACAAACCTAGACAAGGCGCTTAATCATTTGCAAGACGAACTTTTGCAAATTAGAGCGGGCAGGGCAAATCCAAAGATAATTGAGCGAATTATGGTGGATTATTACGGAACAATGACCCCAATCAATCAAATGGCGACAATTTCCGTACCCGAAGCGCGTATGATAATAGTAAGTGCTTGGGATATTAGTATGGTTAAGGCAATGAGCAAAGCAATTGAGGCTGCCAACTTGGGGCTTAATCCTAGCGACGATGGCCGAAGCATTAGGCTTATTTTCCCACAACTTACCGAAGAACGTAGAAAGGAACTTTGCAAGGAAGTAAGCAAACTTAGCGAGCAAACCAAAGTTACTTGCCGAAACGAACGTCGTGATGCAATTGATGCATTCCGCACAATGAAGAAAAATAGCGAAATTACCGAGGACGAACTTGACGGCTTGGAAAAAGAAGTTCAAAAGACCCTTGATAGTTATATCGCAAAAGTCGAGACAATTACCGACAACAAAGAAAAAGAAATTATGGAAATTTAGTTTTACTTGGAGAGAATATGAAATTAGACAGCAGTAGGGTTCCTGCTCACATCGCATTTATAATAGACGGCAATGGCAGATGGGCACAGAGAAGAGGACTTCCTAGGCACTTTGGATATAAAGTTGGCTATGACAATTTAAAAAAGCGCGCAATTGACGCCTTTGATTTGGGTGTAAAAGTCGTGAGTGTTTATGGGTTTTCTACCGAGAATTGGAAACGACCTCAGGAAGAACTTGAAAAACTTTTTGACATTTTCAAAAGGGCTTTTACCGAGGAGATAGACCTACTTAACGAAAAGGGCATTCGCATTGAGGTTATGGGCGACTACACCAAGTTTCCAGAGAAGATTGTGGAGAATTGTAGAGAACTTATTGAGACTACAAAACACAACAATAAGTGTATTCTAAATCTTGGGTTAAACTATGGAAGCCGTGCAGAAATGCTTAGAGGAATTAACAAACTTTTAAGCGAAGGCAAAACCGAGATAACCGAAGCCGACATTGACGGGTGTTTGTATACCGCAAACTATCCGCCACTAGATTTTCTAATTCGCACAAGTGGCGAACAGCGCCTTTCCAACTTTATGTTGTGGCAGGTCGCTTATACCGAATTTTATTTCCCAAAAGTTTTGTGGCCAGACTTTTCCAAAAGGGATTTAGTCAAATCTCTTAAAGTTTATCAAAAGCGTAATAGGCGTTTTGGCGGGCTTAACACAAAACCTACAAAAGAAGGTGAATAATGAAAAAAAGATTGATGACGAGTGGGGTAATACTGCTTATACTTGTGGTGGCATTTTTAAGCAGAATGCTCACTCCTTATGTGTTTGACCTTGTTGTTCTCACAATGGCCGTTTTGGGTGTTGTGGAAATCGCAAGAGTTTTAGAAAGGTCGAAAAAGTATTCAAATATACTTGTTGTGGGTACTTTCCCAGCGGTGTTATATTTAATAGCCATTTTTGTAATAATTAAAAAACTTAATTGGCAATATCTAGTAACTGGAATTTTCTTTGCAATTTTGTTTTACTTTTTGCTTGTGTTTTTGCTTACACTTTGCACAAAACAAACCACAAAGAAAGAAATGGAAAAGTATGAACTAACTGAGACAAACGTAGCAAAATATGCATTTGATAAAGCCATATATTCACTTACTGTGTTTGTTTATCCTGGGTTACTTTTCTTGACACTAATACTTCTAAACCATTTTAGCGAATTAGTGTTTATTTCTTCTGTTCGTGCAGAACTTACCACTCTTACAACATTCATTTTGTTGTTTGTATTCACAGTGACTATCTGTACCGATAGTTTGGCTATGGTTGTGGGCTCTACTTTAAAAGGTCCAAAACTTTGCCCTCTTATTAGCCCAAACAAAACCGTAAGCGGCGCTATTGGTGGGTTAGTTGGCGGTGCTGGAAGCGGTATGATGTTATACGGATTTTTCACATTGTCAAGTCAGTTTAATTCCGAACTATCAATTGTTGGTGGTGCTTGGTGGCAGATTTTAATAATCGCGCTTTTGGGCTCGGTTGTGAGTCAATGTGGCGATATTCTTGCCAGTGCCCTTAAAAGAAAAGCAAGAGTTAAGGACTACGGCACGATTTTCCCTGGACACGGTGGTGTTATGGACAGGGTGGACGGGCTTGTATTTAACTCATTGTTCTGCTTTATCGCTTTTACTATGATGATTGTATTGTAAAAAGGAGATTATCTTGTTAGCATATTTGTGTTCTGTTGGCTCAATTTTTAAAAGCGTGCTTTATATAATCGTGGCACTTTTGGTGCTTATGATTATGATTGTTATCCATGAATTTGGGCACTATACAGCAGGTAAAATTTTTAAGTTTAAAATAAACGAGTTTTCCATTGGTTTTGGCAAAGCCTTGTTTAAAAAGACCAAGAAAAACGGCGAAGTTTTCGCAATTCGTTGTATTCCACTTGGCGGATACTGCGCATTCGAAGGCGAAGACGAAGATGGCAAGGACAACCCCGAGGCGTTTAATAATAGACCTTGGTGGCAACGTATTATTGTGCTTTTTTGCGGTGCGTTTTTCAACTTTTTGTCCGCAATAATTTTCTCAATTGTGTTGCTTTGCGTAATTGGCTCGGGTCTTACGAGCATTGAAAGCACCACCGAAGTGCTTCCATCGCAGTACGTTGACTCGGCTGTTGTGCTTGAAGTTGGCGACATTGTTGAAAAAGTTAACGGCGTAAAATGTACGTTCTTAAACGGCGGTTTCCACGGAATGACCGCGAAAATCAAGGACGACGAAGTTGTTACTTTAACCGTGCAAAGAGTGGTCGATGGCAAAAAACAAACCATTGACGTGCAAATTAAAAAACACGCGAAAACCATAACCGAAGATGGCGAAACCAAAGATGTTTATCAGTTTGGCGTAACATCAAAGTATCACAATTACGGCTTTGGCGAGGCGCTTTTAAAATCGGTGCCATTCTGCTTTGAATTTGCGTGGGAAATACTTAAAATATTGGGCGGATTATTTGTTGGTAAAGGATTTAGAAACCTTGGTGGGCCAGTCGCGACTATTTCGTCTATCGCAACAGCGGCATCGGCTAGTATGCTAAACTTGCTACTTTTGTTCCCGCTAATAGCCATAAACTTAGCAGTATTTAACTTGCTCCCAATTCCAGCACTTGACGGCGCCAGAATGGTGTTTGTGCTAATTGAAGCAATTAGGAAAAAACCTATTAACCGCGATGTTGAAGCAAAAATCCATGGCATTGGGCTAATAGTTTTGTTCTCATTTGTTATTGTTATGGATATCTTACAATTATTTGTATTTTAGGTGATTATGGATAAATTTTTAGAGTTTTTAAATAAAAATATTAACAACACTTATCTTAAACTGGTAAGTGTTGTTTATGATAAAGATGCTAAGGTAGCCACGTTCAAATTTATATACGACAATTCAATTCCCGATGACGAGCGCACAAGGCTTAGTGGTCTTATTTCCGACTACTATGAAAACAAATTTAAGGTCGAAGTAAAATTAAAACGCTCGTATTTGGACGAGGACGCTTTGCAGGAATTTTGCTACCGAAATGTGCTTGAAAATTGCAAGAGTATTTTGGACTTCAACAAAAAAGATGTGTGTGTCGCAATTGACGAAAAGCAGGTGAAAATTGACCTAAATATCGCCGAGCAATTTGTTGAATTTTTGCAAAATAAGTCCTATGATAGAGACCTTGTAAAAAACTTGGGCAACAACTTTTTTGGCGAGTTTCAAGTGGAAATTCACGCCAAAAAACCAGCATATGTTGATGACGTAATCAAGGAAAAAGAGGAAGAGCTTGACGCTCTAATTGCGTCCACAGTTTTTGATAGCGAGAAAAAAATTGAAGTCGAAATCACTGAGCCTTTATTTGGCGAAATAAGCGACAATTCTGCCATAGAACTAGGAGGAATTAAGAGCGCGAGAAGTGGCATACAAGTTTGTGGGAAATTACTATATTATCTAAAAAAGACCTTTGTTTCCAAGCGAAAAGACGCCGAAGGAAATGCGGTCGAAAAGGAATTTTTCTCTTTCTCACTTGACGACGGGACGGGGAAATTGCAAGCGGTTGTTTTCCCAAACAAACTCACAATCGATAAACTTAATGAACTTCAAGAAAAAGACGGTTTAGAGGTTATAGCTGGTGGCGATGTGGAGGAATATAACGGCAGGCTTAGCCTAAAAGTTAAGGCGATGTCACTATGCAAATTGCCCGAGAAAAAAGAGGAAGTTGTGGAGCAAAAAGAGGTCAATACTAATTACATCTATGTAAAACCCGAACCTTACATAAATATGAGCCAAGACAACTTTTTGGCAAAAGCATACGAGCCAAGTGAGTTCTTAAAGCAAAACGATGTTGTAGTGTTTGACTTTGAAACAACTGGATTTGAGTTTAACAAAAACGAGATAATTGAAATAGGTGCTGTAAAACTAAAAAATGGCGAAATTTCCGAGGCTTTTAGCACATTTGTTAAGCCTAAAAACTCAATTCCAGAGGAGATTACAAATCTTACTCATATTACCAACGAAATGGTTAAGGACGCATATCCAATTGAGAAAATTATTCCCGATTTTTATAAGTTTTGTTATGGCTGTGTGATAATGGCATACAACATAGATTTTGACTATAAATTCCTTGATTTTAATGCAAAAAAACTAGGCTATAATTTCAACAATAGACAGGTCGATGCGTTGTATCTAGCAAGGCTCAATGTTGCTGGTGCTAAAAACTTTAAACTTGGCAGTATTTGTGCAAAACTTGGTGTGTCGCTAGAAGGAGCGCATCGTGCAGTAAACGATGCGGTTGCAACGGCGGAAGTTGTGAAACTTATTAGTTATAATGTTTCGCCAAAATAATGCCTAAAAACTATTGATTTTGTGGATTTTTTATGATACACTATAAATGCTTTAATAGAATTACTAAGTGGGTTTTTAAAAATCCACTTTAATTTTTATAAAGGAGTATTTTATGAACGGCAAAAAAGTTATTTCAAGTTGCAGGGATAAAATCGAAGAAGTTGTGTCGTCGCTAGGGCTTACGCTCGTTGACATTGAGTACACCAAGAAAGTAAATGGAATGGTGCTTGAATTGTTTATCGACTCGCCAAACGGAATTACGCTTTCCGATTGCGAAAGGGTGTCTAGGGCGCTTGACAAACCTCTTGATGACATCAATCCCACAAACGACGAACCATATTGTCTAAATGTTTCCTCGCTGGGTCTAGATAGACCACTTACTACTGAGTATCAATTTAATAAATATAAAGGTCAAGATGTTGAAGTTAAGTTTTACGAACCAGTAAAACCATTTAACAAAAAGTTGCTCATAGGCACTTTGCTTGATTGGGACGTTGAGAATGTTACACTACTAATTGAGGGACAAAAAGAAAATACTACTTTTCAGAAATCAAAAATTGCACAAATTGTGCCAGTAATAAATTTTTAAAGGAGAATTTTAAAAAATGATTAACAAGGATTTTTTCCAAGCATTACAAGATTTGCAGGAACAAAAGGGCATAGACAAAGATTACTTTATTGACGCGTTGGAGTCAGCACTAACAAGTGCATACAAGAAAAACTTTGGCGAAGCAAAGAGCGCTGTTGTAAAACTTGACCCAAACAAAAACAGTATTAAGGTTTATTCCTACAAAACAGTTGTAGACGAAGTGACCGACCCAGACAAAGAGATTTTGGTGGGAGACGCAAAACTTATAAAGAAGTCATATAAAGTAGGCGACATCATCATTCAAGAAGAGACACCTAAGAACTTCGGTCGTATCGCTGCTCAGACCGCAAAACAAGTGGTGATGCAACGTTTAAGAGAAGCAGAACGCAACAGAATTATGGACGAAGTCAATACAAAACAAGACGAACTTTTGACCGTAATTGTAAGACGTGTTGAGGGCGACAATGTTTACTGCGATATGGGCATTACACAAGTTGAGGGCGTGCTTGGCGGAAAAGACCGCATTCCTGGCGAGAAATACACCCCAAATATGCGTTTGAAGGTTTTTGTTAAGTCAGTTAAAGAAAGTTATAATATGCCTTATGTTCAACTTACACGTACAAGTGTTGGTTTTGTTAAAAAACTATTTGAGTTGGAAGTTCCAGAAGTTCAAAACGAGGAAATCAAAATCCATAACATTGTAAGAGAAGCGGGTTATCGTACAAAAATCGCTGTTTATAGCGACAACAAAACATTGGACGTTGTAGGTGCGTGCGTTGGAAACAAGGGTATGAGAGTAAACGCTATCGTTAACGAACTTAACGGCGAGAAAATCGACATTGTTCCATATAGCGAAAACCCTGCTGAGTTTATCGCAAGCGCACTTAGCCCAGCAACAGTGCTACATGTTGAAGTTAATCAAAACGAGAAGACATCGCTTGCAGTTGTACCAGATGACAAACTTTCTCTTGCAATCGGCAAATCGGGTCAAAACGTTAGACTTGCTGCTAGACTTACTGGCTGGAAGATTGATGTTAAGGCAAAAAGCGTTGTGCCTAGCCTTGACCTAGACGAGAATTATACCGATGGCAATTACGACAATTTATTTGAAGGCGAAGATGCCTTTGGAGATTTAGAGTAATATGAATAAAAAGGTTCCTTTGAGATTTTGTTTGGCTTGTAAAACTCAAAAACCAAAAAAAGAGATGATAAGAGTTGTTAAAACGCCCGATGGCTATGTCGTGGACGAAACAGGCAAACTTAACGGCCGTGGCGCTTATGTTTGCAACAACAAAGACTGCATTGAAAAGTGCGTAAAGTCAAAGTCTTTTAATAGGTCGTTTAAGGGGCAAGTTCCAGACGAAGTCTATTCAAAGATTAAAGGAGAGTAGATGCCTAGTAAAATCGAAGCGTATTTAGGGTTTAGTATTAAAGGTGGAAATGTGGTTTTTGGATTTGACGCGTTGTGCGAAACCACAAAAAAGGTAAAACTTGTGGTTGTTTGTCCTACGGTCAACGCCAAGGTCGAACAAAAACTCATCAAACTTTGTGAATACAAAAAATGGACAATGGTAAAGACAAATGCTGTTTTAGGTGAGATTATTCATCGCTATAATTGTAAAGTTTTGGCAGTTTTAGATAAAAACCTTGCCGATGCAATTTTAAAAAGCGATGAAGTAAATATAATACAAAAGGGAGTGTTGTAATTTGGATAATAATAACGCAACAAACAAAAACACAGTATCATTTGAGAGACTTAAAAAACTTAGTTCGGTGCTTAATGGAAACGAACTAGGTTCTTTTGTGTCTGCCATTGGAAAAGCCAAAAAGGCGCTAGATACTTTCTGCAAAACTTTAAAGGATAAAGAGGTTGAGTTTAAAAATAAGCCTGCTACAAAAGCGGTTGAACAACCTAAGCCTAAGACGGAAGAAAAACCTAACATTGTATTTACTCCTAAAAACAATGTTAGACAGAATGGCTACAATCAAAATAATGGCTATGTAAGGAATAATGGCGAGGCAAGACAAGGCTTTAACCCTAGGTTCAACAACAACGGCACCCGCCCTCCATTTAATAGAACACCAAATGGTGCACCTAGTACTAGACCAGCAAGACCGGGTCAGCCATCTACACCAGGTGCTAGACCAAGTAGACCATTTGTTAAGGAAGAAAAGGAAGTTCTATTTGTAAAACCAGAGCGCGAGTTTGGCAACAAAAACAAAACCAAACAAGTAAACGACGAGAAAAAAGAGTTGTCTAAAAAGGCAAAAATTAGAATGGGTTATGTTGAGGTGGAGGATTACGAAAACGAGAACGGAATTGCAAGAATTCGCTCTTCAAAACCTAAAAAACAAAAAGATACAGTGGTTCCAGAGAGAATAGAGATTACAAATGCGGTTATCACTGGCGACACTCTTACTGTTAAGGATTTATCCGAAAAAATCGGAAAACCAGTTGTGGAACTTGTAAAGAAATTTATGATGCTTGGCATGATGCTAAACATCAACAGCACCATCGACTTTGCCACAGCGGAACTTGTTGCGAGCGAGTTTGGTGTTACGCTCGAACAGAAGTTGGAGAAAAACTACGAAGAGCAACTTGAAGAAATGTTTGAGCAAAACGCAAGTGAGGCAAACGAAAAACGCCCTCCAATTGTTACTGTTATGGGTCACGTTGATCACGGTAAAACATCGCTTCTTGACGCCATTAAAAAGACCAATGTTACAGCGGGCGAGGCCGGTGGAATTACACAGCATATTGGCGCTTATTCAATAGAAGTAAACAAAAACAAAATCACCTTTATCGACACTCCAGGTCACGAGGCATTTACCGCAATGCGTGCTAGGGGTGCTAAGGTTACCGATATAGCAATCCTAGTTGTCGCTGCCGACGATGGAATTATGCCACAAACAGTTGAGGCCATAAACCACATAAAAGCAGCAAAAGTTCCTATGATTGTGGCTATCAACAAAATGGATAAACCAGAAGCCAACCCTGAGCGAATTAAACAACAACTTACCGAATACGATGTTGTTCCGGAAGAATGGGGTGGAGACACAATCTGTGTTCCTATTTCCGCAATCAACGGCAAGGGAATTGACAAACTTTTGGAAATGATTTTGTTGGTGGCAGATATGAGCGAACTTAAAGCAAATCCAAAAAATCCAGCAAGCGGTTATGTGCTTGAAAGCCGTGTAGATAAAGGACGCGGTGTTGAGGTTACAGTTGTTGTAAGAGACGGAACCCTTAAAGTGGGTGACTTTGTTATAAGCGGAACATCGTACGGCAAGGTTAAGGCTCTTAACGATTACAAAGGTAACTTTGTCAAAACCGCAGGCCCAAGTATGGCTGTTTCGCTACTAGGCTTCAACAACGTGCCTGAGGCGGGCGAAAAAGTATACGTTGTCGACGAAAAAATGGGTAAAAATATCGTTGAAGAGCGTGTTGCTAGACAACAAATTGAGAAAATTACTAAGACCAATAATGTCACATTGGAAGAATTCCTACAACAATCCGCTGACCACGAAATTAAGACTCTTAACCTTATTGTTAAGGCAGATGTTAAGGGTTCGGCAGAGGCACTAAAATCAAGTTTAGAGAGTATCCACAACGATGAAGTTAATGTTAAAGTAATTCACTCCACAGCGGGTGCTGTTAACGAAAGCGACATATTACTTGCTCAAACAAGTGGTGCAATCATCATTGCATTTAACGTTAGACCAGATAGCAAAGCAAAAGCATTGGCTGAGCATAATGGCGTTGACATCAAAATGTATCGTGTTATTTACGATGCAATCGACGATGTTACCAAGGCTATCAATGGAATGCTTACTCCTAAGTTTGAAGAAAAACTTCTTGGTCACGCCGAAGTTAGACACATATTCAGAATTAGTAGCGTTGGCACAATTGCGGGTTCGTATGTGCTAGACGGAACAGTTTCTAGGGGTTGTAAGGTGCGTTTGCTACGTAGCAACGTTGTTATTGCTGAGACCGAGATTGAGAGCCTTCAACAGGGTAAAGAAGACGCTAAAATGGTTAAATCGGGCTTTGAATGCGGTATAAAATTAAAGAATTATTCTGATATTAAAGATGGCGACATTATCGAGGCGTACGAAATTCAACAAATCTAAAAGGGGAATTTATGAATAACAGAATTTTAAAAATAAATTCGGAAATTCAAAAATATATAAGCGAAATTATTCAGACCGAACTTAAAAATCCCAACATCAACGGGATTATAAGCGTAGTGAAGGTTGACACTACAAACGACCTTAGCATTAGCAAAGTGTATCTAAGGATTTTCAATGCAACTGACACACAAGAGGTTTTCAATCAAATCCTTCATTCGGCGGGCTTTATTCGCAAATCACTTTGTCGAAAACTTGATATCCGAAAAGTACCATTCCTAGAATTTTACTTAGACGATAGCATCGAATATTTCGATAAAATTGAGAACATTATAGAAAAAATCAACGATGAAAGAGGAAAAAATGAACTTTGATAATGAAGTTTTAAACTTAATAAAAAATGCGAATAGTGTAGCAATCGTTACACACGTTCGCCCAGATGCCGACTGTTTGGGGTCGGCTTCTGCTTTAAAAGGGGCACTTTTGTCTCTTGGCAAAAAAGCAGACATTTATTGTGATAGCGAAATATCAAAAAATTACTTGTGTTTGCCATTTATTGATAAAATAAACACGGCAGAATGTAAGCCATATGACACAATTGTTGCAGTTGACTGCAATGATATTTCTAGGACTGGCATATATAACGAATTGTTTAAAACTCACGAAAACACGCTATCAATCGACCACCACATTAGCCCAAATATGGAGGAAGAAAAGTTTTCAAAACTGTTGGTTAAAGAGCCAGTTTCAAGCACGGCTGAAATGTTGTATCATTTGTTTAGAGCGCTAGATGTAAAACTTTCTTCTGAAATTTGCATTGGCTTGTATGCTGGAATTTTAACTGACACTGGTGGATTTTTGCATTCCAACACCACACCAGAGACGCATATTGTGGCGGGCGAGATTTTAAGATATGTGCCTAATATAACTGAAATCAATTATATGATGTGTCAAAAGCGCACAGTTGGGCAAATAAATGTGCTAAAAACTGCACTTAAAAACCTAAGATACATTTGTGATGGAAAAGTTGCAATTACATATCTTACGGAAAAAGATTTTAAGGACAACGGACTTCTTAATAGTGAAAACTACGGCATTGTGGATACTTGTGTAAACATTGAAACCGTAGAAATTGGCATTTTGATAAGCGAAAAAAGCAGAAACTTGTATGCATGCAGTCTAAGAGGCAGAGGGAAAGATGTATCCATAATTGCGCGCTGTTTCGGCGGAGGCGGACACAAACCTGCTGCTGGTTGCAACATTTTTGGCTCGTACAATGCGGTTATTCAAAAACTTGAAAGGGCAATTAACGAAAACTATGATAGGCTTTCTTAATGTATATAAGCCGGCAGGGCTTAGTAGCGCTAAGGTTGTGTCTGGTGTGAAAAAACACTTTCACTTAGATAAAGTTGGACATATGGGCACGCTTGACCCTCTTGCAAGCGGAATTCTTCCAATCGCAGTTGGGAAAGCGACTAGAATGTTTGATTACTTTTTAGATAAAACCAAAACATATATCGCAAGATTTACTTTTGGCAAAGAGACAACTACGCTTGATAGCGAGGGGGAGACTGTTGCAATAAGTGACTTTATTCCATCAAAAGCCGAGATTGAGAGTGTGCTTTGCCACTTTATAGGCGAAATTGACCAATTACCACCAGCGTATAGCGCCAAGAAAATAAACGGCACTTGCGCGTACAAACTTGCTAGGCAAAAAGTGGAATTCACACTAAAACCAAAGAAAATACTTGTTAAGGAATTTAAACTTTTGGGTCAAATAAGCGCCGACACATTTGAGTTTGAAATCACTTGTGGGAGTGGTACATACATTAGAAGTTTGGCTCGCGATTTGGCGTGCGCTCTTGGCAGTAAAGGATATATGTCGGCGCTAGAACGCGTTGAAGTTGGGGTGTTTAGTAAGGTCACATCGACCACATTTGACGACTTAATGCAAAGCGAAAATCTTGATAAATTTTTAATTCCTATCCCAAAAGTGTTTGATAAAATGCCAAAAATGGTGTTAAATAGTAATGACATTAAGAAATTATGTGACGGGCAAACGATTAAAACAACAGCACAAGATGGTTTTTACCTTGTTTTTGAGGGCGAGACTCTTGTTTGTGTTGCTGAGACAAGTCAAGGTAATTTTAAGTTAAAAACATATTTAAGAGGTTAGGAGTAGATGATTAAATTCGGACCAGCGGGGAACTGTGAAAGTTTTTATGCGGAAGGTCATAAGCAGACTATTGAGGCTGCCAAATGGCTTAAAGAAAAGGGGCTTGAAGCCTACGAATACTCGTTTGGCAAGGGAATATTGCTAAGTGACGAAACCGCAGCAAAAATAGGCGAGGAAATGAAAAATAATGGCATTACAATAAGTATCCACGCGCCATATTTTATTAACTTTGCCAATCCCGATGATGAAATGGTCGAAAAAAGTTATGGCTATGTAATAAATAGCCTTAAAAAACTAAGAATTGTGGGCGGAAATCACTTGGTTGTACACGTGGCATCGTGCGGTAAAATGGATAGAGCCGAGGCGGTTGCACTTACTAAAAAGAGACTTGCAGTCTTAAAAGACAGGATAATTGCCGAGGGATTTGGCGATATGTATGTGTGTCTTGAAACTATGGGAAAATCCGCACAAATAGGCACCGTTGACGAGATTTTAGATTTTTGCACAATATATGACCACTATATGCCTACATTTGATTTTGGACACATTAACGCCCTTACACAAGGCTCACTAAAAACCGAGAAAGATTACGAGGACATCATCTTAAAGTGTTTTGAAAAATTAGGCGAGTATCGCACCAAAAATGTTCACATTCATTTTAGCAAGATTGAGTATTCGTCAAAAGGTGAAGTGCGACATTTGACGCTTGAAGATACTAAATATGGCCCCGAATTTGAGCCACTTGCTCGTGTTTTGAAAAAGTACAATATGGAGCCGGTTATAATCTCTGAAAGCAAGGGCATTATGGCAATTGACGCGATGAAACTAAAACAAATATACTATAATGTTTAAAAATAAAAAATTTTAGCGAATAAGCAAGATATGTGTATCTTGCTTGTTTTTTTTCATCATAATCGCGGGGTGGAAACGCATTCATAGTAAAAAAGGAGGCGTGTATGCTTAAAAGTATTTTTCCGCCATATCTATATGAGTACTTTAAAGATGTTGACCTTAGCAGAGTCACTGAAATAAGGCTCAGAGTTGGGGCTAAAATGGCAGTTTTTATGGATAAGGCATATTTTATTACGCCAAGCGGTTTGTCGCTAAATGACACCGATGGGATTGTTGTGCATAGTGCTATGCTAAATGATATTTTGCGGTATGTTTCTAATAATTCGCTTTACACCATCAACAACCAACTTTTGGCGGGCTATATAACTTGCAATGGTATGCGTATTGGTGTTGCGGGCGAACTTGTATTTGACGCGGGGAAAATAAAGACGATTAAGAATATAACGTCTCTAAATATTAGAATTCCGCATTTAGTGAAAAACTGCTGTATGCCGGTGTTTAACTTTTTAGTAGAAAATGATGTCAAAAACACCCTTATCATTTCGCCACCTGGGGCTGGGAAAACCACATTCTTGCGAGACTACATTATGCAGTTAAAACATTTTAAAAAAGATATAAATATTTTAGTTGCCGACGAGCGCTGTGAGATAACAACTACTATGGAAAAAGCGCTTTGGGACGTAGATATTTACAAGAATTGTAGCAAAGAGTTTGCATTTTCAAACGGCATTAGAAGTATGGCTCCCGATGTGCTAGTGACCGATGAGATAAACCTCGATAGTGACTTGACTGCAATTGAAACTGCCATAACAAGCGGAGTAAAGGTTGTTGCAACAATTCACGCAAGCGGAATAGATGATTTGAGAAACAAAAAGCCTTTTGCTGAAATCCTGAAAAAGCAAATGTTTGATAGATTTGTTGTACTAGGTTTTTCAAATGGTGTAGGGACAATTGAGGGCGTATACAACGAGTCGCTAAGGTGTATTTACATATGATTAAGTTTTTGTTGCTTGTGGCGGTAATACTGGTGTGTGGCTTTGCGGGGTATATCCTAAACTTGTACTACAAAACCCGCATTGATATATATGAGGACGTGCTTAGAATGTGTAATACGTTTAAGAGTGAAATATACTTTCTTCAAACCGATTTTAAAACTCTGCTTTCCAACTTTTCTGCTGGGAAAACAACAAGCGCTATCACGCAAGAGTATCTTAAAGGCGAGCGTGTTTCGAGCGTGTTTTTAAAGCCCAAAGAGAGCGGAGATTTGACTGAGTTTTTTTCAAGCATAGGCAAGCACGATGTAGATGGCGAGATAAAAAACCTTACATATTGGGAAGGAGTGTTTAAGTTAAAACGCGATGCTGTCAAAGACTTTTATGATAAGTATGGCGTAATGATATTGAAACTTTCAATTATTGTGGGGAGTATGTTGGCTATTATTTTGATATAAATGGAGGGGAAATGGAGATACAAATCATTTTCAAAATTGCGTCTGTCGGAATTTTAACAGCGGTTGTTAATCAGATTTTAAAGTATTCTGGCAAAGACGAGATTGCCACTCTTACAACACTGGCGGGAGTGGTTGTAGTGCTTTTTATGATAGTAGATATGGTAAGTAATTTATTTGAAACTGTAAAGAATTTATTTTCACTGTATTAGTGGGCGTGTATGGAAATATTTAAGATTGTCGCAATAGGGATTTTAATATGTATAACAACTCTTATTTTAAAACAAATCAAGCCAGAGTTGTCTGTAACAGTGGTTATTGCTGGAAGCGTGATACTTATTACTTATGCGCTCAACTATTTTGTATCGGTGTTTGGGGTGTTTGGCGAGATTGTAAACAAAACAGGTCTGGACAAGAGCCTCTTTACAATTTTACTAAAACTTATAGGCGTGGGATACTTGGTTGAGTTTGGTGCGTCCATATGCGAGGACACTGGGAATTCTAGTATCGCTAATAAAATTATCCTGTGCGGTAAAATCACAATTTTCATACTTGCGCTTCCTATTATTACAAATCTTTTTGAACTAATATTGGATTTGCTATGATGAAGAAAATTATAATAATTGTGCTATTGATATTATGTGTTGGGTTTCCAGTGGGGACGGCTTATGCCGAGGGCGAGTCTGACCAACTACAACAAGAGGTCGATGCGGAACTAAAAGATATGGACTTTAAAGACTTGGAGGACATTGTAGGGAACAATGACAATCTTAACATCGTCGGATCTTTTGAAGATGTTGTAAAAAAACTAATTGGCGGAAATTATGATGACAATTCTACTACGATACTAGGAAAAATCATAAACAATGTTTTTAGTCAGTTGGTTGGAATTATTCCTATAATGTTGCTAATTGTGGCGATAGCGATACTAGGGAATATGATAGAGTCTTTTAAGCCCACGGAGAGTAGTAAGGCGATATCCGACCTTATTCACTTTGTGTGTTTGGCTGTTGTGATAGTGTTGCTTATTTCGGTGTTTAGAAATGTATACAAAACAACGACCGCTTGTGTGGAAAGTATCTCGGGACAAATGAATGTGCTCTTCCCAATACTGCTTACAATGCTCACGGCTATGGGAAGCGTAGTGAGTGCTAGTATTTATCAGCCAGTGGTGGCAGTCCTTACAAACGGGGTGACTGTTATACTAAAAAACGTATTGTACCCAATATTTATAATGTCGTTTTTATTTGTTGTCTTGGGCAACTTGTCCGACAGAATAAAGTTGAATAAGTTTACATCGTTTTTAAATAGCACGTTTAAGTGGATTGTTGGATTTTTGTTTACAATGTTTGCGGGATTTTTAACAATCAAGGGTATTTCCGCTGGCAGATATGATACCATTTCGCTTAAAGCCACAAGGTTTGCTATGAAGAGTTATGTGCCGATAATTGGCGGATATCTAAGCGAAGGTCTTGATTATGTTATGCTCAGTTCGGCTGTTATAAAAAACGCCGTTGGGGTGGCAGGACTATTGCTTCTATTTTCTAGCGTCATTGTGCCTATAATAACCCTTGTTGTATTCAAACTTGCTTTGCAGTTGGTGGCTGGTGTATTGGAGCCAATCGGCGATAGCAAAATGAGCAAACTTTGCGAGGATATTTCCAAAATTATGGTTTTTCCGATTGTGATAATCCTAAGTATGGCGTTTATGTATTTTATAAGCGTGGGCTTGATAATGTGCACGTTTGTTGGAGTGTAGCGCTATGACGTCGTGGTTGTTGAGTATTGTGGGTGTGGTCTTTGTGGGTGTTATGGTAGACATCATATCACCATCTGGAAAGACTAATGCCTTTATAAAATCAATTTTTGCAATATTTTTAATTTATGTTGTAATTAGTCCGCTCATAAAACTTGTAAAAAAGGACGCATTTGAGATTACTCAGTCGTACAACTTTTCAAGCGTTGAGACTGACCCGAAGATTGTTCAGGCAGAGCACCAGATAACGGAAGGACTTATCTCAAACGGAATTTGCGGGATAGATGTAGAAATAATTGGCTACGTGTCGAATAATGGAATTGTGGCACAAAAAGTAATTTTAAACGGTGCAAAAACCGTTCTAAATTCTATGGACGAGCATATAGATAAGTATAAACTTATTACAGAAATAGTCCAAAGCGTAATAACTGTAAAAAAGGAGAATATAGTGTATGGCTAATGAAACTCAGCCATCAAAACCAGAGAAAGCGGGCTTTTTAGGAAAATTGCTGAAAATTCAAAATGTAAAACCTCTGCTTATAATACTTGCATTGCTTGTCGTGGCGATAATGGTTTTGAATATTTCCAGTTCTAAAAAGACAACAGATGTTTCAGGTACGGCGTCAAATTCAAGTTATACAACTAGCCTAGACTACATAGCAAAACTCGAAACGAAACTAAAAGGCGTTATCGGGCAAATAAAGGGTGCTGGCAAAACCAAGGTTATGATAAGCATCTCGTCTAGCCCCGAACTTGAAGTCGCAAACAACGTTGAGGAAAAGACCGTAACCACATCTAGTGGAACGACCACAACAGTAAGCACCGAGCCTATTATTGTACGGCAGTCTGGAACCGATTCTCCGCTAATTCTAAAAGAGACTCTGCCAACAATTACGGGTGTGGTAGTTGTGAGTGCGGGTGCAAAGGATATTAAGGTGAAACTAGACATACTTTTGGCAGTTACAACCGCTTTGGGGATTGATGGTAATATAGTGGAAGTTTTTGTTGGAAACTAAAAAGGGAAATAAAAGGAGAGGTATATGAAAAAATTTTTTAAAAAGAGAAAAAAATTATTGATTATTTGTGGATTTTGCTGTTTGCTAGTTATTGCAGGCGTCCTAAATTTGGTGCTTAATAAAAACACCACAAGCGGAGGTGGCACAACAGTTACTACTGCCAACTTCTTCACAACATACAAAACTGATAGACAAAACACTTGCGAACAAGAAAAGTTGTACTTAGAGGCTATTATGGCAAACGCAAATTCTAGCGAAGAAGCAAAAGCAAACGCTGAAAAAGAACTTCTAAACCTTACAAAATATATGGGATTACAAAACAAACTAGAAGGTTTGATTTCCTCAAAAGGTTTTGCACAAGTGGCTGTTTCGGCATCTGAGAAAAACGTGAGCGTTATCGTTCAAAGCGCAAGTTTGTCGGAAAATGAACTTGCTCAAATTGTGGAAGTTATTGAATCCAACAGTGATTATGGCATTGAGAATATAAAAATAATTCCCGTAGAATAATTGATTTTTGTAAAATCCTATGGTATACTAACCCTGTAAAATGAAAAAAGGATTTAGTTATGGCATATAAAGATAAAAATTACTTGAACAAACCCGCAAAGGGTGAAGTTACTTACAACAAAGATATTGTTTTATCGGTTATAAATTTGGCAACCAAAGAGATTGCGGGTGTAAGTTCGCTAGTTGCTAATTTTGGCTCCGCTTTAAAAAGGTGGTTTAGTAAGAACTATTACGAAGGCGTGAAAACTTCTTACGTTAACGGCAATATGAATGTTGATGTTTATCTTAACGTATTTTATGGCTATAATGTTTCTGAAATTGCTTACAGGGTGCAAGAAAATATCAAAAACAGTTTGGCTTCAATGGTCGAAATGAAGATAGATAAGATCAATGTCCATGTTCTTGGCGTAGATTTTCCGTCGGCTGAAGAAATTGTTTAAAAAACTAAAAAAGTCCTTGTTTGAAGCAAGGACTTTTTGCATAGGAGAGATATATGAGTAGAAAAGTGGCTAGGGATTGGCTTTTTAAATTAACGTTCGAACTTTGTTTTCAAGAACAAAGCGATGTTTTGTTTGACGAGTTTTTGGCGGACGAAAACTTGGACGAAGACAACAAAAAGTTCGTAAAAGACTTGTATGGCGGAATTGTGGAGCAAAAGGCTGAAATTCTTGAAGATATTTCTAAATATGTTAAAGGCTTCACAATCGACAGAGTGTTCAAGATTGACCTTGCGATTTTGATAGTCGCTTTTTACGAAATCAAAAACAAAACAAGTGATGTTGGTCTTGTCGCAAACGAAGCGGTTGAACTTGCTAAAAAGTACTCCACGCCTAAGAGCCCTAAATTTATCAATGGCGTAATTGCTAGTTATATAAAGGATCAGGCTTAATGGAAAACTGTGTATCTGTTACACAACTTAATAAATATATCAAAGACATATTCGATGCTGAGGAAATGTTGCACGGAATAAGTGTTTTTGGGGAAATAAGCAGTTATAATGTTTCTAATGGGATTGCATATTTTAACCTTAAAGATGAAGACAACCTTCTATCGTGCGTGTTGTTTGGCGCTAGTAAGTTTCAGGCTCCAAAACTTGGCGATATGATACTTGCTACTGGTAGCATAAACTATTGGACAAAAGGTGGAAGGCTTACATTTCAAGCGACTAGGATAGTGCCATATGGCAAAGGGTTACTTTACGAAAAATTTTTGCAACTTAAAGCAAGCCTTGAAGAAAAAGGATATTTTGATCCGGCACACAAAAAGCCAATACCTGAGTTTGTGAGGAGAATAGGCGTTGTTACAAGTGCAACTGGTGCGGTTATTCAAGATATTCGCGATGTAACGACTAGACGCAACAATGGCGTAGACATTGTATTGTATCCCGTGAAAGTACAGGGCGTTGGCGCTGAATTCGAAATTGCGGAAGGAATTAACTTTTTTAGCAATTACGATCCAATTGATTGTGTAATTGTGGCGCGTGGCGGTGGAAGTTTGGAGGATCTTCAACCTTTTAATACCGAAGTTGTGGCTGATGCAACCTACAACTGCAAAAAACCTATAATAAGCGCTGTTGGTCATGAAACCGACTTTACTATTATCGACTTTGTGTCCGATCTTAGGGCTCCGACCCCGTCTGCTGGTGCCGAACTTGCGGTGTTTAAAAAGAGCGATGTATTAAATGATATTGCCAAAAATGTAAACAGAATGGAAAAGTGTTTAAATCTTATTACAACAAACATTACAACATCAGTCCAAAAATGTGTGCTTGTCGCTGAACACTTTGTGCAAAACAAGATTAATTATTACACAACAGAAATTAACAAAATGCTTCTTAATTGCGAACAGCAGTTGAATAAAAAATCTGCAGAATATGAAAAACAAGTTGAAGTTTTTGCAAGGATTATTGAAAAGCTTAATCCGCAAAATTTGCTAGTAAAAGGCTACACTAAGCTTTCGGTTAATGGCAATCCCGTTATGGGTGTGCGAGATATTAAAGTTAATGATGTATTAAATATAAGATTGATTGATGGAAATATTAAAGCCGCAGTAACGGATATTAAAGGAGAAAAATAATGAATTTAGATGAAAAACTAAAAAAACTTAAAGATATAACAGAAAAACTTGAAAGTGGCAATGTTGGCATTGAAGAAGGTATAAAGCTTTTTGAAGAGGGCACTATGGTTGCTAAAGAATGTTATGCCGCTTTGAATGAGGCAAAGGGCAAAATTACCCAAATAAAAAAGCAAATGGATGAAACAACAAAGGAAGAGGAGTTTTAATATGGCAAATGATATGAAAAATAAGGCGATTACCAGCCGTGATGTAGACTTCGCAAAATGGTATACCGATGTAGTAAGAGCGGCGAAACTTGCTGACTATACTTCGGTTAAGGGCTGCATTGTATTCGAACCAAACGGTTATGCGATTTGGGAAAAAATGCAACAGGTTCTAGATAGAATGTTCAAACAAACGGGGCATCAAAATGTAAATATGCCAATGTTTATTCCAGAAAGCCTACTTAAAAAAGAAGGTGAGTTGGTTGAGGGTTTTGCGCCACAAGTAGCGTGGGTTACTATGGGTGGTCAAAAACAACTAGAAGAGCGTCTTGCAATAAGGCCAACCAGCGAAACCTTGTTTTGTGACTATTACGCAAGTAAAATAAAGTCGTATAGAGATTTACCAAAAAAATACAATCAGTGGGTGAGTGTTTGTCGTTGGGAAAAGGAAACAAGGCCGTTTCTAAGAACACGTGAATTCTTGTGGCAAGAAGGTCATACTGTACACGAAACCGAAGCAGAAGCAATTAAGGAAACTTACGATATGATGGGGGTGTACAAAAGATTTTTTGAAGAGTATTTGGCAATTCCAGCAATTACTGGTAGAAAAACTGAAAAAGAAAAATTCGCTGGTGCTGAATTTACACTTACCATTGAGTCAATGATGTATAATGGTGTTGCGCTTCAAAGTGCTACAAGTCATTTCTTTGGACAAAAGTTTTCAAAAGCATATGGTATACAATTTTTGAACCGTGAAAACAAACTTGAAAATGCATGGCAAACGTCTTGGGGTGTAACATCTCGTATGGTTGGTGCGTTAATCATGGTACACAGTGATGATTATGGTCTAGTGTTGCCACCAAAGATTGCACCAACGCAAGTTGTGCTTGTTCCTATCGGGACTGACGACAGCGTAAAGACAGTTTGCAATAATATTTGTGGTCGACTAAATGCAGATGGACATACTTCATTTGTTGATAACTCGGAGCGTACTCCTGGTTATAAATTTTCTGAACACGAAGTAAATGGTATCCCAGTAAGGGTAGAAGTTGGCGCTAGGGATTTGGCAAATGGTACAATCACGCTGGCGCGTCGTGATACAAGAGAGAAGATTGTTGTTAAAAATGATAGCAACATCGTTAAGACAATCGAAGAGTTGCTTGACGACATTCAAAACAATCTATATAAGACGGCAAAAGAGAGAATGGAGAAAAACACATTTACGGCAATGACCTATGGCGAAATGCAAAGTTTGCTAAACATTAGACCTTGTTTTGTAAAAGCAATGTGGTGCGGAGATGAGGCTTGCGAATTAAAGGTTAAGGAAATAAGGGGAGCAAAATCTCGCTGTATCCTTGAAAATGAAAAACCAATCTCTGATAAATGTGCAATTTGCGGAAAGCCAGCAAAACACTTAGTTGTTTGGGATGTTCAATACTAAAATAAAAATAGGGTAGTACTACCCTATTTTTTAATAAATTTTTAATTGCTTTTTAACGCTATAAGATTATTTTTTGCTTATTTAAAGTAGGGAAGTCCCCTACTTTTTTTTAATGCTGGGACGGCTTGAAACTTGTTGAATTTTTTATTGTGAAGTGGGGTGGGAGGCGAAAATCTAATGTATAAATATAAATTACATCAAAATCAAGTCCTTAAAAATGGCTTAATAAAGCCATTATACACTGTTTTGCATAAATATACATAGAGTATACATCCTTATAAAATTGAATGAATATTTATAAAAAAGTAAATGAATAATTATTCAAAAAAGTATTGCATAATAATTTATTATGGTGTATAATTATGGAAATTCTAATGAATAAATATTTTTTGAAATTGAGGGGCGTTTATGGCAAGAAATTCTAGGCAATCTAAAATTTTGGAATTGATATCCACAAAAGAAATTGAAACACAAGAGGAATTAGTCGCAGAACTTAAAGCAGCAAACTTTGAAATTACTCAGGCTACAATTAGTAGGGATATTAAAGAACTTGGTTTGATTAAGATTTTATCTGACAACAAAAAATACAAGTATGCAATTGTTAGTACTTCTGCCCAAGCTATTTCAAACAAAAATATGACAATATTCAAGGAATGTGTAGTTTCGGTGAGAAGTGCTATGAATCTTGTTGTCGTAAAGGTGCTTAAAGGTACTGGCGGGTTGGTTAGCAATCTTATTGACCAGTTGGCTATAAGTCAGGTGCTTGGCACAACCTATGGCGACGATACTGTTATGGTAATTACAAGCGACACCGAAGATGCGTTTTATGTAAGGGATAAGGTTTTGGAACTTATCAAATAATTATTTTAGATAGTTAATAAAAAGAGGGGAGGCAAACTTTTAATAAGTTTGCTTTTTTTGTTTCGAAAATATGTTCGATTTTATTTTACAAATTTTGATTAAATAGTTATAATAAATTTTAGGTAGGATAATAGTATGCTAAATTTGTTGAAGATAAAAAACATTGCGCTTATTGAAGAATGTGTTATTGATTTTAAAAGCGGGCTAAATACTTTGACTGGTGAAACCGGTGCCGGCAAGTCAATTATTATTGATTCGCTTAATTTTGTGCTTGGAGCACGTGGCGATAAGAGTCTAATTAAGTCGGGTGCAGAGCAGGCAAGAGTTGAGGCCGTGTTTGAAACCGAAAACGAAGAAGTGTTAGATGTGTTAAGAGATTATGGGATAGAACCCGAAATTACTATCATAATTAGCCGAACTCTAAATGTTTCTGGCAAGAACGAGTGTCGTCTTAACGGCGAAATTGTTACACTTAATATGCTTAAAAAAGTAACGGAAAAGTTGGTAGATGTATTTGGGCAAAACGACCAGCAATTTTTGCTTGACACAAAACGTCACATAACTTTCCTTGACGCATTTAATCCGTCGGTGTTGTCGGAAAGCAAGGCAAAACTACTAGACAAACTTGAAGAACTAAAAAACATCAACAAGGAAATTGAGAGTATTGGTGGAGACGGAGCCGAGCGCGAGAGAAATATTGATTTGATTAAGTATCAAATTAACGAAATTGTTGCAAGCGATTTAAAAGTTCAAGAGGAAGAGAGTTTGAGTGATAGGCGAACAATTTTACTAAACGCAGAAAAAATCGCCGAAAAGTTTAACGATCTTGACGCATATGTGAGTGGAAGTCCAAGCCTTGTTTCGGCGCTTCAAGGTGCGAAGGGTGTTTTGGAAGGGCTTAGTAAGTTCATTCCCGATGTAAGCACACTTTCTGAACGTTTTGACTCGGCTGTTATTGAAATTGAAGATGTGCTTGATAGTGTAAGCGAGTTTAAGGACAGCGTGGAGTATAGTGAAAAAGAACTAGATATGATTGAAGAAAGGCTTGATCAGATTAAGTCCTTAAAGAGAAAGTATGGAAATTCTATTGGTGAGATTTTTGAGTATCTTGCTCAGGCAAACGAAAAACTTCAAAAACTTGAAAACGCTAGTGCCGAACTTGAAAATCTAAGGTGCAAAAAACAAGATGTTTTGAAAGAGATTTTTGCTATTTGTGAAACCCTTACAAAATTAAGAGTGTCAATTGCATTAAAGTTTGAAAACAAAATGAAAGAGCGATTACATAGGCTTGGTATGAAAAACGCTGATTTTAAGGTTGGATTTCAAAACAATTACACTGTTGACAATATTGAGTCTTGCGTTTCAAAAATTGGCGCCGACAACATTGAGTTTTTGTTCAGCGCCAATTTGGGTGAGCCATTAAAACCGCTTGTTAAGATTATTTCTGGCGGCGAGCTTAGTAGATTTATGCTAGCATTTAAGACTGTGTCAAATGCCGACGCAAATATGACGTATGTTTTTGACGAAATTGATACGGGTATTGGTGGAGAAGTTGGCGTGGTTGTTGGCGAGCAGATGTGCTTGGTTGCAAGTAAGTGTCAGGTGTTGTGTGTTACTCACTTGGCACAGATTGCGTGCTTTGCTGACAACAACCTAAAAATAACTAAGAGCGAGCAGTCTGGCAAAACTTACACAATGGTGCGACCACTAAGCGAGCAAGAAAAAGTTGTGGAAGTGGCGAGAATGGTTGGTTCGGCAGAGAATAGCGAATATGCTACACTTTACGCTAAGGAATTGATTTCCAACGCCGATAACTTTAAAAAAGATATTTAATCTGTATAAAAAAATGCTTTTTATGAAAACTAAATTTAAGAGTAAAAATATGACAAAGTTTAAGTTTTTTTGTAAAATAGCATTTTTTTTGTTTGCAATTTCAATATTCGTTTTGCTTGCTGTGACATTTCCGTACCAGTTATTTTTGCTTAGTAAAACTGATGCGGTGCTTAACTTTGACACATACAATGACTTTATGTCCAACAAATTTTTGTCGGAATACAACCATGTTGTGACGGCAACCAACTCTCACGACGAAATAGACGAATACACTGTTAATTACAAATTGTTCAATTTGTTTAATATATTATCATTAAAGGTAAAGGTCGCTGAAAACTCGGTTTATCTGGGCGGAGATTGCCTTGGTTTTTCGCTAAAAAGCAGGGGTTTAGTTGTTGTGGGGAGCAACTATATCTTTACAAAAAATGGAGCGGTCAACCCATTTGTTTTGTCGGGACTAAAAGTGGGCGACGTCATAAACAAACTTAACGGCGTCGAGATAAACTCAATTGATGATATAGGTTCAATTTTAAAGGACACCAATGGCGCGGAACTAAGCATTGATGTTACGCGTGACGGGAAAACACTTACACTATCTATCGTTCCAGCACAAGACATTTTTAGTAACGAATACAAACTTGGATTGTGGATTAAAAACAACACCGAGGGTGTGGGGACACTTACATTTGTTGAGGACGAAAATCTTAGATTTGGCTCGCTTGGCCACGCAATTTATACAAATAGTGGGACAGTTTTAGATGTTAACGAGGGCAATATATATAGGTGTAAAGTTCTGGGGCTTAAAAAGGGTGTTGATGGCACTCCTGGCGAGATACTTGGCACGTTTTCTAAAACTAACCCAATAGGTGATGTGGACAAAAACAGCGAATATGGCGTATTTGGATATGTGACTGACCAGGAGTTTTTGGAGGGCAAAACACTTGTAAGTATTGGTGGTCGCGCGACAGTAAAACCCGGAAAGGCGACAATATTTTGCGCTCTAAATGGCGAGGATATAAAACCATACGAAATAGAGATAATTAAAGCAAACTATCAAACAAATAGCAGTGAAAAAAGTATGGTGTTTAGGGTGACCGATAAAGAACTTCTTGCGCTTACTTGCGGGATAATCCAAGGTATGAGTGGTAGTCCAATTATGCAAAACGGCAAAATTGTGGGCGCGGTTACGCACGTTTTTGTAAACGACCCAACAAAAGGATTTGGTCTTTATTTGGATTGGATGCTTACACAATAACGTTGAAAATTTTTAAAAAATTATATTTTTGTAAAATATTTGTACAAAAATGTTTGTCTCTTGTAAAAATTTGTTGTATAATGGGGACAATAGTAAATTTTTAGGAAATATTTTATGTGTAATTTAGATTTGAATTTTATATTCTACTCTTCAAAGAATTTGTTTGTAGGGAGTAGGCTGAGAGACTCGTTTAGAAAAATTGGAATTGAACTTTCGTATGTTTCTACGGTTGCGGACCTTATAAATTGGTTTTCGACAAAACCAAATACTGTTGTCTTTTTTTCGAAAGAACACGGTTCGTATGCAAGATTTTTGTCCAAAGTACTTAAATCCGACTTATCACTTACAAGATATTGTAGGGTGGTTTTTGTCGATGATGATTTGGCTCATTATGCACCGTACGTAAACAATACGAATTTTTTTTGTCTTCCGGAATGTAACTTAGAGGCTGTGCTTTATAGTATGGTTACTAAATGCGAGATTTCGTCACATCATGTGCAGGAGTTTGATATCGGTAGGTTAAATCAAAAGATTTCCGATTATCTTACAAAACTTGGTTTTTCTTTTAAACTTGTCGGGTTTAAATTTTTAAAGCAGTCAATAGAACAGGTTGTGAAAAATGATTTCAACATTGGGTCGCTTACCAAAGATGTTTACCCAGTTGTTGCGTCTTTAAATCAAACAAGTGAGTACAATATCGAAAGGTCAATTCGTACCGCAATTGACAATGCCTTTAAGCGGACGCACTTTAACGTGGAAGGCTTTGAGGGGTTAAGTGAAAACAATTGTAGCAACCGCTTTTTTATCTCGTTTATAGTGGACAAACTTATGAACGAAATAGAAACAAAAGTTGGTTAATTTTTAAGCGTCTAAAATAATATATTATATTATGGAAGACGCTGTTTTTTATAGAAATAAATATCGGCTAAAAAGCCAATTACATACATTTTTTGGGAAATACAAGTTCCTAATTTTGATGCTGGCAATTTGTTTTTTGTTGGGGCTGGTTACTGGAATTTTTACTTCGTCGCGCTATGCTGGGAATTTGGAACTAGGCAATGTGCCAGATGCAAACCTGGTGTCTTTTTTGCAGGGCGATAGGGGCAGTTTTGGCGTATTTTTCTCTTACTTTATAGGAACCGCAGTGGTGTGTTTGCTTATAATTTTTCTAAACATCAATAAGTTTATGGCGGTCATAAATTTTTTGTATTTTATCGTGAGAGGATACACATTAGGCTTTACGATTTTCGCAATAATTGACCTATTCTCGTTTGCGGGTGTAATCAATGTTATAATCATAATCATCCCGTTTGACCTGTGTATAAATTTCTTGTTAATTCTGTTAAGCTCTATCGCGATTTACAAAAACAATACCATAAAAAAGTACGGAAAAGAGTGCTATTGTAGCCAAAACAACAACTCAATTATTATAATAATTTGCATTTTGATTACAGCGATATTGTTTTTAAAATGTATGTGTATGCCTTTAATTAAAATAACAATCATTGTAAATTGATAGATTTATTTTTGTAAGTATGTTATATTATTTTAAATAATATGGGTGTATTATGTCATTTTATTTACAAATAATATGAATGATGGGGAACATATGAAAAATAAATTTTTAAGATTATGCTTAGTAATTTTAATAATGTGTAGTTTTGTGCTGGGTGGTTGCGTAGGCGCGGGAGATCCTCCCACTGATACGCTAGATCCTAAAATCACCGATGCAGCAAACAACGCCGAAGAAATCCTAAAAACTAAGGATAATATTACAATATACAAGGACGAAAATGGCAACAATAACAACGGCAAAGGTGCCGATTTGTTTGGTGACGCAATTGTGTTTATAGATCCAGGCAGTGAGGGGAAATTTGTTGACCATTACACCAACGAAGAGACTACTTTTGGCGATCTTGTAAAGAGAGAAATTGACTACTTTGCAAAGATTTTGACCGATAGTATTGGCGATTTTTATATTAAAGAGATCCCAGATGGACTACTTAAATTTAACTTATACAACTTTATCGATGGCATTGACGGAACGGTTCCAATGTACGATTCCGAGCAGAGAATTGTTGACGGATATATTGATGTTAATGACTTTTTGTACCTTAGCGCTGTTGCCAAGATTTATGGCGCCGACGAAAATTATGCTCTTCCACAAGTGACATATGGCGAAAAGCAAGCCGATGACAGCGTTACTGAAAAACAAGAGGACTATTTTAATTTTAGCAAAGCGGTTTTTGGTGGGGTTAAACGACAAATTGTAGAAGTTACTTCTGAGGGTGCGACAGTAAATTATGAGATTTTTACTGGTTCCAATGAATTTAAAACCGATTACAGATGGGCTTTAATTGATAACACGGGACTTGCTGTTGGCTCTTCGGCATCTGAAATTCTAACCCAACTTCAAGAAGAGATTAAAGTGATGATAGCAAGTGCTGTTTCGGGAATTAGCATTCCGGCAAATTACAGCGTAACAAATCGCGCGACCGTGTACGCTCAGTTAGTGGAAAAAATTGACCATTTGGGATTTACTGCAACCGACTTGAAGTTTATTTCTGAGACCATATTGACCCACATTCTTGGCGAAGATGCTGTTAATGAGGACGATAGAATTGCGGGCGAAATCAAAAGAGATTTTGGAGACAGAATAACCTCGACCAATATGACAGCAGAGCCAGACGGCGGAGTGAAAAACTATCGTGATTATAAAGCATATCGCACAGCAATTACTGAGATGGTGGCTCGCACTGCAAAAACAACTTACGAAAAAATCACCCCAGAGGGTGCAAAGAACGAGGGGATTTTTATAAAATTCCCAAGGATTAGCATAATGGCTGTTGACATTGATTATTTGATGGACAACGAGCAATTTGGCGAAGTGAGCGATGATTCGCCTGAAATTGGCGACACGGGATATGAAGTGCCAGATGTTGACCCTAGTGAATTTGAAAACGGAAAAACGACTCTTGATGAGAAGTTTGATAAAGAACTTAAAATCGTAGGCATTTTGTTGATGCCAAACGCTGTTAAGGGCGACAGAACTATGGCGCGAAAAGAAAACGGCGAATGGGTGTACGAGGATAGCGACAAGCAAACTGTTGCAAAAAAGACATTTGAGGTTGACGGCTTCCTAGTTACATCGGTGGACGTTGCGTTGCTTTGCGAGGCAGAAAATACAGCGATGATAGACGCTAATGTGAAGATACACACATCACAAAAGGAAGTTACATCAAATACCGGTGCAATGGACGTTGGATATGTAAAACCTGAGGCTGGCGATGACAATTTTAGTTATAGCGCCGAAATTCTCGACGGGCAAACCACGATGATTGCCGAAGAAAAGGATGTAATTAAATCAACAAACGAAGATGAGGGGACACTTGAATCGTTTAGAATAGGTGGCTACAACGGCGTTAAACTTGTGGTTAATGGCACGGTGGGGAGTTTTATGCTAGACGGGGTAGAGGTATCTAAGGCAAACGGCGTTGCTTCGGAAAACGGCAAATACACAACCTTTACGCTTAACACAAATCTATATGAATATATTGGTGTTGACGATGTTAATGGTGAAGATGTCGAGGAGGAGGACAAAACAACCTTTGCTGGATATCTTCTAAACCTTAACAACTATGCTGGCAAAAATTATATTCAAATTGATTTTACGATTTTGGCAGTAAATGACGACACCGAAAATCGTGATGTAAAAATAAACATCTTATCTCTAATGGCTAATGCAAATTAAGGCATTAGCCTTTTTTCTTGCATAATATTAAGATTTTTTCAAAAGATAAAAGAAAAAGGAAATTATCTATGAAAAAATTATGTTTTAAATTGGTTGCATTAGTACTTTTATTTAGTGTGTTGTTGGTTCCAAAACACACCGCTTATGCGCTAGAAGCAGACGACCTTTTTAGTTCGTTTACGAGTGATAGTTATTTGCTTATGGACAGTGACAGCAACACTATTTTGTATGGCGTTAATCCAAATCAAAAAATGCCTGTTGCAAGCATTTGCAAACTTATGACTACGCTTCTTACATTGGAGCGAATTGAGTCGGGCGCGATAAAACTTGACGATATGTTTGTGGCTAGCGATTATGCGTGTGACGCAGAGGGAAGTCAAGCATTCTTGGACGCAGGAAGCGAGTACTCAGTAAGAGACCTACTAAAAAGCGTAATTGTGGCATCGGCCAACGATAGTGCGATTGTTCTTGCGGAAAATCTTGCTGGTACTGAGGATAATTTTGTAAAACTAATGAACGAGAAAGCAAAAAACCTTAATATGGCAAACACCGCATATAGTAATGCTACCGGTCTTCCAAAAGCCAATCAATATAGCACCGCACTTGATACAGCGAAACTTCTAAAAGTAGTAAGCAAATACGATTTATACAAGGAAGATTGCAAGATTTGGATGGACAAACTTGTACACCCAAGCGGACGCGAAACCGAACTTGTAAACACAAACAGGCTTATAAAATATTATTCACCTTGCGTTTGCGGAAAGACCGGATTTACCGATGAAGCGGGCTATTGCTTAGGCGCAATGGCAAGCAAAAACGATATGAATCTTATTGCGGTTGCCTTAAAATGTGACGGCGCTCCTAATAGATTTAAGGAATGTATGGAACTATTCAACTATGGATTTTCTAATTACGAAAACAAGAAAATTGTTTCAAATGGGGAGATATTAAACATCGACCTTAATGTTGTGGGAGGAAAGGATTCGTCTGTAAAATTGATGGCGTTAGACGACTTTTATGTTATCAATAAAATTGGCGATAATAAGGATATCGAACTTAGATATGAGTTGCCTAGCGAAGTGAAAGCACCTCGTATGGCTGGCGACACTGTGGGCAAAATTGTTGTTTTGAAAAAGGGTGTTGTGCTAGGCGAAGTAAATGTTGGGCTACAACAAGACCTTGAAAAACAAACTTACGGCGACGCTATCAGGAAGATATTTAATAGTTGGGAAATTTAACTATGGTAATTTTGCTTTTTGAACTTTTAATGAAAATTTTTAAGTAAACAAAAAAAGATATTGCAGTTTGCAGTATCTTTTTTTTACATTTTTTGTCAAACGTAAAATTGTTAATATAGCCTAAAATGATTGGAATTTTTCAATATTTATAATATAATATAAGCAGTAAAAATTTAGGGCGTATTTCAATGTTAATTTATTTGAGTCAAATGTATCAAGGCAAAGATTTTATTGTTGCAGGTGTAATTTATGTGATTGCACTTGTTGTTTCTTTTACCTTGCACGAATTTGCCCACGCTTTTGTCGCTTACAAGTGTGGCGATGATACTCCTAAATATATGGGCAGAGTTACGCTAAATCCGCTTGCTCATATTGACCCACTAGGCTTTATATTTTCAATGCTATTTTTCATTGGTTGGGCAAAACCTGTGGAAGTAAATCCAATCAAGTTTAAACACTATCGCAAGGATATGGCGCTTGTGTCGTCTGCCGGGGTTATTACTAACTTTATAATCGCATTCTTTTCGTGCGGAATTTATATGGCAATCGTCAAGTTTTCGTCGGGGCAAAATCTTTTTTTGTCTTATCTGACGATATTTTTCCTTGTGCTATTTTCTCTTAACATAAGTTTGGCGGTTTTCAACTTTTTACCAGTTTATCCGCTAGATGGCTACAACTTTTTAAACAGCCTTACAAAACAAGGCAACAAGTTTATGGAGTTTATGCGCGCTTATGGGCAAGTGATATTGCTTGTAATAATGATTGCTTGTAGTTCGTTTTTGTCAAAACTAATTGGCATTGTGAGTTATCCTATTTTACTATTCTGGGGGTGGATTTTCTAATGGACGTTTTTAATAATGAAGAACAAATGACCTTCAAAATAGAAAATTTTGAGGGACCACTAGACTTGCTTTTGCAGTTTGTAAAACAGAGCAAACTTAGCATTGACGAGGTGAAGTTGTCGGAGATAACCGAACAGTATTTGGAAGTTATCAACCAACTTTCGGCAATTGATATGGAGTCGGCGAGCGAGTTTATCGAAGTCGCAGCAACACTTATTGAAATAAAGAGCAAAAGTCTGCTTCCAAAACTTGAAGAGGAGCCAGAAGAAGAGGACCCAGAGTACTTGCTTAAAATGCGCCTTAAAGAATATCAAATGCTTAAAGAGACGACCGAAAAACTTAAAGTTTTGGAAAACACCGATAGGTTTTATAAAAAACCAGAACCCGATGCCAACAAGTTTCGATATGTGCTTAAAGATATGCAACTTGATATGTTGTTAGACGCTTTTTCAAAGTTGATGATACGTGTTCAAGAGACCAAATCGACCGAAGAAGTTAAGGAGATTCAAAAAGAAAAATTTACTGTTTCTCAAAAAATCTCGACCATAAAAGATTGCTTGTTGGTGCGCAAGAAAGTGTATTTTAGCGAGTTGTTTAGCAATAGCATTTCGCGTGACGAAGTTGTAACCACATTTATGGCGCTTTTGGAACTTTTGAAGTTGCAGGAGATACACGTAAAACAACCCGAAAATTTTGCAGATATAGAAATTTGCAAACAAGAAGAGGAATAATATGGAAAATTTAAAGGAAATTTTAGAGAGTATTTTGTTTGTCGCTGGCGACGCTGTTGCATTCACTGATATTGCAGAAAAATTGCAATTAGAAGTTAAAGAAGTTGAAGGTGCTTTTAAAGAGATGAAGAAAGAACGCGACGACAACGGAAGTGGTATTCAAATTTTGCTTTTTAATGGCAAAGCACAACTATGTAGCAATCCAAATTATGCTGGTCCTGTTGGCGAAGTGCTTAATCCTATTAAGGAAAAAGCCCTTACTAAGGCGGTTTTGGAAGTGTGTGCAATTATTGCTTACAAACAACCTATCACTAGGCTTGAAATCGAAAACGTAAGAGGGGTAAATTCCGATTACGCCATTAACGCGCTTATAGAAAATAACCTTATTGAGATTGTCGGAAGAAAAGACGCGGTAGGTAAACCCTTGCTATTTGGCACAACGGATAATTTCTTGAAAAAGTTTGGATTGGGTAGCATTGACGAACTTCCTGATTACAACGAGTTGATTGAGAGAATTCAAGTATTACATAGCGGAGATGACGGCAATAGCCTATTTAATTTTAGAGACACCGAAGATGAGATTACCTTGGACGAAAAGAAAAAGCAAGAACTTGCCGAGCAGGCTGACAATTTGGATATCGACATAGACAAGTTAAAGGACGAAATCCTTAACGATAAGGCTGATGTTGATAGTTTGCTAGACGAAACAGTTGACGCCGATTACGTGAAATTTATGGACGAAAATTAAACAATAAAACCTATTTAAAAATGCTTAGTTTTAAGCATTTTTTTTTGCTTTTAACAAATACTAAAAGTATGAAAACAGTTTTGATAATCTTTGCGGTACTTATTGTGCTAGTTACTGTAAGTTTAAAGGTGACAGTTGCGCTAGAATATGACATTTACAAAAACCTAGGCACCATCAAAATAACTGTGTACGGCATAACTATTTTTTGCGGAGATATTAGCCTTATTGCAGGATACTTCAACCTGATACGCAAAAACAAAAAAGTGCTCCAAATTAAAATTAACTTAGACACAAAAAGTATTCAGTTTGTTCGCAATATTTCGGAAAATATTAAACAAAAAATTTATCTTACTGATTTTGAAACCGATTTTGACATCGCATCGACATCTGCTATGCAAGTAAGCGTTTTGGCTGGCGACTTAATAATAGTAAACGACTATGTGGCGAGCCGACTTTTGGCTGAAAACGCGGAAACCGAGATAAGGGGTAGTGTTAATGTGGGGTATTTAAAAGAACACCTTTCGGCGTCTATAAAAGCGACAATATTTGTCTGTTTGTTTGATGCTGTGTGGGCTGTTGGAAAAGCAATGTGGCAAAGGAGTATGTATGGAAAAATCTAAAAATTTAGAGGAAAATGCTAATGATATAATCGACACTGCGATGCAGAGGTTAAAAGATGTAATTGATGTAAACACGGTTGTTGGTTCGATAATAGTGGTCGATGCAGACACTCGCGTTTTGCCGATAAGCAAGGTTAGCGTGGGTTTTGTTGCTGGCGGTGGCGAACTTAACACCAAATCAAAAAAAGTTGCAAAACTTCCTTTTGCTGGCGGAAGTGGAAGCGGTTTTACTGTTGAGCCAATGGGATTCTTGATATTTACTAAAACCGAAACCAAGTATGTTTCAACCGAAGCAGTCTCGCCTCTAAATGAAGTGGTTAAAATTTCCAACAGTATTTTGGCAAAAATAATGAAGGATAAAAAGGGAAGCATCGATGAAGAAAGTAATTAGTATAATATGTCTCGTGCTTGTAATTTGCTTGTTGCCGTGTTTCAAGGGCGAGGTCTATGCGGAAGATGTTTCGCAAGCCAAGGCAATGGCGGTTTACGAGGGGACAAGTGGAACGCTTTTGTATCAAAAAAATGCCTTTGACCATCTCGCGATTGCAAGTACAACTAAGATAATAACTTGCATAGTTGCGCTTGAAAATTATCATGATTTAGACAAGGAAGTCACTGTGAGTGATAAAGCGGTCGGAATTGAGGGCACAAGCATATATTTGAAGCACGGCGAAAAAATAAAGTTTAAGGATTTGCTACTGGGTTTGATGTTAGCAAGCGGAAACGATTGCGCTATGGCAATAGCGGAAGAGGTTGCTGGCGAGGAAATGTTTGTTAAGATGATGAACGAGTACGCAGTAAAATGCGGAGCGAAAAACTCGCATTTTGTAAACCCTCACGGGCTTGACGCTAAGGGACATTACTCATGCGCATACGATATGGCTCTAATGACCTCTAAGGCGCTTAATAACCCTATGTTCAAAGAAATAGTTTCAACAAAACATCATATTATTGAGCCTACTAATGTTTATCAAAAGCGCTATTTAAAACATAAAAACCGTATTTTATTTAGCGACGAAAACTGTGTTGGTGTTAAAACTGGTTTCACGGACAACGCGGGCAGGTGCCTAGTAAGCGCGACTGAAAAGGACGGAATGAGGGTTGTTTCGGTCGTTTTAAACTGCCAACCAATGTTTGAAGAATGCGCAAAGCTTGATAAAAAGGCGTACGATGAATACTGCCTAAAAGATTTTGTTAAGCCATATTCGTACGTCGGAACCACTTACATTGAAAGTGGAGACAAAGAGGACGTTGGAGTGGCGACTCTTAATGGATATAGACCGCTTATTAAGCGAAGCGAAGAGGATCTTTATCGCGTTGAATATGACATTCCTGATACCATAACCGCTCCAGTAGAGCTCAACCAAAAGGTGGGAAATGTCACCGTGTACAAGGGGGACGAAATAGTGTTTGAGTCACCGCTTTACACGATAGACAACGTGAAAAATATTGATTTTAGGTATATGATGGACAACATTATAAGCAAGTGGTTTTAAACTTAAAAAATCTTGTGGGAAGGTCTAAGACAATTGAAACTAGTGAAAAAACAATACAAAATAAAAGTATTGTTTTTTTATTTTTTAAAAATAGATACAAAAATAAATTATGTGTGTTATAATATTTATATCTTAAAAAATATAGATTAGAAAAGGATATAGAAATGAATAAAGTTGTTTTAGTAACAGGCTCTTCAAGAGGTATTGGAAAGGCTACAATAATTGAGTTTGCAAAAAATGGATACAATGTTGTAATTAACTATTTTAAAAGCAAGGATGAAGTTGAAGAGTTAAAAAAATTTGTTGAAAACGAATATGATATAAAAGCATTAGCTATAAAGGCTGATGTTTCCAAGGAAAATGAAGTTAAAAACATGATTGATGCAATTATCAAAAAATTCGGAAGATTAGATGCTGTAGTTAATAATGCTGGCATTGTTTATGATAGAAGTTTTGAAGATATTACAATTGAACAATTTAGAAGAACCTTAGATGTAAATGTGATAGGGGCTTTTATTGTTTCAAGAGAAGCAAGTAAATATTTGAAATCTGGAGCAACAATCGTAAACGTATCTTCAACAAATGGAACAAAAACAACATCTCCAGAATGTTTAGACTATAATATTTCAAAAATAGGTTTACAAAGTTTAACAAGAGATTTGGCTTTTCAATTTAAACCACATATTAGAGTAAATGCTATTGCTATTGGTTGGGCAGATACTGATATGAATAAAGATTTACCAAAAGACTATATACAATCAGAAAGTGAAAAGATTTGGCTTGGAAGCTTTGCAAAGCCTGAACAAATTGCTGAGACAATATTCTTCTTATCAAGCGAAAAATCAAGTTATATCAATGGCGAAATAATTACTATTGATGGAGGTTATTGTTAATAGTTACCTTACAATTTGGCAGTTAGACGTGTGCTTGTCATGATACAAGTCGGTGTCGCTTCGCTCCACCGAATACAAGCACACACTTATAAACTAAATTAAAGCAGGCAAAAAGCGAAAGTGTTGGTAAACATAACACATTTTCGCTTTTTGCTGTTATTTTTTCTTCTCTTTTTTATTATTGTAAACAAATATTCTTTGTTGTCAAGGTTAAAGTGTATGTCGCTATTGGCGACAATCCTTGACAACGTAAGTAATATTTGTTTCTTTTTCAGTTAAGAGGAAAAAACACCCTAATCATTTATAGATTAAAGTGCTTATATTCCGCTAGTTTCAAACAGTGTTGACTAAACTACAAGATTTTTTTGTTTGTCAAATTATTTGCATTTGTCGCATATTTGTTATAGAATATCTTTGAGGTAAAAACATTGAGATTTAATAGATTTTTGGCAAGTTGTGGCGTGGGAAGTCGCAGAAAAGTAGAGGACTTAATTAAGGCTGGCAAAGTAAAAGTTAATGGCGAAGTTGTGTGTGATTTGGCCACCGAAATTAACGACACGGATAAGATTGAGTTTGAGGGGAAAGTATTAAAACCGCAATCGCAACTTAAATACATTATGTTAAACAAACCAAAGGGATATATCTGTTCTGTTTCGGACGAAAAAGATAGACCAACAGTTATGAAACTTATAAAGGAAAGTGGCCGTATTTATCCGGTTGGGCGACTTGACTTTAACACCGAGGGGTTGTTGATACTTACAAACGATGGCGATTTTGCAAACAAGGTTATGCACCCTAAAAATAGGATAGGCAAAACCTACGAGGTTACGCTTAAAGTAAAGCCTAAAACGTCTGATTTGGACGCGCTTAGAAGGGGTGTTATGCTGGAAGATGGTCTTACTCAGCCGGCGATTGTCGAACACCCAAAGTTTAAGGACGGATTGTATACGCTAAACATCACAATTTTTGAGGGCAGAAATAGGGAAGTTAGACGAATGTTTAAGGCTGTCGGATACAATGTGTTTGCTCTAAAACGCATTAAAATAGGCAAGTTGGAACTTGGCGATTTGCCACTTAAACAGTATAAGTTATTAAATAATTCCGATTTGGAAAAAATTTTTAAGTGAGGTAAAAAATATGTACGCGATCGCAATTGATGGACCTGCATCGGCAGGGAAAAGTAGCGTGGCAAAAATGCTCGCTAAAAAACTAAACATTTTACACCTAAATACAGGTAGTCTTTATAGGGCGATTGGATTATATGCCTATCAAAATGGGCTATGCTCCAAAAAGGACGACAATGGAATGCCTATTGTTACAAAAAAAGACATTGAAAAAATGACCACAAATGCCAATGTTGAGGTTAAGTTTTTAGACGGTCAACAGCATACTTTCTTAAACGGAGATGATGTATCCGATTTGTTGAAGACGCCTGCTGCTTCCGATTATTCGTCACGTGTTTCGGCAGTCCCTGAAATCCGCGACCACATTTTGGAGTTGCAACGAAAAATCGCAAGGCAACACAACGTTGTAATGGAAGGGCGAGACATTACTAGCCACGTTTTGCCAGATGCAAAGTATAAATTTTTTGTTACCGCTAGTCCAGAGGTTAGGGCGGAAAGATGTCTTAACGAACTTTTGGAAAAGGGGCTTATGAGCACCTATGATGAGGTTTTGGCAAGCATCAAAGAGCGTGACGCGCGTGACTCGAATAGGTCGTATTGTCCGCTTACAATTGTAAAAGACGCAATCGTTGTGGATACCTCAAAAATGACACTCCCAGAAGTTGCGGATTATATTTCGAAGTTTATTAAGGAGTAAAAATGATATTTTATATTTGTTTGGCGCTTGCAATTATTCCGCTTATGATATTGTTGCCGACGCGTGTAAAAGGGCGAAAAAATATTCCAGGTAAGGGCAAAATGATACTGGTTTGCAATCATCAGAGCAATCTAGATGCCGTGATTATTGCGTCGAAAATTTTAAAACGACGATTTCACTTTATGGCAAAGTCGGAGTTGTTTAAGCATAAGTTAAGCGGGGCATTTTATAAGGCGCTTGGAATGTATCCTGTAAACCGCAAACAAAACGACATTAGGGCGATTAAAACCACTTTGGGGTACTTAAACAAAGGCAAGGCGCTTTGCATATTCCCGGAGGGAACAAGACTAAAAACCGAAGAAGTAAAGGATATTAAAAACGGGGTAGCGATGTTTGCGCTAAAAACCAAATCACCGATTGTTCCTTCGTTTTTTGTAAATAAGCCAAAATTTTTTGGGATTACGACCTACATAATTGGAAAGCCTTTTAATCTTAGCGAAATGGAAGAGTTTAAAGATAAGCCTATCACTAAGGATATTCTAAATAGGGCAAGTGAAGTGATTTCTGAGAAAATGAACGAAATTAAAGAGGGCTATGAGGAGTCTAAGGCTAAAAAGAGTAAAAAAAAAGACAAGAAAAATAAAAAGAATGACAAAAAAGATGCGTGAGTATTTCACGCATCTTTTTTAAGTTTTTTCTCCGCTTTTTCTAAAACTGCTTGCTCGCGGTTTCTAATTTTAAACTGTTGTTTGATTGTCTTTGATGGAACAATTATTTTTAATCCCTTTTGCAAAACCTTAAAGTCCATATTGCCATAAGAACTTTGTTCGCCATCAATGTTTATAATGGCTCGTTTGCTGTTTTCTAAGTGAAATTCGCTTAGTTTTAATTTGGTTATGTAATCGTTGTTTCTAAGAATATTTTGGTCGATTAAGAATATTTTTCCGATTGCGACAATAGAGGATAGATAGTTTATAAATTTTTTATTTTCTCGTTTTATAAGTACAATGTCAACCTTGCCATCGCTCAAATTTGCCCGCGCGTTCATCTTAAAACCCGCTGCCGAGCGCGAATTGATAATTAGCATCATTATGTACTTTCCGCTTGTAACATAGCCGTTTTTGTCGGTTATTTTAATTTCAAAATCTTGTATGTCGTTTATTTCTCCTATGCAATTGAAGAAATAAGCGATTTTTCCCCATTTTTTCTTGTATTTTTGCTCGGTCGCATAACTTGTGCTAGTAAATGCTCCTGCACCGCAAAAGTATATTCCATAATCCTTGTTGCACTTGAAGATGTCGTGTTCAAATACATTGTTGTCGCGAATTACTTTTAGCGCTTTTTTAAGGTTTCTAGGAATGTTTAAAGAACGCGATATGTCGTTTACGGTTCCACTGGGCAAGTAGCCCACAATCGGCGCATTTTTCTTTTCCGCAATCCCGTTGATGATTTCGTTAAAAGTTCCGTCACCTCCACTAACAATTAGCCTGTCATATTTTCCGCATGCGTCAGATGCTATTTTTTTTGCGTGTCCGGCATATTCGGTCGGAATATAATCAACTTCGTCGTATATTGTTTGAAGTTCTTGTATTATAAAATTTATCCTCTTAACCAGCCCGCTTTTCCCGCTGTGAGGATTGTAAACAAATAAACAATTCATTTTGTTTTCCTTAAATCTTTACTAGAAATATAATAACATCAAATCTTAATAAAAGTCAATTATCTGTGGGCAAAAATGGATATTGTCAACTCTTTTATGTATTGTATTCCGATTGTCTAAGCAAAATAACTGACCAATAAATTGTTTTAGTTTTCTACTCAAATTCTACTCACGAATAAAAAAGAGATAGCATTTTTGCTATCTCAACACACAATATTTAGTATATAACCATCTCATATAAACACTAAATATAGTATCAATGGTGGGAGAGGGTGGATTCGAACCACCGAAGTCGATGACGACAGATTTACAGTCTGTTCCATTTGGCCGCTCTGGAACTCTCCCATATGGAGCTGATGAAAGGATTTGAACCTTCGACCTACTGATTACGAATCAGTTGCTCTACCAACTGAGCTACACCAGCAGGGGTGTGCAGTTAAAAAATGGAGCTGGTGATAGGAATCGAACCCACAACCTGCTGATTACAAATCAGCTGCTCTACCTATTGAGCTACACCAGCGAATTATTTTTATAGGGCACAGCATCCATATAGGGTGGTGCCTTGGGGCGGAATCGAACCACCGACACGAAGATTTTCAGTCTTCTGCTCTACCGACTGAGCTACCGAGGCGTAGATATGGAGACTGCACCTTATAAAAAATGGCGACTCGTAGCGGACTTGAACCGCTGACCTCCTGCGTGACAGGCAGGCGTTCTAACCAGCTGAACTAACGAGCCATATAATGAAATATTCTTTAAGGTTGGTGGGCGTTCAGGGACTTGAACCCCGGACCGACCGGTTATGAGCCGGTTGCTCTAACCAACTGAGCTAAACGCCCAAATCATAAAGATATTGGTCGGGGTGAAGAGACTCGAACTCCCGGCCCCTTGATCCCAAATCAAGTGCGCTACCAAACTGCGCTACACCCCGATATGACATCTTTGTGATACGATGTAATTTTACTATAACATAAGGGATATGTCAAGAGAATTTTCAAAATATTTTGATAAGATTTTAATAATTTTAAGCGACAAAGAAAGCGTAAATACTACAAAACCTCCTAAATTATTTTGCGGCGGGTGTGTTACAATTTTTACAACGAAAGAAGGAGGAAAAATGGAGATAAAAAGTAAACTTAGTAAAAACACGTTGGTGATAAGTTTGTCGGGTGAACTAGACGAATGTACAGCCAATTATACACGTTCGGTTATGGACGAACTCATAAGAAAAAACAGCTTTAATAAGTTGGTTATTGATATGCACGATTTGGAATTTATGGATAGCACAGGTATAGGAGTGTTGATAGGACGATACAAAAAATTGAAGTCAAAAAACATTTTTATGTATGTGATAAACCCCAATTATCACATTGAAAAGATTTTTAAAATGAGCGGGCTATACGAAATTATCCCCAAAATAAGTTAAAAGGAGAGTGAAAATGATTAACGAATTAAACCTAAAAATAAAGGCGCTTCCAGAGAATGAGGCATTTGTTAGATTAACGGTTGCGAGTTTTTGTGCGCTTACAAATCCAAGTGTCGAAGAGCTTGGCGACATAAAAACCGCTGTGAGTGAAGCGTTTACAAACTGTGTTGTGCATGCTTATCCAAATCAAAAGGGAGACGTGGAGATAAATGTAAAACTAGCCATAGACGAGATTTACATAACCATAACTGACTTTGGGATTGGAATTGAAGATGTAAATAAGGCAAAACAACCTTTTTACACGTCAAAACCAAACAGTGAACGCAGTGGAATGGGCTTTACGGTGATGGAGGGATTTATGGACAGCCTAGATGTAAAGTCAAGTCCTAATAACGGCGTAACTGTTACTATGTCGAAGAAAAAGGATTATGGTGTAGCAGTGGGAGGTTAGAATGCTTGATGCGGGTCAAACTCTAAGTTTAATAGAAAAAGCGAAGATAAATGATGAGTTTGCAAAAGAAAAATTGATTGAAGAGAATTCACCGCTAATAAAAAGCGTAGTAAAACGATTTTTGAATAAGGGCATAGAATACGATGATCTGTATCAATTGGGAAGTCTTGGGTTTTTAAAGGCCATAAACAACTTTGATAAAAGTTTTGGAGTGAAATTTTCCACATATGCTGTACCTATGATTGCGGGAGAGATAAAAAGATATATGCGTGATACGGGTGTTATGAAGATTTCGCGCAGTGTAAAAACATTGTCTTTTAAAATAAATAAATATGTTGATGTGTACTCTGCGCAAAATGATAGGTCCCCAACAATTGACGAGATTGCGGAGGCTATGAATGTTGATCCGCAAGACGTTGTTGTGGCAATGGAAAGTTCTAGGCAGATTGTGTCGCTAAATCTTGACGTTTCAGATGGCGATGGCAAGCAAATGTCTCTTGAAGAAAAAGTATCAGATGAAAATCCGTTTGATAATGTTGTGGACAATATGGTTCTTTATGATGCAATATCGAAATTGTCAGAAAGAGAGAAGAAGATAGTAATGCTAAGGTATTTTAGAGACAAAACCCAAAAGGAAGTTGCCAGCGTCTTGGGTGTTTCCCAAGTTCAGATAAGCAGATTAGAAAATAAAATAATTGAAAAAATACGCAATAATTTAACATAAAAAAAGACTACATTCGTGAAAGTAGTCTTTTTTTATGTTTACAATGTGTTGATCCCGTTGTTAACAGTTCCTTGATTTATTATATCCAACATTGTGTTGTAGCCATAAGTGTTAACGTTATTTCGGCTGTTTAAATTGGTTTCAATTGTTTGACCATTGTTGCCAATCTCATTGTTGTTGTTCATGCCGTTGTTTTTGATTTGACCGTCGGCTGTATAATAGTAACCGCCATATCCGTTGTTGGTGTCAAGATTGTTTTGGGTAATAACGCTGTTGTGATACATTCCGCTATTGTTAACATTTGCGCCATCATATGCAATACCATTTCCGACTCCATTATAGTCACCATTTAATACTGTGTCAGTATTGTTTGCAACTGTATCGTTTGTAAAATTATCATCAACAACAACTGGTCGTTCGTCTCTGTTTTCAGGTGTTGTAAAATCGTAATTGTGATCGTTATTTACATTATCATTATTTACAATTTCATTATTCTCAGGAATGTCATTATTTGCAATTTCGTTGTCATCAACAACATCATTATTGTTTTTATATGTGTCAATATTTTTAAAAGTATAGTTATTGTTGTAGGTGTCAATGTTACCATGGTGTGTTGTGGTCTCGCTTGCGTCTGTATCTTCAACTATGTTGTAATCAGTCTCGACAGTATCATCGATTATGCTGTCAGTTTGCGTATTTGTGTCTGACACCTCGTCGTTATTTAAATCCACATTCTCGTTTACTGCGTTGCTTGCGTCAGTATCAAGATTATCATTTGTGACAATGTCCGTGTCTTCGATATCTGTATTGTTTGTGTCGATTATAGTTTCGTCATTGTTTATGTTTGTATTTGCATCAGTGTATTCATTTTCAAATATATTATCACTTGTTTCAATTTTTTTGTTTTCTTCATTGTTTGAATTTGTGTCATCAAGTAGTATATTATTGTCATTAAATAATGGGATATTGTCATCGATGTTTGAGTTAATGACACTATCGTCATAGTTTGTGACAATATCGTTAGTGTTTGTGTTAGTGATATTATAGTTAGAATTTAATTCATTTTCTTTAATTTCTGTTACAATATTTTTAATTTCTTGTTTTTCATCTTCTGTCATATTGCTATTTTCAACAATGCTGTTAATCTGTTCTTCATCAATTGTATTTCCATTTACGGTGTCATTTAAGAGATATTTTATTTGCTCTAATGTTGCCATCGCGCTCTTATGATATGTGATTCTGGTGTCAATATGATTAAGAAGTTTTAGGTACCTACTGTTAAGCACGTCAACGCTATTTATGATCGAAGAGCCGTTTGAATTGTTAATGTTGTTTACTTCTTTTGAAAGTTCGCCATTACAATTTTTTAATCTTCCAATTGTTATTTTTAAGTCGTCAATATAATTTTTTAATGCTTCAAGTTGTTGAATGCTTGGCTCACAGTCGCCAGAGAGAATGTTGTTGTTTAGCTCTCTAATCTCGGCTATACAGTCAATTACCTTTGTACGACATTCTGCTAAAATGGTGTTTGCTTCAATACTGTCCTCAGTCATTGCATAAAGTTTTTGAACCCTAAATAGATATGCTTCAATTTGACTATTGATATCGTTCTCATTATACTGAGTTATATACCGAGGTTGATATTTTAATTTGTATGGAGTAAAACTCTCCTGGGTGAAATAGAATATTTTGATTTTTGGATCATTTGTATTTGTATTGGTTGAATCGTTTCCAGTCTGATCGTTGTCGGTTATATTTGTTTGATCGTTGTTGGAATTGTCAATATTTGTATTGTCGTTTATATTGGTGTCATCTTCTGTGATGTTGTCACTTGTATAATCGTCTTGAACATCAACATTAAACATTGGGTCGATCGGATCGGCGTTTGTATCTTGAATGCTTTGTTCAAGAGATAGCCTTTCTACATTTAAATCTTCCATAGTCGTAGCGGAAAGCGATGTTGCATTCGGGCAACCTGAGAAATCGCTATTTCCAACATATGAGCAAGAACTAGGAATACTTGGACATGTGCTACAATTGCCGTAAGAGTCGCATATATAGTTGTTGCCATTACAATCGGTGTAATAGCAGTTGCCATTATTGTCGCAATATTTTTTGCAACTATAACAATCGTTTCGATCGATCGTGTTTTGGTTTAACAAGTTTTCCTTGATTCTATTTACTAACATTTGCTTAACTAGATCATTAAGTTCATTGTCAGTATTTATGTTTTGTTTGAAAGTAAGTGCAAAAAACTTGTCTTTATTGGTGTTTGGCATACCAATTGTGCTCGAATACAAGTCGGGGTTTGCAATATACTTATTGTCAATTGTATCTAATTTGTTGACAGTAATTGATAGTGTGTTTAGATTTTTATCAAGATTTTTGGCAACAACATTTGCTGTTGTCTCTTGCTTGCATGCAACAAGTAGTGTTGTAACTAGCACGCACATAATTAAAACTGCGAATATTTTTTTCATAAAATTCCTCCGTAATACGCTATTATTTTGCAACGGAAAATTTATTTTATTTATTTTTTTGGAAAATTGTTTAAACTTTTTAGTTTTTGACCAAAATTTAACGTTAAAGGAGCAATTATGGACGAAAAAATAAGAAATCAGAGATACAATGAATATGTTTTAGAAAAAATTCCTAAAACCAAAAATTTTCCAACCTTAATATATGCGTTTTTAGTGGGTGGACTTATATGTTGTCTGGGACAGGGAATAATGGACATATTGATGTTGATATTCAAAACAATGACTGTTGAAGAGGCGACAACTTGGATGCTTATAGTCCTAATTTTTTTGTCGAGCTTTTTGACGGGGCTTGGTGTGTATGATAGGATAGGCGTTTTTGCTGGCGCTGGCTCGATAGTTCCAATTACAGGATTTTCTAATTCAATAACAAGCCCGGCAATTGAGTTTAAAAAAGAGGGCTTTATTTTTGGCACGTGTGTAAAAATGTTTAGCGTCGCTGGCCCCGTGATTGTCAATGGAATTGCGGTGTCGATTTTGATTGGTATAGTTTACCTATTTATCTAGGAGGAGAAATGAAGAAAAAAGGAAAACAAACATTCATACTTGGTAATCGCCCAAAAATAATTGGGCATTACTCTGTTGCTGGCGAAAAAGAGGGGAATGGTAACTTTGGGCAATATTACGACTACATTTTGAAAGACGATAAGTTTGGAGAAAAAACCTTTGAGCACACCGAAAGAAAAATGTTGGAACATGCTGTTTTTAAAGCCATAGAGTCGAGTAGGCTAAAAACCACCGACATTGAAATATTGCTTATGGGAGATTTGCTTGACCAAATTATATCGTCCGCATTTACGGCGCGTCAGTTTAAGTCTATGTTCCTGGGGCTGTATGGTGCGTGTAGCACAATCGCCGAGTCGTTGGGGCTAGGTGCGCTACTTATAGATGCGGGATATGTAAGCAAGGCGGTCTGCGCGACGGCGAGTCATTTTAGTACGGTTGAGCGTCAGTACAGGTTTCCGTTAGAACTTGGAAACCAACGCCCTCCAACCAGTCAGTGGACCGTTACTGGTTCGGGTGCAATTGTTTTGTCGGATAAAGGTGGGTGTTGTGAAATTTCGGAAGTCACCTTCGGCAGGGTTATGGATTACGGCGTCAAGGACGTAAACAACATGGGTGCAGCAATGGCGCCTGGAGCGATGGACACAATTGTTACACATTTGAAAGATACAAACAGCAAACCCGAGGATTACGATTTGATTTTGACGGGCGACCTTGGCAAACTCGGCTCGGAGATATTTTTGGATCTTATGGAACACGAGGGGTACAAACTCGGCGCCAACTATGCCGACTGCGGTCAAATGATGTACACCGACAACCAAAAAACTTTTCAGGGTGCCTCTGGGCCTGGGTGTAGTGCAATTGTTTTGACATCTTATGTATTGAAAAAAATGGAGGCAGGAGAACTTAACAAAGTTTTGTTTGCTCCGACTGGTGCGCTATTGTCGCCACTTTCAAGCCAGCAGGGAGATAGCATTCCGTGTATCTGTCACGCCATAACTATTGAGCGGGTAAAAGGAGACAAAAAATGTTGATGTATTTAAAAGTGTTTGCCGTTGGCGGACTAATTTGTATGCTAGGACAAATTTTAATAATCAAAACTACTATCACAAGTTCGCGCATATTGGTACTGTTTGTTTGTATTGGAGCGGTGCTAGAAGGATTTGATTTGTATGACCCGATTGTGGCGTTTGCTGGCGCGGGCGCAACTGTTCCGATAACCGGTTTTGGTCGAAGCCTCGCGAAAGGCGTAATAGATGCGGTCAAGGAAAAAGGTGTGCTTGGACTCTTCACTGGAGGACTTACTGCAACTGCGGGTGGAATTGCAGCGGCGGTTATTTTCGCCTACATTTTCTCAGCAATATTTAGTAGCAAAACAAAGAAATTTTAAAGTTTTAAATTGCACTTAAAAATCATATATTTTTATATGGTTGTTAGTCTGTCAAAAATAAAACACAAGTTAAAGAAAAACAAGAAACTTATAATGTTTTTAGCAATATTAACATTGCTTTTTCTTGTTTTTTTCTTACTTTTTGGACTGGTTATCAACCCGGTGCTCGTAAACACAATTGAACTTAGGGCAAAATCTGTGGCAACCCGTGCGATGAACAGCGCAATTAGTGATGTGATAATGAACTCAATTGTCTATGACGACCTTATAAACATTGTTACGGACGAGCTGGGGAATATCTCGATGATTCAGGCAAACAGCCTTGAAATAAACAACCTTAGCAAAGACCTCGCCCAAACAACTGAAAACAAAATTGAAGAGTATGGTAAAAAGGGGATTTCAATCGCGGTTGGTTCATTTACGGGCATTCCATTTCTGGTCGGACTCGGCCCCTCGATTCGGCTTAACGTTTCACCAATCGGCTCGGTGTATAGTACATTTTCTAGCGAGTTTGAGTCCGCCGGCGTAAACCAAACAATCCACCGAATTTATCTTAATGTCAATGCAAGCGTGGGCGTGGTTTTGCCACTATACACCAAGAGATTTGTGGCGACACAAAATGTGCTTATTGCCGAAAGTATTATCGTGGGTAGCGTGCCTGAGGTGTATTTGTATTCCGATTCACTTGACACGTTGCTAAACTTTGTACCTTATTAAAATAATAATTGAAAGTATTTTTATGTTGTGTTATAATATCGTGAAAATAAAAAATAATAGGACTAAAAAATGATATTTTTTGATAACGCGAGCACAACAAAACCATACGATGAGGTTGGGGAAATTGTAAATCTATATAATATGGAAAATTATTACAACCCAAGTGCAATTTATTCGACTGCTTTTACTGTCCAAAACGACATTAAGGACGCGAAAAGCACAATCTTAAATTTGCTTAAAGCGCGAAAAACAGACAACTTTATTTTTACAAGTTGCGCGACCGAGAGTAACAATATGGTGCTTAGAGCATTCGCAAAGAAAAACGGAAAAATCCTTGTTTCTGGCGGAGAACACCCATCGGTTTATAACACTGCACTTGATCTAAAAAATAGCGGGTTTAATGTTGAAATTGTAAAACTTAATCCGAGCGGACAAGTGGACGAGGCCGACCTTATAACCAAACTTTCAAGCGACGTGAATTTGGTTTCTGTAATGCACGTCAACAATGAGACAGGCGCTGTCAACGACATTAAAAAACTTGTGAGCATTGTAAAGGCTAAAAATAAAAATATTTTGTTTCACTGTGATGGCGTACAAGCGTTTGGCAAAATTCCGGTTAATGTGACCGATTTGGGAGTCGATTTTTACACCATTAGCGGGCACAAAATTCACGCGCCAAAGGGGATAGCGGGTTTGTTTGTGGCAGGTGCAAGATATCTAAAACCGCTACTAACTGGTGGTGGTCAACAAGACTCTTTTAGAAGCGGAACGGAAAATGTTTCGGGGATTATGGGATTAAAAGTCGCTAGTGAGTTGAGTGTAAAAAATCTGGACGACAATCTTAAAAAAGCCACCGAATTTAGGGATTATTTGCTTAACAACTTGGACAAAACTTTGCCATACAGGGTGGTTGGAAATGAGCAGGTTTCGCCGTACATCACAATGTTAACTTGCGCTGGTTGTCGTGCGGAGACCCTTGTGCATATGTTTGAAGATGAGGGCGTTATAGTGGGCAATGGTTCGGCTTGTTCCAGCAAGAAAAAAGACAATCGAAACCTTAGCCAACTTGGATACACGCCACTTGAAATTGAGGGTGCTATAAGGATTAGTTTTAGTGAGTTTAATACTATTGACGAAGTAAAAAAACTAGTCGAAGTTTTGAACAACAACGTGAAAAAATATTTACAAAAGGTAAGATAATATGAACAACGCAATTTTGATAAGATATGGCGAACTTTTCTTAAAAGGCAAAAATAAAGGCTTTTTTGAAAAAACGCTTATTAACAATATAAAAAAGAGGCTTGAAATTTTCAATTGTAAAGTTAAGAAAATTTCTGGCAGATATTACGTTTTTGACTACGAAAAATCTGATGAATTTCAAATAATCGAGACGCTTTCCAAGATATTCGGGATACACTCCGTTAGTCCGGCTGTGATGTTAAACACGGATATGAAAACCATTGAGGAGTATGTTTCAAAAATTAAGGTTGAGACCGCTACTTTTAGAGTGACTGTAAAGCGCGCTGACAAAACCTTTCCGCTTACTTCAAATGAGTTTTCAGCAAAACTTGGCGGGCTTGTGTTGAAAAACAATCCTAATGTTAAGGTCGACCTATTTAACGCCGAAACAGACATTAACATTGATATTCGTGAAAACAATGTGACTTTTGTGTTTTTTGAAAAAATCAACTGTCTTAATGGAATGCCAGTGGGCACAAGTGGCAAGGGCTTACTACTTTTGTCGGGCGGAATTGACAGCCCTGTCGCAGGATTTACTATGGCAAAGCGCGGAATGACACTTTCTGCATTGCATTTTCATAGTTATCCATATACTAGCGAGCAAGCAAAACAAAAGGTAATAGAACTTGCCGAAATTCTAAGTGAATACACTGGGAATATTAAACTTTATGTCTGTAAATTTACACACATTCAAGAGGAAATTCATAAGAATTGTGACCCTGAATATATGATTACAATTATGCGCAGAATTATGATGCGAATTGCCGAAAAACTTTGTAAAATTAAGAAATTGCAGACCATTATAACGGGTGAGAGTTTGGGACAAGTTGCTAGCCAAACAATTGAAAGCATAACTGTTACAAACGATGTTGTAAAATCGCTTCCAGTGCTTAGACCGCTTATCGGAATGGACAAGGAAGACATCACAGTTATTGCAAAAAATATAAACACATTTAAAACTTCAATTCTTCCATACGAAGATTGTTGCACCGTCTTTTTGCCAGAACACCCTGTTATTAAGCCAACACTAGAAAAAGTGTTATTTGAGGAGAGCAAACTTAACATTGACGAACTTGTTAATGAGGCGATTAAAGACATAGAAGTTTTAGAAACCGACAAAATAAAAGCCTAAAATATTTGGGCTTTATTTTTTTATTATCATATTGATTTGACAATTTGTGTGAAATAAATTACAATACAATCAGACATTTATAATATTTAGGTTAAATATTTTATTATATATGTACATTTAAAACTTAATAAAGGAGATAATTATGTTGGGAAATTGCATAAATTTCTTGGCAATGTCGGGTGCGGTGATTAGCGTAATATCAATTGTCGCTACACTTGTGGTCTCCATTCCTGTTTGTATATGGGTTTTGCATTTTATTAACAAAACCAAAAACAACAATGCAGAAAATAGTGCACACAAACTTTTAGAAAACGCGGAAATTGAAGCCAAACGCATTAAACGTGAGGCAGAAGTTGAGGCAAAAGAGGAAACTCACAGTTTGCGTCAGGAATGCGAAAACGAACTTAAAGAACGTCGCGCCGAAATGCTAAGACAAGAAAACAGAATAAATCAAAGAGAAGATTTTATTAACAAAAAAGAAGAAATGCTTGACCGAAAAAGTGACAACTTGGATCAACAAAAAGAAGACTTGAAGGTTAAGGAACAAGAGATTGCTAAAAAGATAGAAGAGCAAAATCAGATTACTAAAAAGATGGTTGGCGAACTTGAAAGGATCTCCAAACTAACCAAGGACGAGGCTAAGGCAGAACTTATTTCAAGATACGAGGACGAGGCTAAAAAAGAAGCCGCAGTTTTGGTTAGAAACATCGAACAGCAAGCCCAAGACGAGGCTGACAAAAAGGCAAGAGAGATTGTTACTCTTGCAATTCAAAAGACCGCTGTTGACCACACAAGCGAGGTTACAGTTTCATCTGTTGCACTTCCAAGCGATGAGATGAAAGGCCGTATTATTGGAAGAGAGGGCAGAAACATAAGAGCCCTTGAAAATGCTACTGGTGTTGACCTTATTATTGACGATACCCCAGAGGCTGTTGTGCTAAGTTGTTTTGACCCAATTAGAAGAGAAATTGCTAGAATTAGCCTAGAAAAATTGATGCTAGACGGTCGTATCCAACCAGCCCGTATTGAGGAAATGGTTGAAAAAGTTAGCCGTGATATCGAACTTACTATCAAAGAAGCCGGCGAAAGCGCAGTGTTTGACGCTGGTATTCACGGAATGCACCCAGAACTTGTAAAGATTTTGGGACGACTAAAATATCGTACTTCTTATGGGCAAAATGTTTTGAAACACTGCCTAGAAGTGTCATACTTGGCTGGCATTTTGGCCGCTGAGGTTGGCGCTAATGTTAACATCGCAAAACGTGGCGGACTACTTCACGATATCGGTAAAGCAGTTGACCACGAGCAAGAGGGAACACACGTTACAATTGGTGTCGAACTTGCTACTAAATACAAAGAAAGCAAAGAAGTTATTCACTGTATTGAAGCGCATCACGGTGGAGTTGAGTTCCAAAGTATTGAGGCTATCTTGGTTCAGGTTGCCGATGCTATTAGTTCGGCTCGTCCAGGCGCAAGACGCGAAAGCCTAGAAAACTACATCAAACGCCTTCAACAACTTGAAGGTATTGCTAATGACTTTAAAGGTGTTGAAAAGAGTTTTGCAATTCAGGCTGGTCGTGAGATAAGAATTATCGTAAAACCAGAAGAAATTTCCGACGAACAAGCAGTGTTCCTTGCTAAGGATATTGCTAGAAAAATCGAGAAAGAAATGGAATATCCTGGTCAAATTAAAGTCAACATTATTCGTGAAACGAAAGCAGTCGACTACGCTAAATAACATTAAGATGGGTGTATACCCATCTTTTTTGTTTTATTTTGCATAGTTTTTTAATATTTAATTGTGGTTGAAATTATACGTTTTGTAAAAGTGGTACATTGAAAGAAATAAGTTATATTTTTAGTGTTTGCCATAATATGAGGCTATGTTTTTGATTGTAACTATTTTTAAAAAATTAGACATTTTACTAAACACAAAAAAATGGGCTATTTAACATATTTTTTGGTCAAATTATTGACATTTAATGTTATTTGTGGCACAATATACTCAGTTTAATAAATACTATGAAAATGTGTAAGTAACTTTCTAAAATCCATATAAGAGATGATTTGTCGGTGGGCTGAGAGCAAATCAATGGCTAGTTAGGTAAGCGAATTTCAGCATTGGAGTTGCTTTTCGGTAAGGCTAAATAAATTTTAGTTGTTAAGAAAAGACGGACAGAACCGTGAAAATGATAATGAGGCAAATAGTGATATTTGCAAATTTAGGTGGTACCACGAAAAAATAATTCGTCCTATTTATAGGGCGATTTTTTTTAAAAAAGGAGAGGTTATGTTAAACAAAATCAAAGAAATAAGAGAAAAATTTAAGAAAGGTATAAGCGAACTAAATAGCCTATCATTGCTAGAAAAACTACGTGTAGAGTTTTTGGGAAAAAAGGGCGCAGTGACCGAACTTATGCCTATGCTAAGAGAGGTTCCAAACGAGCAAAAGCGTGAAATGGGACAAGCAATCAACAGCCTAAAAAGCGAAGTTGAGGCGGAGATATCCACTAAAAAGGCCGAACTAGAACAAGCCGAAATTGAGAAGAAAATCAATTCTGCTGAAAGATACGACATTTCTTTGCCAGTGGATTCTGGGGTTGGTTCGCTTCACCCGCGTACAATTATCCAAAAACAAATTGAGGACGTGTTTGTAAGTATGGGCTTTTCAATTGAGGACGGCAACGAGATTGAGACTGAGTACAACAACTTTGACGCGGTTAACGTGCCCAAAAATCACCCAGCACGCGATATGCAAGACACATTCTGGCTTAATAATGGTCAACTATTAAAAACCCACACTTCCGCTTCTCAAAACAGAATTTTGCGTAAGTATGGCGCTCCACTTAGAGTGTTGTTCCCAGGCAGATGTTTCCGAAACGAAGCGCTTGACAATAGCCACGAAAACACATTCTTCCAGATTGAAGGCATGGTTGTGGACAAAAATATTTCGGTTGCCAACCTTGTGTATTTTATGAAAAAGATGTTGTCCGAAATATTCGGCAAAGAGGTAGAAGTAAGGCTTCGTCCGGGATTTTTCCCATTTACTGAGCCAAGTTTCGAACTTGACGCGGCTTGTCCTTTCTGTGGTGGAAAAGGTTGTCCAACCTGCAAAGGCGGTGGCTGGATAGAACTTTGTCCTTGCGGAATGATTCACCCAAATGTTTTGCGTGAAGGCGGGGTTGACCCAGAAGAGTATAGCGGTCTTGCTTTTGGTCTTGGATTTGATAGACTTGTTATGATCAGAGCGGGGCTTAAAGATATAAGAGTGCTTAATAGTGGCAACCTAAAACTATTAAAACAAATAGGATTAAATTTGGACTAGGAGGTGTAAGATGAGAATTTCGATTAACTGGATTAAAGACTTTGTTGACCTAACAGGGGTTAGCAATCAAGAAATTATAGATAGATTTACTCTAAGCACCGCAGAAATTGAAGATGTTTATGAAATGGGCAAGGATACAAGCGGTGTGGTTGTGGCAAAGATTTTGGAAGTTAATGCTCACCCAAACTCCACAAAACTTCACATATTAAAAGTTGATAAAGGCGATGAAACGTTGCAAATTGTTTGTGGAGCCCCAAATGTTAGAGTGGGAATGCTTACTGCGCTTGCAACTGTTGGTGGCAAGGTAAACGGTCAAAAAATTGGCAAGGCAAAACTTGTAGGCGTAGAGAGTTTTGGAATGTGTTGTAGCGAGCAAGAACTTGGAATTGGTAGCGACAACAGCGGAATTATGGATATCAAAGACGCCCGTGCAAAAGTTGGAATGGACATTAAGGAACTTTATCCTATTGACGACACAATTTTTGAAATCGACAACAAGTCGCTTACAAATCGTCCTGATCTATGGGGACATTATGGAATTGCAAGGGAAATTGCTTGTATTTTCAATAGAAAACTAAAACCTCTTGCGCTTGATGATTTGTCAAAATACGAAAAGTTACCTAAAATAGCCCTAAAAGTTGAAAACCCAGATTGTTTTAGATATTCGGCAATTACTGTAAACAACGTCAATACTCACACTTCTCCAATGGAGATGAAAATCCGACTTAACTATGTCGGAATGAGAGACATCAATTTGCTAGCAGATATGACCAATTATATAATGTTGGAACTTGGTCAACCAATGCACGCATTTGACAATGCTGTTGTGAAAGGCATAACAGTTGTAAAATCTAAAAAGGGCGAAAAACTTTTAACACTAGAAAGGGAAGAACACGCTATACCAGAAAACTCGTGCTTGATTTGCGATGACAAACGTGTTCCTGTTGCAATAGCGGGCATTAAGGGTGGATTGCTATCGGGCATAACCGAAAAAACCAACTCGCTACTATTAGAGAGCGCAACATTTGACGCAATGGCAATTAGAAAAACATCTACGGCTATTGGGCTAAAAACCGACGCTAGCCTTAGATACGAAAAGTCGCTTGACCCAGAACTTACACCTGTTGCAATCGCAAGACTTATTTACATCTTAAAAGGCATTGATGATGACGTTCAAGTTACATCAAGTTTGACCGATGTTTACAATAAAAAGTATCCAAAAGTCGAGATTAAAATAAGCAAATCCTTTATTGAAAACCGAATTGGTGTTAGCATTGACACTGCAATGCTTGAAAGAATTTTTGAGGGACTTGAATTTGGATTTACAAAAAATGATGACATTTATACACTTTCAATTCCAAGTTTTAGAGCCACAAAAGATATTTCTATTAAGGAAGATATTGTAGAAGAAGTTGCAAGAATTTTTGGATATGACAAGGTTGTTCCTATGCCTTGCGCATTTGATTTACAGCCCGTAACTCAAAGCAAAGAAGTAATTGTAGAGTACAAAACAAAACGCTTGTTAGCTGAAAAATATGGTGTTAGTGAGGTTCACTCGTATGTGTGGAACTTTGAAAACTTTAATGAAACCTACGGGATAAAGTCCCCAAGTTATGTAGGGCTTATGGACGCTAGTAATAGTGGTCAAACAGGAATTAGAAGTGAGTTGCTTCCAACACTTCTTAAAATGTTTAGTGAAAACAAAAACTCATTCCCAGACGTGAGGATTATGGAGATTGGCCGTGTTGCCACTGGGCTAAAAGACAACTTGGCAGTCGAAGAAAAGCACTTGGCGGTTTTACTTGCGAGCGACACCGAGTCGGAGAAAAACTTGTACTTTGAAATGAAGAAAATCCTTGAAAACATCTGCACATCACTTATCGAGACGAGTGTAGAGTACGACATCAATGGCAAAGCACCAAAATACTTCCATCCAGTAAATAGTTGTGCTATCGTTAAAAATGGTATAAAACTCGGGCATATGGGTGTGCTTAGCCCAACCATTAACATCGACAAACGCTTTAACGTTGCAATGCTTGAAATTGACTTTAACGCGCTTTGCAAACTTCCAAAAGAAGTGCACAAGATTGCCGAAGTTAGCAAATATCAAGATGTTAATGTTGACCTAAACTTCTTGGTTGACAAAAACTTGCCATATAGCGAAGTTAAGGCTGTTATTGATGGCTTCAAAACCAAACTTGATATGACATACACACTAAAAGATATTTTTGAAAGCGAACAACTTGGCGATAAAAAGAGTATGACATTTACTTTCAATATCTCATCATTAAACAAAACTTTAACAAGCGAAGATATTGAAAAGTTTACAAACAACTTGTTAAATCATATGGAAAAATATGAGATAACTCTAAGAGGTTAATGAATTTAATAATAAAAAAGACCACTTTCTGTGGCCTTTTTTTTATTATAATCAAAGAAGTCAAAATTTTTTTAATTTTGTATTTCAGTCACATTGGTTGTGTTTGTATTATGTCCGTGTTTTTTAATGTACATAATCCATTTAATAAAACCATAAATTGTGTTTACAGTCATTGCAAAAACGGTCAATAGCATTATGTATGAGCCCGCCGATATATATAGCCAGGCGTCAAGCACAAGGCAGATAATCCAAGCGATCCATTGTTCGTTGTACCTAAGCAGAAGCAATACGCCGTTAACCATTCCGACAGCCGTGCAAAATGCGTCAATGTAAGTGTTTTCCGCGCCTGGGATAAGCGTTAGGAGATACCCAACTCCAAATCCAAACGCGAATATCCCAATTACAACCAATATGTCTTGCCACCAGGTAAGCCTCTTAACTTGGGTCAAAAGTTCTTCTTGTTCGTCGGGGTGTTTTTTCCAATTTATAAATGACATTACGTCTATTGGTATCCAAAATAAAATGGAAAACAATGCGGTCGAATAACTGCCTTGTGCAAATAGTATAATCGATTCCGTAATTTCTATAAACACAATCGACACAATGAAGTTGTATTTGTTTTGCTTGGATATTAGAAGTTCGCAAAGGGGATTTGCTAGCACCGCAATAACGGCACATATCGTTACAAATATTGCCAATCCTTGCGACATATCGTTTGTACTTTCTAGCATATCGTCAGGAAAGAATATTATAAATAGCGTTGTTAAGATAAATACGCTAGCCAAGTATATAATTTGATAAGGTGTAAAAGATTTAAAAAATTTCGTTAATTTTTCTTTCATATTTTTATCCTCTGTTAATATTAACAAAATAATATTATCAAATTTTCAGTTTTAAAACAAATTATAGCGACATAAAAATAATAAAAAAAAGATAAGCAAGTAAAGGAACTTGCTTATCCAGACTGGCAGGGGTGGAAGGGGCGACGCGTGAATAAAAAGTACCTGTGCGTACTTTTTTAGCCAAAGCCGGGAGCACTTTACGTGCGGTCCGGGTGCGACAGCACCGAACCCGAGGGGGTTCGATTCCAAAAAAAGATAAGCAAGTAAACAAACTTGCTTATCCACACTGGCAGGGGTGGAAGGAATCGAACCCTCCTCTGGAGTTTTGGAGACTCTCATTCTACCGATGAACTACACCCCTATATTCATGATGTAATTGTATTATAGCCAAAAAGTCTATAATTGTCAATAAAAATCACCAATTTAAAAATACTAGCCTGTATTATTTGCGAAATAATGCAATTTAATTTATAATACAAATATGAAGAAAATAACATTGTACACCGATGGCTCTTGTATTGGAAATCCCGGGCCAGGCGGTTATGCCTATATTTTAATATACAACGACCTAAAAAAAGAGTTTAGCGGTTTTGAGCCAGACACAACCAATAATCGAATGGAACTTACTGCCGTAATAAAGGGACTAAATCAGATTAAGGAGCCTTGTGATGTAACTGTTTATACCGACAGTGCGTATGTCCTTAACGCTTTCGAACAAGATTGGATAACCAACTGGCAGTTGAAAGGCTGGCGCACAGCAAACAAAAAAGACGTCCTAAACAAAGACCTCTGGCTACAACTTCTCGACGCAATGTCTAGACACAAAGTAAGTTGGGTAAAGGTAAAGGGACACGCTGACAACGAACTTAACAATCGATGCGACATCTTGGCGCGAGGGGAAATCCTTAAAAGGACAGACGCTCCATTTTAAGGGACATTCAATACAATTTTATATGATATTACATAAAAACCACCTTGTTGGTGGCTTTTTTATTACGATTGATATACGTGTTATAATAGACACAACTAAAAGATGTATTTAATAAAATGTTAGAAGCGGAGTAAACCATTTTGTGTTATCAAGGTGGATTAGTGTTAAAAGAAAAAGCAGGCAATTTTGCCCGCTTTTTTTAGAAGTCGCGTCTATTAAATGTGAATAGTGTAATTCCAAGTAACACAACCGACGTAATTGCTGTGATTAGCAAACTTGAATAGAATGTCTGCGATGACTGAACTGGTGTTGATAGTAGTAATGCGACTTTTGAGGTGTTTGACATTAGTAGTTCGCCACCAAAGAATCTAAACAAACCTGTGTTGGTAAATGGAAGGTATGCATAAAGTGTTGACGATGGGATAAACGCACCCAAAATTGTTCCGCCAATGTAGATTAAAATTGATGTTGTGATTGCGCCTATGTATGACCTAAATAGTACTGATACTGTAAGTGATAGGATTAGGTAGAATACAATGTCTAATATACACGAACCCATAAATATCAAAATCAAAACAATAGGGGAAGTTGTGAAAGTTATGTTTGAATTAAACGTAACTAATATCGAACTGAATGTTGGCATTCCAAACATAAAGTAACCCATTACGCCTGAAAGTAACACTGTAAATAGGATAAACACAAGCGAGAAGAATAAAGTCGCAAGCATTTTGCCTACAAGTATTTTAGACCTTCTATATGGTCTAATAAGAAGTAGTTTGATTGTTCCGTTTTCGGTCTCGCTAGTTACAAGCCCCGAAATCATCATAATTGTAAATAGGATTATAACGATTGTTCCGATTTTAAGAGTTGTGTAAATGCAATCGTACATACTTGTCTTATATCCGCTTGTTCCACCAAAGTTGAACACTTGACCTAGGCTGTAAGAGTAAATATTGTTGTCTATTTGATATTTGTTTTGTGAAATGTTTTGAAGGTTTTCATAAGTGTTATAACTTGTAAGTGTAATTGTTTCGCTTCTTCCGTCGCGTATTTTAGAAACATCTACCTTTTGTGCTAATTGTTTGATTACAATTTGCATTGTAACATCCGAGTAAGTTTCTGCCAGACACCTATAATTTGTAATCTCATTTATAATGTTTCTTGTGGAAGTTTCGGTGCTTAAACTATCTATATTTTTAAGAATTGTCTCTTTGTTTTTATTTACTTTTTCTTGAATTTTGGTAAGTTCGGTTTTTAAATCCTCATTAACACTCAAAAAGGATAGGGATTTTATATAATTTTCAATGCCGTCAAATGCAACGCTTTTTTTAAGTTTTTCTGCACAATCATATTTGTTGGTTTGGGTGTATTGACCTGAAGAACTGGTTTTTGCAGAATTGATGGTTTTGATGATATCATCGCAGTAGTTGGCAAATTTTTTGTAATCACTATTTGTACTGAATATCAACAAACTTTCGCCTTGTAAAGCAATGTCAACTTTTTCTTTGAATTGTTTTACGCTTAAAAGTAACTTTTCCAAAGCCTGAGAACTTTGTTCTTGTTGGTCTGAGGATTGACTTTTAGACATTATGTCAATAAACTTGTTTTTTTGTGATTTAAGTGATGATTGCATATCAAGAAGGTTGTATCTAATCAAATCCTTTCCATATGAGCAAAGATGTTCTAACAAATTTATGTAGTTGTTGTTTTCAATAAACGTGGTGTAATTTTTTGCGTTTGTAACATTTTTAAGATTGGCGGATAGGGAAGTTTCAAAATATTCGCAACTATAAAAGTTTTCCGTGTCGATTGTGTGAACTAAATAATATGGCTTGTTGTCGTCATTCTCAGCGCTCAAAATCACGTTTAGGCTTGCGTACTGTGTTAGGTCGCTAATGTCTTTAAATACATTCAAAAGGTCTTCAAATGCCTTGTTACAATCTGCAATAACTCCTGCTTCTGTTTTTTCGCCTTTGCCGTTGTAGTTTTTAACTGTTATAAAATTATCTTTGAATGTGTCTAGGGCTTTGTCGATGTTATTGTATCTAGTAAGCAGTGAGTTATAAAGTTTTACTTTTTCGTCAGTTTTGTCAAAAGTTTTGTCAAACTCTTGCTTGGACACCTCACTGTTACCATTAAATATTGCATAACAGCCCGATGCGTTATCCGCGTTCATAGTAACTGGATTTTGTGAGCGGATTTGTGGTTTTATAAGAATAATGGAAAGTACCGATACAAGCGCCAAAACAAAAGCCATAATATATACAATTGGCTTTTTAAATATCTTTATAAATTCCGCACGTGTAATTTTAAATACACCTTTCATACGATTTCTCCGTTAGAAAATGTTTATTTTCCCCAAATTTTTTTTCTTAATAATGTCTGTAAATATATCTTCTAGTGATTTTGTTACAACCTCAATTCCGAAAATTGAAACATTGTATTTAAGTAGTTTTTCCGTAATCCTTGTGATGTCATTTTCGGTGGTGTGAACAATAATGCTGTCGCCAGCAACGTCAACCTTTAACCTCATCTCGTTTATGATAATCTTTCCGGCAAAGTTAGGGTAGTTAACCTTAACCTTAATTCGCTTGCTATTTTGTTGCCCTTCGCGTAGTTGGGTGATTGATTTTACTTCAACTAAGTGTCCGTTGTTAATAATCCCGACCGTGTCACAAAGTTGTTCCATCTCTCCAAGCATATGGCTGGAAATTAGAATTGCTATCTTTTGCTTGTGTGCGAGTAGTTTTAAAAAATCTCTCATTTCCTTTACACCGCTTGGGTCAAGACCACTAAGTGGTTCATCTAACACCAACAACTTTGGATTGTGTAGCAGTGCTTGACATATGCCAAGACGTTGCTTCATTCCAAGCGAGTATGTACTAACCTTGTCTTTAAGCCTGTTTTCAAGTCCAACAATTTTTGCATACGCAATGATGTCGGTTTTGGAAATATTCGAGTATAGGCTGGCGTAATATTTTAGGTTGTCATAAGCAGACATATATCCGTACATTATAGGGTTTTCAATTAGCCCGCCAATAAGTTTGTTTACTTGCTCGTGGTTTTTAACTGACTTTCCGCAAATATAGATGTTGCCTTTTGTGAGTTTTGTTAACCCGCAAATCATCTTCATGGTTGTGGTTTTACCGGCTCCATTAGGCCCTAAAAAACCAAAAATTTCACCTTCTTCGATTTTGAAGGAGATGTTGTTAACAGCGATTCGATTGCCAAACGCCTTAGTTACATTTCTTAATTCCAAAACTGTGTTTGGACGCGTTAAGGTAGGTGTTTTAGATGTTTTTATGTTTTCCAAAATAATCCTCACACTATACAATTATTTTCTATTTTATCATAGGATAATTTTTTTGTAAAGTTATTATATAAGTTTATATATAATATAATATTGTATCAAAAACTGGACGGTTAAAGTGTTATGAACTTCAAAAAAATATTTTGCTTGACGTTAAATGTATTATGTACGGTTACGATATTATTTATATTAAATCTCTCAAAAGTGGAGTATTCCAGCGTATTAAAAATTATAGTGTCGGTGCTAACAGCCCTAACATTGCTACTTTCAATAATTTTTATAAGAGCAAAGTATATAAAGGCGTGTAAGGTTACTATAATTTGCAACTGCTTGCTTACATTTGTTTTTGTGTTATATCACATCTTGAATGTAAGCAATATGCTGTACATTTTTAGGTCGGTCAATAATTTTAGATATTTTATTATTTCAACTGGCTCAAAGGGAATATTTATCTATGTGCTTATTCAGGCTTTGCAAGTCGTAATTTTGCCTGTTCCAGCCGCAATCATTGCTCTTGCCGGTGCTGTGGTGTACGGACCATTTTGGGGATTTGTGTATTGTTCGCTTGGAATACTGCTTGGCTCATATGCCTCCTTTATTCTTGGCAGAACAGTCGGGCAAAGGCTTGTGGTGTGGGTCGCTGGAAAAGAAACCGCAACAAAGTATGCCGATATCCTTAACAACAGTGGAAAATTGTTTTTGGGATTAGCGTTTTTGTTGCCATTCTTCCCCGACGATGTGCTTTGCCTTATTGCGGGCATAACGTCGATGTCGTTTAAATACTTCTTTATTGTCACTACATTGTTTAGACCGATAGGGGTGTTTTTTATGTGTTATTTCGGAGGGGGATATGTTATTCCGTTCTCTGGTTGGGGACTTTACGTTTGGGCTGGAATAGTGGTAGTTATGAGCGTGCTAGTAATCCTAACATACAAGTATCAAGGTAAAATAGAGGAGTGGCTAGTAAACAAATTTAAAAAGAAAAATAAGGCAAAATAAATTGCCTTATTTTTTTAATACAACTTTTTGTTTTGTATAATGATTTGATAAATTATTGGCCCAAAGATAAAGTTTGTAGATAGCACAGTTGGAACAAGTAGCGTAGGAATGTAATATTCTATATTGCTTACTTCCATACCAATAAATGTATTGATGGTGTAGGTTAAAATCACAACTATAAAGAATGCTAGTATTCCAAACATTAGCATATATCCGAGTTTAAACGAACTGCTAGATTGTTTGTTTGGACTTATAAACACAGGTATGCAGAATAGTAGTGTAACAACTGCGATAAGCACATATGTTACTTGGAAAATCCAGTATTGTTTGTCCATCAATAGACCTTTGTTTTTGAATATAACAAGCATAATTGTGATTTGCAACAACATAAACACTAACATTGTAAGACCAAATGCAAACTTTGCTTTGTTTACAAGCAAATATTTAGAACTCGCTTTTTTGCTTTTTTCTTCGGTGTAAATTTTAACATTGTAGTTGTTTTCATCTTCACTCTGATAGGTTGGAGTAGCAAAAATTTCTTCCTCTTCCGGCTCGTCGTAAGTAGGAGTGTATTCTTCCTCTTGTGAAACTATGCTTTCTGGCTCGTATTCACTATTTGTGTTATATAGACCGTTTAACACTTTCTTGTAGTCAGTGTTTTGAGGAGTAGGTTCTGGCTCAGGTTCTTTGTATGCTGGCTCTCTGTTTGCGGTTAGTTCTCTTGTGCGGTTTTCAAACTTCTCCATAAACGAGGTTGTGCGTTGTTCGCGCTCGGCGTCAGACAACTCGTCAAGTTGTAGCGAACTTTTTTGGGGTTCCTTTTCGGCTTTATCAAAAATGGTAGTTGTGTTTGTACGATAAACAACATTATCAAATACTTTATTGTTAACCACTTTTTTCTCTTCGTCAGGGTAGTACATTTTTGTGATGCCATATTCATCGGTGTAAATTTGTGGCTTTGGCTCTTCTATCTTTTCTTCCGGTTTTTCTTCTTGAACAGTTTGGGTTGGAGTAATTTCTTCTTCGTCGTCATCGTGATATAACAAGTCATCTAGTGCATTGTCCGATACGTTTTCTTTTTCTTCGGTTACGTCATAGTAAACAGTATTGGTTGTGTCAAGAGTAGGCGCCGGTTTGTAAGGTTCTTCTTCGGTTTGTTTGTTTATCTCGTCGGTGATAGGAGTAGGAGTTCTAAACTCGTGGTCAACAGGGATTTCCTGTTTTTCTTCAAGTTCGGTCTGGTCTTTAATAAGTTCGTCCTCGCTGTAAATTTCGTCGGCGTCTTTGCTCTCATAAAGTTCGTCCAAAAGTTCCTCCGATTCGCTTACTTGCTGAGGCTCGTCTTTCAACAACTCGTCCATTTTATCTTGGACGTTAAAATTGTATTTTTTATAATCGGTAGTTGTGTCAGGTACGTCTATCTCATACTTGTCGTTTTCATCGTCAACTTCGTCGTCCATAATTTTGTCTTCTAGATATTCTTCCTCGTTGTCTACTGGGGTAGATTCGATATCGTCATCTTCCTCAACTTCTTTGAGCACGTTTTTTCTGTAATACTCAATACCGTCATCGGTCAAAGAGTAGTAGTGTCTTTTCCCACCGATGTCGCTATCAGCCCAATACGACTTTATGTAATTCTTTGCCTCAAATCTTTTTAGGCTACTGTAAAGTGAAGGCTGTTTTAATTTGACTTTGCCGTTTGTCTTTTCTTCGACTTCCTTTATAATTTCATAGCCGTACTTTTCGCCCGAGTAAAGGCTTTCAAGGATTATGTTGTTAACCGCGCCACGAAGTTGGGTTGCACTTTTTTTCTTTGCTGGCATTATCGTCCTCCTAATATAGATTGGATACAAAATTTTCTTTCTTACCAAGATAATATATTTTTTTACAATTTAAGTCAAATAAAATACTATGCAAACTTTAAAAATATACTACTATGCAAAATCAATATAACTTATTTATTAGGCTTTTTTTTGAATGTTTGCTATAATACTATGCAAAGGGGAATGGCAAATGGTAAAACCGGATATTTTAATAAGGACTAATAGGCGAAGTTTGAGCCTATCAATTTCCAAAACGGGCGAACTTGTTGTGCGCGCACCTAAGAAACTTAGTATGCAATATATACTCACTTTTATAAAAGAGAAAGAGAAGTGGATTGACCAAAAACAAAAAGAAATTTTGGCAAACACAATCAACAACAAGCAGTATTTAAGTTATGAGTATTTTCTGTTTTGCGGAAAAAAATATAAACGCGTTGAGCAAAAAGGCATTAGAAAAATAGAACTCACCGATACAGAATTTATAGTGCCAGCGGTTAGGGATTCAAACAAAATGTTAATCTTAGTACAAAACTGGTACATAGACAATGCAAAAGAGATTTTGAAAAACCGCGTAGAATATTTTGCATCACTTATGCAACTAAACTATTCTAAGATTGTGATTATGAACAACAAACGCAGGTGGGGTGCTTGTTCTCAGAACGGGGTGTTGAAGTTTAATTACAGAATTTGTATGTTGCCACACAAAGTAATTGACTACATAATAATTCACGAACTTACACACCTTATTGAATTCAATCATTCTCCAAACTTCTATAAAATAATCGAAAGCATTATGCCAGATTATAAAAAATATAAAAACGATTTAAAGAAATACGACTTTGTTTTGACACTACTTAGATAAGACCTAAATTCTTTATAGGTCTTTTTTTGATTTTAATTCAATATGGGTATTGAATTTAGCATTTTACTGTGATATACTCTAAATACTTAATATCATATTATAGGGGATTTAATATGAGCATTTTAAACGACGAAGTCATAAGTATGATAAAACAAAATAAGTCCATAACATTCTCTGGTTCGGAGGGGCTTATTTTTTTGTGTGGCGATATGGCCTTAAAGGAATTTCATAGCAATGGCGCTGGATACTTCAATCAAACTATTTCCGATAGCACCGATCGCTCGTATATAAGTGAACAACTGCGAAATATTTGCGACCGCACGAACGCGTTACGCGACAAGTACTGCGTTAAAACACCCGAGATGTTGGATTACTATGTTAAATACGATTTCCCAGATATAAAAACTTACTTACTAATGAAAAAGGCGGAAGGGATACCCGCATACACTCATAATCGAAGAGTGGTCGAGTATTACATGCCTGATTTGCAACCAATGTCACCCGAGGGAAGTGTTGCAGACGCATACAGTTATTATATGGCAAAAAAACTATGTGACGCAGATCAAGGCCACTTCACAAAACTTGTTGAGGATTGCCTAAACATAAACAACGATGAAAAGATTGCAATTGACCCTTGGGGACAAAACCTTTACTATGACGACAAACGCGGATTTTCCATTCTAGACCTACGCGTTTTGGCTGACAATGTGTATACACCTGAAAGGACGCAAGACTCAATTGTGCATAATGTTTGCAGTACTGTTTTTGACTACCTTACCAACATCACATCTCACGTCAATGCCGAAATTAAGGATAATGAGAAGTCGTTTAAGTTTTTAAGCCCAGTTTACGAAAAAACAATAAATGGTCTTAATAAGTCTGGAATCTCCAAGGATATGGTTAGATCGAAATACAAAGATTATTATTATGTTGCCGACTATGTAGAGCGCATTAAGTAGGAGAGGGCTATGAAACTAACGGAGAATTTACTTTTTAGAATTAAGGATTTTAATGAACAAAAGTTTTGTGGCGGAGAAGCGACAGTTTACTTAAAAGGGAACTTCGCCCTTAAAGAATATTACGATTATAATGGCGTTGATGAGAAAGTGCTTGATGTTATTATGAGGTCGACAAATTATCTGCGCGATAGGCTTGGCATCAACACTCCAAAGATATACGACTATATGATGTTTAAACATCGCGGACTAGAAAGTTTTACGGGCAAGGTTACGCCATATTTATTTATGGAGAGAGCAAAAGGTTCGCCCGTGTATGCCCAACTTTCTTCTAATCTTGACACCTTGCTTCCAAACGACCAAGATATGGGTGTTGCGCACAAACTATCAAAGTACTGTTGTCTTATGGCTGAGAAGTTGGCTGACGGCGACCAAAAGTTTTTTGATAAGTTTGCAGAAGATGTGTTTACAACACTTTTATATGATAACGCGTTGATTGATAAGTTCGGCGAAAATATCTACTACGACGATAAAGTTGGATTTTCGCTACTTGATTTGAGTTTTAAAAACAATGGGTTGCTTAGCGGAGCAAAAGTACCAAGGGACAAGGCGGAAAATATTGAACCTATAAAATATGGACTATATTACATCACGTTAGAATACATCGCTGACCTTGCGTGTGGCATTTGGGCAGGGCATGGAAACAATATCGACTCAGACAAAATGGTTAAGCCTATTTACAAAAAAACATATAAATCACTTAACAAAATAAGCAAAAGTTTTACAGAAGAAAACACGCCTATTGGTTTGGATTGCAAAATCAGAGGTCTTGCACTTTAAGAGAGGGGGAAAATGAAACTTACAAAAGATTTAGTAGACGGAATAAAACGGCACAGGGAAGTAAGCCTATTTGGGTCTGAGGGAACTGTGTATTTGTATCAAGATTTCGCATTGAAGCAGTATCACGATTTTTATCAAGACTACTTAGAAACGCTTAAAGATATGAAGTCAAAAATTGATGAACTTAAAAATGAGTACGACGTAAACACCCCTAGGATTTTAGATTGTGCTGAGTTGCCATGCAAGTCGCAAATTCTAGCATACATCTTAATGGAGCGTGCTAATGGGACAGCGGTTTACGAGACTTCATATGATTTTCTAAGGAAGATTTATCGAGGCTATCAGATAGAGGATAGCAACATTATGATTGCTAAGTACACCAAGTATATGTCCGAAATGTTGGCGGAAGGAAAGCAGGAACATTTTGATAAATTTGTTCACGATATGTTTTCAATTGAGAAAAGCCCATTTATAAAAGTAGATGCATTTGGGCGTAACTACAACTACGATGAAAAGACTGGATTTACTCTTCTTGACCTTACTGTTTTGAAACACGAAAAACCTGAGATTGACATCGCTACGCAAACAAAATACGTTTGCCGAAACAGCCTCGCATACATCGACCAACTCTCTTACGGAATGTTAAAAAAGAATAGAGAGAGACAAATAAGTTGCTTAAAAGAGGTGATTAAAAAGACATATAGGGCAGCCAAAAATAATTTGCCAGAACAACATGTTAGAGATTATTTTCAATCAAGAATTGATAAGAATAAGCACCGCTAAAACAAACAAAAAATCGTCATCGAAAAGTGGCGATTTTTTTGTACCCAAATCCCTTTCAAAATAGGGTGGGCAAGTCTGTAACAGGGTAGGCAAGTCTTCATTGTACAATACAAATGTTTCAAGTAAAATTGACAATCACAAATCCAACTTTAATATCCCACTCATAAGACAAATTTATTTGATAAATCTCCCAAGCAAATTTTAACTTATGCAAATAATTTTCCACGTGGAGTGGGTTAAAAAGGTGCTATGCAAGTGTATAAAAACTATTCGCAAAACACAACTTTTGCGAATAGTAAGGGGTAAAAAACGGCTTTATTTCCCGTGGAGTTGTTAAATTTGATTTTGCATAGTATTTCTTTGCATAGCATTTATACATTTTATATTTTCATAAAAATTTAAGGTTTAATTTTATTGATTAGGTTTAATGAGATTAAATTTATTTTGTTAAATTATTGTCACAGCAAACAATAAAAAATTTTTATAACTTTGTAATTTTTATGATTATTTTTAAGGTCTTAGTTTGCATAGTATTAGTGTGACACTGTGGTTTTCGGTACCCCAAATTTATGGCAAATTTCTTATAAATTTTTAGCAACATTTAAGGAATTTTTATATCAAAAAATAAGATAATTTGTTGCCGTAATTTTGTAAATTTTTGCATGAAAAAAGAAACTTGAAATTTTTAATTTATGACAATTTATTGTTTCAAGTTTCCATAAGAATTATTTAATTTTTTTGATGTAAGATTCAAGTCGTTTTATAATGTGTTTTACATATACAATGTTCATTGGCCTGTATGCTGTCACAAATGCAAAGTCTTGATCGTCCAAAGTTTTGTAGTTAAATAAGTTGCTATTGCGAATGTAATTTAGAATACGTTGAATGCATTCAAGCGAGAAATTTTCGAAGAACAAATCTGGTACGTTATATAAAATTGTCTCATAAATTTCCGATGGCAAAGAGCGTTCGTTTTTAATAAGTCTTAGCATATTTTTAAACATAACCACATAGTCTTTGTACAGTCCGAGAGTTGTTCTGTTTTTGTTATTGAAACTTTCAATGGCAAGTTTTGGATATTCGATAACAAGGTCTTTACTATCCTCATTGAAGTACATTATTCCCTCGATGTCGTTTTCGTTTTCGTAGGTAATGCAAGGGACAACCGCGAAGTTGTAATTGGTGACATTATCGTTTTCGTCATATATATTGATTGAGAAATTAACTCCGAATTTGTCGACCCACATAAGTGTGTTGCTGTCAAACTGCGTAAGGCAAAAATCAAACAAATCTGATTTTAGTGATTTTAATGAATAATATAGTTCTGGGTAAGTGTGACGTTTTTCTTTTTTGACCCATTTTTTAATGTTTTGAGGCTGATTGATTTCAAGGTACAAAACATTGTTTGTGCGCGCTAAGATGCATGTGTCGAGAGCATACTCATCGTAGTAATACAGGCTAAGAGTGTCGTTGGTAAATAATGGTTTGTCGGCAAAAAAATCGTGTAGGATTTCCCCTATCGCTTGTTTAAACTCCGCCCTAACGGCATCGTAACTTTTTACGTTTATTCGTTCTAAAAACTTGTCGGCTACAAACATCTCAATGCACCTCACATTTTTTATAGTTTAGCACAAAAGCAAAACTTAGGCAATTTATTAAAAACTATTTTTTTGCTTTACTAACAAAAGAAAAAATTTTATAATTAAAATATGAAAAACGAAAATTACTTTGTACAACGCGACGAAGATAACATTCTAAAAATTCGTCAGTTAATAGAAGAACTCCCTAGTTTTTGTGATGAGTTTTTCCTCGGGATTGAGGCTTATACATCGTCACTTACTAGGCTGGGATACGCAAGAGACCTAAAAATCTTCTTTTATTTTTTGACGCATTCCTGTGCGGAATACAAAATGCTTAGCATGAGAGAATTCAGTCTTTCCGATCTTGACACAGTTACTGCGACACACATAGAGAAATATCTAAATTACCTATCGCTTTATGTTATGGACGGAAAAAAGTATAAAAATGGCGAACAGGCAAAAGCAAGAAAGTTAAGTTCGGTCAGGGCAATGTTTAAATACTTTTTTAAAAAAGATAAGTTAAAAAGTAACATTTGTGAGAAAATTGACACACCTAAAATTCACGACAAAGAGATTATAAGGTTGGAAGTTGACGAGGTCGTAAAACTGCTTAATATGGCTGAGGACGGCGAAGGCTTTACTGATATGCAAAAGGGCTTTCATAAGCACACCCGCGTTCGCGATTACGCAATGTTGAGTTTGTTTTTGGGGACAGGCATTCGTATCTCAGAGTGTGTTGGGCTTAACATCGACGATTTTGACTTTGAGCAAAATGCGTTTAGGGTTACTCGAAAAGGTGGCAATCGTGTTGTATTGTACTTTAATGATGAAGTTGCAGATGCACTAAAAATGTATTTGCGTCAACGTGCTCGCAATAAAGAAATTCCTCCGACAGAAAAAGCGATGTTTTTAAGTCTGCAAAACAAGCGAATCTCCTGCCGTGCGGTCGAAAAACTTGTTAAGAAATACAGCGAAATTGTTACTCCGCTAAAACACATTACACCCCACAAACTCCGCAGTACATTTGGCACAAATCTGTATAGAGAAACGCAAGACATTTATGTTGTTGCAGATTGCTTGGGACATAAAGATGTTAACACAACACGTAAACATTACGCTGCAATAAGCGATGATATAAGGCGAAGCGCTGCTACAAAAGTTAAATTAAGAGAAGAATAAGTGAGTAAATTTTTACTCACTTTTTTTATTCCACTTATATTTTGTCCAATACGCTGGCAAAAATATCACTTCTTTTGACTAGAATAAGGCTCATTTGGGTTTTATTTTTTATTCGAAAAAGTTAGAACAAATGTTTGACAAGGGTTTTGTAATGTGATATTATCTTATTGTAAATAAATTTAGTTTAAGGAAATGAAAAATGAAGAAATTAGATAAACAACAGCAATTGCTTGAATTTATAAGAAAGTATGTTGACGAAAACGGCTATCCACCTACCGTAAGAGAGATGTGCCACGCAGTTAAGGTAAACAGCACCAGCACTATCGCCTATCATCTTGCAAAACTTGAAGAAGACGGTTGTATTAGAAAAAATCCAAACAAAAACCGCGCTTTGGAAGTAATTGACAAGACAGCGCAGTTTAGCAAGGTTATCCCAACTACCGACACCAACGGCCTTACAGCAATCCCAATGCTTGGCGTAATTACCGCCGGCGAGCCTATATTGGCTGTTGAGAATTGCGAAGAATACTTTATGGTTTCTCCAAACTTGTTTAGAGGCGACGGGCTATTTATGCTTACTGTCAAGGGTGAAAGTATGATAAATGCTGGCATCTACAATGGCGACCAAATTATAGTTCGTCAATGCTCTTACGCTGATAATGGCGAGATTGTCGCTGCTTTGATTGACGGCTCAGCCACAGTAAAGAGGTTTTATAAAGAGGACGGTCATTATAGATTGCAACCCGAAAACGACACAATGTCCCCTATTATTGTAGACGAAGTTCAGATATTAGGTAAAGTTGTTGGACTTGTTAGAAAATTTTAATGCAGTAAAAAGTATATTTAAATTGTATCGATATTCTTATATTTGATATAACCTTAATATACATTGATTGTTCTTACTGCTAATATAATGTCACAACTTTAATATTAAGGATAAAATCAAAAAAGACTCAAACTAATATTGAGCCTTTTTTTATTCATATCTTCTAATAATAGCGACTATCTCGACTTTTATACTTCTAATACGTGTTGATAATTATTGAAAATAATAAATGGCATTATTCAAAATTTTCCCTTTAAAGCAAAATATAAAAGAAATATAGAGTTGTTAAATAAGCGATTATTAAAAATCAAACTTATTTTCCTTCATTTAGAAGTTGCATAGTACTATTCAAAATCTCAGATAATGGCGTTTTTATCGGGTCAAACCAATGCACATTATCAAGTTTTTTAAACCACGTCATTTGGCGCTTTGCATAGTGCCTTGTGTCGAGTTTTATTTGTTCTATTACTTGGTCTAATGTGAGTGTGCCATCATAATAACCCGCCCACTCGCTATAACCTATTGGCAGTGTAATTCTATTTTTATAGAATCCGTGTTGGTTAAGGTGGTCAGTTTCGGTTTGAAGCCCCTGTTCCACCATTAGGTCAACGCGCTCGTCAATTCTTTTAAACAACTCATCGCGTTCGATTGTTAGTCCTATTATAAGCGGGTGTATTTGTTCGCTTGGTTTTAACGATTGTTCCGATTTCATTTTATCGGAATTTTTGGCAATTTCAATCGCCCTTATAACGCGCTTTAAATTGTTAGGATGAATCTCGCTTGCCGACTTTGGGTCAAGAGACTTTAATATATCGTACACATATTCGTTCCCTTTAATGGTGGCAAGTTTAAAATATTCATCACGAAGTGAGTCATCTTTTTCTGTCCCGCCATAAGTGTAATCATAAACAATTGAGTTAACATAAAGCCCCGTGCCACCCACAACAACTGGAATTTTGCCGTCCGCTTTAATCCTTTCAATCTGTTTAAGGCAATCATCTCTATATTCAGAAACGCTATAATCCTGCCCTACTTGAATTACATCAAGCAGATTGTGTCGTACACCTTGCATTTCGGTTTCTGTGACCTTGGCTGTCCCAATGTCTAGACCCTTTATGAGCTGTTGGCTGTCGGCGTTTATAATCTCTGTGTTAAGGGCTTTTGCCAATTCCACAGACAGCGATGTTTTACCACTTGCTGTTGGTCCCACGATTATAACTACATCGTATTTCATAACTAAACAAGCCTCTTAAACCATTTCTCGATGTCAGTTTTTGTAACCTTCAAAATAATAGGCCTGCCGTGTGGGCAAAGCAAAACTTGGTCTTTACCGCTTATATTTGTAAGCAAAACTTTAATTTCTTCATCAAACAAAATGTCGTTTGCTTTTACTGCGGCACGACATGCGCTCTTTGCCAAGTAGTCGTGCATAATATCGGTCTTTTTCATAACAAAACGATTGTTAACACTACTTAAAACATCGTTAAAGAATGCTTGAATGTTTATGTTTTTTAGCGTGTTTGGTACACTGTTAACCTTGTACGATGACTCTCCAAATGGTTCGATATCAAAGCCAAGGCGCTTTAATTCAAAGACATTATCTTGCAAAAATGCGCTTTCTTGCGGATTAACGTCCAAAATATGTGGGATAAGTAAAGGCTGAGATGAAATAACACTTTTCTCGTACTCGGCAGTAAATTTGTCAAACAACAGCCTCTCATGTGCAGCATGCTGGTCGATAATGTACATTGTGTCTTTTTGTTCAACGATGATATATGTGTTAAACAAGGTCCCGACAATCTTATAATCGTCAATATCAAGTGACAACTCAGGAGCCTTTTCAACTTTTGGCATTACCTCTTTTTGTTTCATAGTAAGTTGTTCGGCAAGCGTGTACGCTAGGTCATTACTAGCAACCTTAAACTCTTTTTTGTCGTCTTGAAGCAAACTGCTTATTGTGTTGAAGTTGTCTCTAAATAGTGCGTCGTTTGAAAGCGACACTTCTTTGATTTCTTCGGTTTTTTCTTCATCTGATTGAGGCTTAAACGAAGTCCCCTCGTCCTCGGAAATAGGTGTTGCAATAACAGGCTCTTGCCTTACAAAAGTGTCGCGTTCACTAAAACCAACAGTGTTGATGGCGTGAATGTCGTATAATTTTGTTGAAACCGCTGAATACATTATTCCGAAAATCTTGTTATTGTCCTCAAACTTGACTTCCAATTTGTTTGGGTGAACATTTACGTCTACCGCGTCTAGTGGTACATCAATGTTAAGGACAAAGAATGGGAATGTTCCCTTCATTATAAAGTTTTCATATGCTTTGTAAATAGCCACTGATAGCGACTGACTAACCACATATCTGCCATTTACAATTAAGGTTTGATACGTGCGATTTGGCTTAGAAAAAGTAGGATTACCAATGTAGCCGTGGATAGAATATGTATCGTCTGTATACTCAAACTCTGTGATGTTTTCAACTACCGATTTTCCATAGATAGCGTATAGTGCGTCATAAAGCCCTGTGCCAGAAGATTGATAAACAATCTTATCATTTGCTGTGTATTTTATAGCGACATTAGGATTTGAAAGGATAAGCCTTGCCACATAATTGGTTATGTCGCCCTCTTCTTGCCTTTCCTTACGCAAATACTTTGCGCGCGCAGGAATATTGTAGAATAAGTCCTCTATAATTACACTTGTTCCGTCAAGACAACCCGCAGGAGAAATCTCCTTAACTTCCCCGCCTTCTATCTGGATTTTGTTGCCATCGCTGTCTTTTGTTTTGGAAAGCATTGTTACTTTCGATACGGCAGCGATAGAACTAAGAGCCTCGCCTCTAAAACCGAGTGTTCCAATCCTATTTAGGTCGTCAGCGGTTTTGACCTTGCTCGTTGCGTGTGGCAAAAACGCCTTTGTTAGATCGTCTTTTTCTATTCCGCACCCGTCGTCGGTCACCCTTATGCGACTAACTCCACCATTTTTAACGTCAATGTTTATGTGCTTTGCACCGGCGTCTATTGAGTTTTCTACCAATTCCTTAACAACGCTCGCTGGCTTTTCTACAACCTCGCCCGCAGCGATTAAGTTAAATATTGATTTATCTAATATGTTTATCTTTCCCATGACTAATCCTTAATTTCATTTTTAAGTTGAATTAAAATATCAAAAGCGTTAAGCGGTGTAAGAGTGTTTACATCTAAGTCGGTTAAAATAGCAACAATATTGCTTAGGTTTGCCGACTGTTTTTTTGATTCAACAGGGTTTACAAGTTCAACTTTTTTGGCTTCTTCCGATTGTTCGAGCCTTTTTAGGATTTCGCGCGCACGCTCCACAACTTGCTCAGGAAGCCCTGCTAGACTAGCGACCTCAATACCAAAACTTCGGTTTGTTCCGCCTCTTACAATCTTGCGTAGGAAAATAACCGAGTTGTTGTATTCCTTTACGCTAACACGATAATTTTTTACACCTTCAAGTATTCCTTCAAGTTCGGTTAGTTCGTGATAATGTGTCGCAAATAATGTTTTTGCGTTAAGATGATTTGAAACATACTCCATAACACTCCACGCAATACTTAGTCCGTCAAAAGTGCTTGTCCCACGTCCAACTTCGTCCAAGATGATAAGGCTGTTGTTGGTTGCATTCTTTAATATATTGCTAACCTCCGACATTTCGACCATAAATGTACTTTGCCCAAACGATAAATCGTCGCTTGCGCCAACACGCGTAAATATGCGGTCAGTAAGCCCTATTTTAGCCGATTTTGCGGGTACAAACGAGCCAATGTGCGCCATTAAGGTGATTATCGCAACTTGCCTCATATATGTACTTTTGCCCGCCATATTAGGCCCTGTAATTATCATAGTACGGCAGTCGTTGTTATTTAAAACTGTGTCGTTTGGCACAAAATCTTCTGCTTTGTTAATTGCTTCAACGATTGGGTGTCGACCGTCGATAATCTCTATGACACTGCTTGTTTTGTCGATGATAGGCTTGACGTAGTTGCGGTCAACTGCGACGGTTGCGAAAGAAAGGATAGCATCAAGTAGCCCAACTGCCCTAGCAGAAACTTGCATTTCGGACAGTTTCGCCAAACAACTTGCCTTTATCTCATCAAACAACTTAAACTCAATAGTAAGTCGTCTTTCTTGCGCGTTAAGGATTTTGGATTCAAGATTTTTAAGTTCCTCAGTTATGTATCTTTCGGCAGTTGTTGTGGTTTGTTTTCTTACATAATTATATGGCACAAGGTCTTTTTGACCATTTGTAACTTCAATGTAATATCCAAATACTCTGTTGTAGCCGATTTTTAGGTTTTTAATTCCGGTAACTTCGCGCTCGTGTTGTTCAAGTTGAACGATAACATCACGGCTGTTTTTGGCTATGTTGTTAATCTCGTCAAGTTCGGCATTAAATCCTTGTTTTATAAATCTGCCATCTTTCATATTCGCCGAACATTCTGGGTCGATTGCCCTTTGAAGGAGGTCTACAAGTTCGCCTTCTTCGGTAATGTTGTTGTTGACATCAACAAGTATTTGCGACGAAAACTTCGATAAAACTTTCTTTAACTCAGGCAAAACTTCTAGCGCGTTTTTAAGGCTTAGGCATTCTTTTGCGTTAATGTTGCCATAACTAAGTTTTCCGCACAATCTCTCCAAGTCGCTCATATTGTGAAGCGTCTCTTTGATAGTCTCTCTTAGATAAACATTTTTAACAAGTTCTTCCACGCCTTTCAAGCGATAGTTTATTTCCTTGTCATCAAACAATGGCTGGGATATAAAACTCTCCACTGTTCTGCTACCCATTTTGGTCTCCGCTTGATTTAAAAGCCATAGTATTGACCCGCGCTTTTTTCGGTCTTTCATTGTTTCAGTTAGTTCTAGGTTTCTACGCGTATTAGCATCAAGTTGCATAAACTTGTTGTTTATGATGTACTTAATGGTATTTAGGTGGCTCAGGCTACGCTTTTGTGTCTCGAAAACATAATCCAAAAGTCCACCTGTACTGCAAATAGCAAACGTTCTTGTTGCACAGTTAAAACCTTTTAGGCTATCCACGCCTAGTTGTTTTTTAAGGTTGACATCGCTTTTCTTAAATTCGTAGTGCTCCTCTGAATACACTTGAAACGATGGGACATAACCGCTTTTAACGCACGCTATCTCCTGCTCGCTCTTTTTCATCTCGTTGTTGCAAAGTATCTCGCTCGGTTTTATCCTAACAAGCGCGTCGTTTAGTTCGCTAAGCGAATTGTCTCCCACAAATTCGGTCAAAAACATTTCGCCAGTAGTGATGTCTAGATACGATAGACCAATGTTAAATTTCTCTTTGTAAATGCTTGCTAGATAGTTGTTTCGAGCGTCGTCCACCAACTCGCTATCAATCACTGTGCCAGGCGTAATCGTCCTTATTACATCGCGCTGTACAAGTTCGCCTTTTTTAGGTTCGGTAAGCTGTTCGCAAATGGCAACTTTATATCCGTGCTCAATAAGTTTTGCGATATAACTATCCGCGGCGTGATATGGAATTCCGCACATAGGTGCACGTTTGTCAAGCCCGCAATCCTTCCCAGTAAGTGTAAGGTCAAGCACACGGCTACAAAGTTCGGCGTCTTCGAAAAACATCTCGTAAAAATCGCCCAGTCTGTAAAACAAAACTGCGTCTTTGTGATTTTCCTTTATTCTCACGTAATGTTGCATCATTGGTGATAAAGCCATAATTTCTTCCCTCTATTTTATAATTTCGGCGTAAAGAGTGTTGTTTGCCACCCTAACTACTTTAACGGTGTAAAATTTGTTTACTTCTAGACCGTCTTTTTCTTCAATAAGAATAGTCCTTCCGCTGTCGTTTACGGCGTGTGCTACCTCATCAATGCTTTCTACCAAAACATCGTAGGTATTTCCAAGACATTCCTTAGTTTTTTCTTTGGTTATTGCTTTTGAAAGTTTAAGCAGTCTATTAACTCTCTCATTTTTAATTTTTTCGTCCACTTGATTGTCCATTTTCTCGGCAACTGTGCCAGTGCGTGGAGAAAACATAAACGCAAACACGCCATCATATCTAACCTTTTCAATCAAGTTGTAAGTGTCCATATAGTCCTCTTCGGTCTCTCCTGGGAAACCAACAATGATGTCAGTCGATAGATAGCAAGTAGGCATTTTTGCACGTATTTTTTCAATCAAACCCATATATCTTTCAATCGTGTATTTTCGGTTCATAAGTTTTAGAACACGGTCACTGCCCGATTGAACTGGAAGATGAATGTATTTTGCAAGTTTTTTCTCTTCGGCAATTGCGTCAATTACGTCGTCGTTTAAGTCCTTGGGGTGTGACGTCATAAAGCGGATTTTAAAATCGCCGTCAAGATGTGCTAGTTCTCTAAGCAAATTTGCAAATGTAATGTTTTCATCGTCTAGGTCGTTGCCATAACTATTAACGTTTTGACCAAGCAGGGTTATAAACTTGTAACCGTCTGCGATAAGCCCCTTAACCTCTTTTACAATGTCCGCTGGCATTCTGCTTCTCTCTCGACCTCTAACATAAGGAACAATACAATACGAGCAAAAATTATTGCAACCATACATAATGTTAACCCACGCATTGTTGTTGCTGGTTCTAAACATCTCAACATCTTCGTTTATCTCTTTTTCGCTGTCCCAAACCTCGTACACATTTTCGTGCGATTTGTTGTATTGAAGTATGTAGTTTTTAAACTCGTTTAGGTTGTGAGTTCCAAAGACAATGTTAACGTACGGAAATCGCTGTTTTATTATATCTTTTCGTCCTTCTGCTTGCGTCAAACAACCGCAGATAGCAGTTATTAGCCTTGGGTTTTGCTTTTTAAGTTTCTTTAAGTTCCCAAGGTTTCCGAAAACCTTCTGCTCACAGCCGTCTCTAATACAACATGTGTTAAATATAATTAAGTCCGCGTTTTCCATTTTGTCAGTTTCGGTGTAACCAAGTGAAATAAGCATTCCCGCAAGCTTCTCGCTCTCGTGAACATTCATTTGGCAACCATATGTTTTAATAAAGTACTTTAAATCACTCATTTTAATCCTCTCATAACATTTTATTATACTAAATTTCACGCTATTTTTCAACATAAAATTTGATATTTTATAAATACTAAATATAAGTAAAAAATTATAGTTTTAAAATTGGAAAAACAAATGAAAAAAACACTTAAAATATCATTGATAGTTATCGCCTCACTAATCCTAATTGTCGCAATTGCGTCCACTTTTTTCATAATTAGTATTATGAACGAAACAAAGAATGTGGAGTTTGATAAAAACAAAATTATCTCCGCGACAAAACAAATAAATGTGTACGATTCATCGGGTAATCTGATAGAGTCCGCGTCGTTTAATGGTCGAAAAATTGCACCTCTTAGCGATCTAAGCGCCGACACAATAAACTGTTTTTTGAGCATTGAAGATAAAAAGTTTTATTCTCACAACGGGCTAAACTACAAGCGAATTGGCAAAGCGATATTAAACAACATAAAAAGCCGTAGTTTTAAGGAAGGCGCGTCGACAATAAGCCAACAACTTATTAAAAACACACACCTCTCCAATGAAAAGACGATCAAAAGGAAAATTAAGGAAGTAATATTAACCAAAAAACTTGAAAAGACCTTTACAAAAGACGAGATCTTGGAGACATATCTTAATGTAATTTATTACGGCGACTCTTGCTACGGAATTGAGGAAGCCAGCAACCACTACTTCAATAAATCAGCCAAAGACCTAAACTTGGTTGAAAGCGCAACCCTTGCTGGACTAATTAAGGCACCATCGCTATATAGTCCAACGTCTAACTATGACAACTCTCTAAAAAGGCGAAATTTGGTGTTAAAATCACTTTATGACGACGAGTATATTTCTGACGAAGAATATTTAAAACTAAAAGAACAACCGATTGAACTTAGCCTTCATTCAGAAAATTCGGAAAATGGAATTTATCTTGAAAATGTGCGAAGCGAAGCGGAAAAAATACTTAATATGTCTGTCCAACAAATTACTTTAAACAACTACAAAATATATACATACTTTGACGCGAACAAACAAGAGGATTTAAAAAATGCACTTAATAACGAGGCATATTATCACAAAAATTCATATGGAAACATCGCAGATAGTCTTGGAATAATCCTAGAAAATTCCACCGCAGGTGTGAGCGCAATGTACGGCAAAAGCAAATATTGTTTGTCCGATTTCAATCGACAACCTGGAAGCGCGATTAAACCAATCCTTGTTTACGCTCCCGCGCTGGATGGTGGCGAAATATCCAACTGCTCTCAGATTTTAGACGAAAAAATTGACTACAATGGATATAGCCCAAACAATGTGGGTGGCAAATTTTACGGATATGTAAGCGTGCGAGATGCAGTTGCAAAAAGCCTAAATGTCCCAGCTGTAAAAGTTATGGATTATGTGGGAATTGAAAAATGCAAAGCTTTTGCAAAGAAAGCGGGAATAACCTTTAATGAGTACGACAACGGCTATGCCATAGCACTTGGCGGATTTAACGAAGGAATTACGCTAAAAAGCCTAGTCAATAGTTATATCCCATTCTCCAACGCTGGCGAGTATAGCGAAGCAAGGTTTATAAAAAAAATAACTACCGAATACGGCAAAACCCTCTATGAAAATGTGAGTACAAAAACAAGAGTTATGGGCGATGACACCGCCTATCTTATGACCGACCTACTTCGTGACGGCGTAAAATATGGCACAAGCAGCAGGCTAAACAAATTGCCATTTGATGTTGCGGGCAAAACTGGAACAGTCGCAGTAAAAGGTACCAATCTAAACACCGACGTATATAGCGTGGCGTACACCTCGTCTGATACGGTGGGAGTTTGGCTGGGCAATTACACGCTTGACGAACAATACAACTTGGAGGGTTCAAACAATGGCGGAACATATTGTACAAGTATGGTTAAAGATGTTATGCAAAGTATGTATGCTACCACCCCACCTGCCGATTTTGCCCGACCTCAAAGCGTGGTTACTCTAAAAATAGATGAGAAAAATCTCGACGAAAACCACACAATAAAACTGGCTGATGAAAATTGTCCAGAGAGATACTCTCTTGACGAGATATTTGCCGAAAGATTTAAACCGAGCGAAACCAGCACCCTGTATACTGATTTATCTTGTGAATTTGATGTGATATATGACGAGAGCGAAAACAAGGCAATTGTCACATTCACACCTAAGGATTATTTGAGTTATTGCGTGCTTTGCAACAACAAAATTATCGCCGAAATTGGCAATAATTCCGATGTAAAAACAATTGAGTATGCCGAACTTTCGCCAAACACAATGTACACGTTTGAAATTGAAGTAAGGAATGATTTTAACGATGTGTTGTTTAAGACAAAAGGCAAAAGCATTTACACAAAAAATAGTTATGACTCACTTATAAAAGACGAAATTATAACCGATGAAAAACTAAGTTGGTATTTTCTATAACAAAAAAAGTCAATTCACAGCAAATTATGCTTACTTGAATTGACTTTTACTTTTTTTAGTTTATGCCCATTTTGGCTTTAATTTGATCCTCAACTTCTTTGAATACGTCAGGGTTGTTTTGAAGGAATAATCTAACATTTTCCTTACCTTGACCAATTTTTTCGCCTTGATAACTATACCAAGAGCCACTCTTCTGAACAATGTCGCAATTGATAGCCATATCTATAATGCAACCTTCTCTATTGATTCCCTTGCCGTATAGGATATCAAATTCGGCAGTCTTAAATGGAGGCGCCATTTTGTTTTTAACAACCTTAATTCTTGTGCGGTTTCCTACGATGTTGTCGCCTTCCTTAATTGTATCAACCTTTCTAACATCTAGGCGGATAGAAGAATAGAACTTCAATGCTTTACCGCCAGTGGTTGTTTCTGGACTTCCGTAAATTACACCAATCTTATCACGAAGTTGGTTAATGAAAATTACGCAAGCCTTACTTTTGTTTGTAATAGCAGTAAGTTTTCTAAGCGCTTGGCTCATAAGGCGTGCTTGTGTTCCGATAAAGTTGTCGCCCATTTCGCCCTCAATCTCTGCCTTTGGTGTTAGCGCAGCAACTGAGTCCACAACAACCACATCAACAGCAGCACTCTTCACAAGTGCTTCACAGATGTCAAGTGCTTGTTCGCCGTTGTCAGGTTGGCTGATGTAAAGTTCGTTGATATTTACGCCCAATTTTTCGGCATACGATGGGTCAAGAGCGTGCTCAGCGTCAATAAACGCAGCGGTTCCGCCAAGTTTTTGAGCCTCTGCCAATATGTGAAGTGCAACAGTCGTTTTACCACTACTTTCTGGCCCATATATCTCAATAATTCTTCCGCGTGGGACCCCGCCTATTCCTAGCGCATAATCAAGAGTCAAGCACCCAGTAGGTATAACATCTATCTGAGTGGAAACCCCGTCACTTAATTTCATTATACTGCCTTTGCCGAATTGTTTTTCAATGGCAAGTATAGCTTGCTCTAATTGTTTTTTCTTGTCTTCGTTCATTATCTTTTCTTCCTTTTATCAAACATATGTTTTATAAATATATTATACATAAATTTTGTTAAAAAACAAATCATTTTGTTTAAGTTTTTTAACTAAATAAAAAACTGCGCATTTTGATATGGTCTTTACAACTTGATCCTTGTTACCGGAGTAAGTGTTTTTATAAACATGTATTCCGTCCGCGTCTCCAATCGCTATAAAACACGTGTGACTTTCGTCTTGCAAGTCCCCGCAGGTCACAAGTATTGTGTCGTCGGGACGTTTTTCAAGAATTGCCGATGCAATCTCATAGGTGCTTTCCACCGAAACAAGCCCGTGTTTTTTAATGATGTTGGCATTTACATTGTAGTTATTAAGTAGTGTGGTCTGGTTGTTGACCACTACCCCGTCGGTAATCATATTGCCCTTGAAATTACACTTATTAAACTCGCTTGAAACGTTCCCGCCAGTAATTGTCTCAAATATGGACAATTTTTTGTTACCTATGGTAAGTAAGTCAAGCGCAAGTTGATATAATGACACATCATCGCTTGTAAAAATAAATTTTCTAAGGCGCTCGTATATGTCGCTTATAAAATTATTTATACGCTCCTTTTCAATAAGCATATTGTACCTAATAATTAGCGTCGTTTCCAAGTCCTCCGACACGGTTGAAATAAGTATGTCGGGGTTTGCAGACGTAATCTCCTTAATTGCGTTTAAAATCTCTCTTTCGGGCAATCCGAATAGTTTTAGCATTGTCACATCGTAGGCAACCTTAATCTCCTTTGTAACAATTGGGAAAAGCGAATTATTAAAAAGGTATTTTACGCTATCTAGGTCATCTGGCACAAGCACCACTATTCCGTCGCGAAACATCGCCATTCCTTGCAAATAACTCATTGCGTTGTCGAGGCACATTGCAGTCTTTGGCATATAATACTCATTTTCAACGTCTTTTACGGGAGATTTTTTCTCGTATGTAAAATAATTGTCGACCGCTTTAACCGCATTAAGATTTCTCTCCATACTTAGTTTGTAATGGTCTGCAAGGGCACTTTTTATTTTAAAGTTTTCCTTGCTGTCATCAGTGCCTATTATAATTGTAAGGTCGGCGTGGTCTTTTTTAAGACACGACAAAATTTGCTCGCTTGAATTTTGTATAATATTTATGCTGTTAAATGTTATACCCAAAGTGAGCAAACTTCGCCCTAAAAACGAAAGTGTTTCGTCGGGTCTTTTGCCTATTAAAATGTTAGGATTTGTATAAATGCAATTAACTTTCATTTTCTTTAAAGAAGTGTCTGTTTTTAACAAGATAGTTTATCATCGAAATTATTGTAAGCGCCGTTGCAATTGCAAAGGTCACGTATGCGATAATTTCGAAAACTAGGATTACAGTTGCGTTTTCAACCGCTTGTCTTAGAAACGCTACGAATATAAAGGCTGGAATGCCAATCATTTGGAATGTAGCCTTAATTCTGCCTAAGTTGTCGGCTTTGAATACGTGATTTTTTGTTGCAGCAAGTTCTTTAAGTGCGCATATTACAATGTCGCGACCAACATAGATAATTCCAGCAATAACACCCCAAGGTGCTGGGATTGTGCCATCGCAAATTACTAGCAACAATGCAATGTTTGTAAGAAGTTTGTCCGCATTGGTGTCCAGGAAATTACCAAGCACGGTGGTTTGATTAAGTTTTCTAGCCAAATATCCGTCAAGTTTGTCGGTCATAGCCGCCAAAACAAACAAGATAAATGCCACAAGTTTGCCCCATGGTGCTATAAAATCTGCTAGATAGAAAAACACCATAAAAGGAAGTAAAATAATTCTGATTAACGTAATTCTGTTTGGAATGTTCATAACAATTCTCCTATTAAATCATATTTTTTATATCCAATAATTTTAACATTGTAGCACTGTCCCACTTTAAGCGGTTGGTCAGTTTCCACAACGATTACTGGGTCAACACTTGGGCAAAGATATTCGTTTCTAAAATATCCAATGCCGTCTTGAATGTAGTCAAGCACACATCTAAACTCTTTTCCAACAAGAGATTTATTTTTCTCGACAACATTCTCAAATTGAATGTTTGATATTTCTTTAAGTCGTTGAGTTTTAACTTTGGCTGGAACTTGATTTGGCATCTTGCTAGCGGGAGTTCCCTCCTCTTTGCTGTACTTAAAAAATCCTACATCGTCAAGTTTGTATTTTTTAGTAAACTCGCAAAGATCTCTAAAATCCTCGTCGGTCTCACCAGGGAAGCCAAGTATAAATGTCGAACGAATTGCAATGCCGGGGCACGCGCGTCTTAATTTTTCAATAATTTCGCAAATTTTTGCTTTGTCAACTCGCCTATTCATCCTCTTTAAGATGTTATCGCTAACGTGTTGCAATGGAATGTCAATATACTTTGCAACCTTAGGATTGTTTGCTATTTCTTCTACAAGTTCGTCCGAAATAAGGTCGGGATAACAATAAAGTAGCCTTATAACTTCTAGCCCATCTATTTTTGAAAGCGCCCTAATTAGTTCTACAAGTTGTGGTTTGCCGTACAAATCGGCACCATATTTAGTTACATCTTGCGCAACTAGGATTATCTCCCTCGTGCCGTGCTTAACAAGGTCTTTTGCCTCAGCGACCATTTTTTCTAGTGGTTCGCTTTTAAATCTACCACGAATGAAAGGAATTGTGCAGTAGGTGCAGAAATTGTCACACCCATCGGCAATTTTAAGATAAGCGTAGTGTTTAGGAGTTGTAAGCACACGCTCTGCCCCCTTTACTTCTTGCGAGAAACCTTTCAATTTTACACCATATAATCCAGCGACAATTTCTACAATATGCTCGTTGTCTTTAAGGCTTACAAAAGCGTCAACCTCAGGCATACTTTCACTTAAATCGGTGTATTTCATATTGTTTAAACACCCAGTTACAACAATTTTTTCAAGGTTTAATTGTTTTAGTGGGATAGTCTCTAAAATTGTGTTGATTGACTCCTTGCGAGCATCTAGTATAAATGCACAAGTATTTATAAGGATAATATTTGCCTCTTCAAATGAGTTTACAATGTTAAAACCTGCATTTCGAAACGCGAATATCATTTTTTCCAGGTCAACCCTATTTTTATCGCAACCCAGTGATATAAACCCAATTTTTTTCTCTTTAAGTTCGGAATATGTCATTATAAATCTTCTCCAAATCGTTCTTCAAATTCCTGTTGTGTAATAAAGATTACACGGTTGTTTTTGCTGTCCTTAGTCGAAACAAACCCGGCTGCTTCCATTTGGTCAACAATTCTGCCCGCCCTATTAAAACCGATGTTAAATATACGTTGCAACTTACTAACTGACGCATTATTGGTTTTAATAAAGTTTCGAAGTGCATCTTTCATAAGAGGGTCAAACACTTCGGCGGTTGGCTCAGATTCAAACCCGCCATATTCGTTTTGATTGCGGTTAAACATCTTCTCCTCAATTTCGCTGTCAAATACCGCATCATTATTTTCTTTTACAAAATCAAGAACTGCCTTAATTTCGTCGTTTGAGATAAAACAACCTTGAATCCTTGATGGTGTTGGAGCATCAATTGGGGCAAATAGCATATCACCCTTTCCTAGCAAGTTTTCGGCACCACTTTCGCCGATAATTGTTTTACTGTCGGCAAAACTTGAAACGGCAAATGCAATACGTGTAGGCAAGTTGTTTTTAATTGTACCAGTGATAACGTCAACACTAGGACGTTGGGTCGCAAGAACCAAGTGAATGCCAGCTGCTCTACTTTTTTGAGTAAGACGCATAATCTTTTCTTCAAAGTCCTTTTTGGACTGACTCATAAGGTCGGCAAGTTCGTCAACAACCACAACAATATAAGCAAATTTTTCTGCCACGCCCGACTTAACTTCGTCGGTGTCGTTGTACTCCTCAATATTCCTAACCGAATATTTGGAGAATAGCGAGTACCTTCTCTCCATTTCATCAATACACCAACTAAGTGCATTAAGCGCCTTTTCGGTGTTGGTAATAACATTCGGGATAAGCAAATGTGGAAGCCCATTGTAAGGCGTAAACTCAACTTGTTTTGGGTCAATTAGAATAAGCCTAACATTTTCCGGAGATGCCTTGTAAATCCAACTTATAAGCATTGAGTTTAGACACACAGATTTACCACTACCAGTGGAACCTGCCACCAACATATGTGGCGCTTTGTCTAGCCTAGACACCCTCGACTCATTGGCTATATCTTGACCAAGAGCAAAAGTAAGTGGGCTTTTGGATGTTGTAAAGTTTTTACTTTCTAGCACGTCTCTAAGCGACACAGTTGCAATCTTTTTGTTTGGGACTTCGACACCAAATGCGTTTTTGCCTGGAATAGGTATCTCGGTACGGATACTACCCTTACTTTCTAGTGCCATAGCAATATCATCGGTAAATCCAAGCACTCTCTTTACTGGGATACCGACTGGCATTTGAAGCTCGTATCTAGTAAACGCTGGCCCCTTTGCAATAGACGAAATTTTGGCTGGAATCTTAAAACTCTCCAATGTTGCTTCAAGCATTCTTCCCTTCTGCTGTTGCTCTTCAATACTGTTGCCGTCTTCATTAGGATAATATTTTAGTAAGTCAGTCGATGGCGCAACATATTTTCTAGGCTTAGGGAACTGAAACTTAGGTTTTTCTTCACGCGCAGGTTTTAAAACAATCTCGTTTATGTCATTATTAGGTTTATCAAAACTAAATGACTTTTTAGGTTCGTTTCTCGTGTCCATAGTAACTTGATTATAAAACTCACGTTTTGGCTTTACAGGTTCTTGCGTTGCGGGTTTTGCACCAAACACATAGTCATCTAGGCTTATGGAATTAAACTCGTCATTATCGTTTTTAAGATTCTCGTAGCACTTGTCAAACTCTTCGTTTTGTTTTATATAACTCTCGCGATTTTTTTCGTAGGATTTTAGCGAGAAACTATCGTCGTATAGGTCGTTATTAACAGGCTCAGGTTTTTCGTCAAGAGGAGTATATTTCCCTTTTGACGCCGAAAGGAAATCAGTAAGACGTTTTTTCTTCTCGTCTTCTTCGGTTGACTTTTTCTTTTGCTCACTCACAACACGCTCAGGCTCCTCTTCCAAATCGCTATCGTCGCCATGGTATATGAAGTTTGGCTTATTCGAACTGGTTCTGACTTTTTGCTTAAACGATGTGAATTCCTCTGGTTCTTCTTCCTCGTCGTTATTTTCGTCATCATAATTTCTAAGTCCAAGGATTTTCCTAGCGGTCTTTTTCTCGTCTGGCTCTTCGTCTTTAATGAAAATATCGTCGTCAACATTTGATTTTGCTGGCTCGGTTTCCATTGTTTCGGGTTCTTCATCGGACTCATTAAAGTCGTATTGTTGCTCATCTTGAACAGCGTCGATTGACTTGACAGGTTTTGCAACAGCCACTTGTTTGTGGGTGATAAAGCGGTCAATTGTAAGCGATGTTGTGATTATCATAGCAATCACAAATGACACACACGCCCCTACAAACTGCGTAATATACATCACTGGGAATGTGACAATCGCAAAAAGAAGACCGCCAGCCGTAACCTTGGTGTTGTAGCAAGTAGCCAAATATTCGCCGTAGGAATAGTCAATGTACTTGCCTGTTGTTATGGTGTGAATCAGACACACAAAAAGGCACAACGTCGCAATAATAAGTGCAAGCGTTTTGCCGTTAATGGAAATCTGTTTTTCCAAGATAAACAATATGCCAAGGACAATGTTAAATAGAAAAATTGCATAAGTAAAAAGTCCCAAAAATCCTAGGAAAAACGAGTTTAGAAATGGGACAATATTAAACACAAGGTTTATAAACAAAACGCCGAAAACCGACACAAAAGCAATGCCAGTTTTTCTAAGTGCGCTTTTAGATAATTTCTTATTTGAATTTTTTGAATAAATAGCCAAAATAACCACCTATACAAGTTTTTTCAAATTATATCACATTAAGTTTAATTTATAAAACAAAATAGCGGGTTACTTTAAAAAAACTCCAAAGTTTATTTTATTTATACCCGCTACTTTGATTGAATTGTTCTACACAACTTTAAGTGTTTCACTCACTGTCGTGGCAGTAAAACCATTATCGCTATAATACTTCAAAATCTTAGGCAATGCTTTGAGTGTGTCCTCTGTCGGATGCGCAAGAATTAGGTTTCCGCCACATAGGTTTTTAGTCGCCCTTTTGAATATCAAATTTGCGTCCCTATCGCGCCAATCAATTGTGTCATACGTCCACATTATGGTGCGATAACCTAGTTCATTTGCAACTTCAAGCGTGGTTTTGTTAAACGCGCCACTTGGCGGAGCAAACAAATTCATATCAACTCCGAGTATGCTTTTAACAACCTCGTGGCACTTCTTAATTTCGTCATAATTTTGTTGATAACTAAGTTTGTCGTGGTCTTTATGAAAGTATCCGTGATTGGCAATTTCGTGCCCGTCGTCGGCTATTTTTTTAAGGATTTCAGGGTGTTTAATCGCCCAACTTCCACCCACGAAAAACGTCGTTTTTACGCCATTTTCTTTAAGTATGCATAGTATGTCGTCAATATACTCGTTGCCCCAGTAAACGTTTATCATAAGGCTCACGTTTTTGCTACTTGTGTTGCCCTTGTAAATCACTTCTGGGTTAATATAACTAAACACGTAATTGCTGTTGATATTGAACACAAAAAACATCAAACTAGCGAGCATTGTTACAATCAAAACATTGCTATATATCCTATATTTTTTTACTTTCATACACTACTCCATTTGTATAGTATATGAGGATAAATTTTTTGATATGAATAATTGTTTTGAGACAAAAAAGACTTGTCTAATTTGACAAGTCTTTTTTGTTATTTAAATACGCCAATAAGTTTTAGGTCAACTTTACCTTTATCTATTTTGATAACCTTAACCTCAACCTTATCGCCAATGTTCACAACGTCTTCTACTTTTTCAACGCGTTTTGAACTTAGTTTTGAAATATGGATCATTCCTTCTTTGCCATATCCTAGGTCAACAAATGCACCGAATGTAAGAATTCTATTTACTGTACCGGTGTAGGTTTTGTCAAGTTCTAGATCTTCGGCAATTCCCAAAATCATCTCTTTTGCTCTTTCCATCTTCTCTTGTTCGATGCCAAGAACCATTACAAGACCATCGTCAGTGATATCAATTTTAACACCTGTTTCGTCAATAATCTTGTTGATAGTTTTTCCACCAGAACCGATTACGTCTTTAATCTTCTCAGGGTTGATGTTGAAAGAAATAATCTTAGGAGCATATGGGCTAAGTTGTTTGTTTGGTTCACTAATTGTCTTCATCATAATGCCAAGAATGTGTAGTCTGCCAAGTCTTGCGCGTTCTAGTGCTTCACGCAAAATCTTCTCGTCGATACCTTTAATCTTGATATCCATTTGAATAGCAGTGATACCGTCCTTAGTACCAGCAACTTTGAAGTCCATATCGCCAAGGAAGTCTTCAAGACCTTGAATATCACTTAGGATAGCAACTTTTCCGCTTGCTTCGTCTTTAATAAGACCCATAGCGATACCAGCAACAGGCTTTTTAATAGGAACGCCGGCTTGCATTAGAGACAATGTGCTACCGCAAACGCTTGCTTGGCTAGTAGAACCGTTACTGCTAAGCACCTCGCTAACTGTACGGATTGCATAAGGGAACTCTTCCTCGCTAGGCAAAACTGGAACCAAACTACGTTCAGCAAGTGCACCGTGACCAATCTCACGACGACCAGCGGATTTAAGCCCTCTCGCCTCGCCTGTTGTGTAACCAGGCATATTGTAGTGGTGCATATAACGTTTGGTATCCTCTTCGTCAAGACCTTCCAGTTTTTGCATATCGCTAAGACTTCCAAGTGTAACAGTTGTAAGAACTTGTGTTTCCCCACGAGTAAATACTGCACTGCCGTGAACTCTTGGAAGAATGCCTACTTCGCACCAAATTGGGCGGATTTCATCAAGTTTACGTCCATCTGGGCGGATACCTTGATTGATAATCTTAGAACGCATAATTTCTTTCTTAATCTTGTAGCAAGTATCAAGAATTTCACGTTTTTGCTCGCCATATTTTTCAGCGAAATGTTCCAAAATTTCCTCATCGGCTTTTTCTTCGGCTTTTTCTCTTTCGTGTCGATCAAAATTTTCCATAACCTTAACAAATAATGGAGTTGCATATTCCCTAACGTCTTTTTCAAGTTCCTCAGGAATTGTGTAATACTCTATCTTATCGTTTTTGGTAATGCCAAGTTCTTTTGCCATTTGTTCTTGGAAAATAACTTGTTTTTTAATCTCTTCGTGTGCAAATAAAATACCTTGAAGCATAACTTCTTCGCTTACTTCTTTTGCACCTGCTTCAACCATCAAAATTGCCTCTTTTGTTCCAGCAACTTTAAGGTCCATAAGGCTCTTTTCCATCTCGTCGGTGTTAGGGTTGATGATGTACTTGCCATCAACATAAGCCACTTGTACGCTTCCTGTTGGGCCACCAAATGGAATGTCGCTCACAGTTAGTGCAACCGAACTAGCAAACATTGCAAGTGGTTCTGGCGGTGTATCGTAATCTACACTTAGTGGTGTAACGATAACACTAACATCGTTAAATAGTCCCTTAGGGAACAATGGTCTAAGCGGTCTATCTATTAACCTGCTAACCAAAATGGCACTATCAGCAGGTCTACCTTCACGTTTTTTAAAACCACCTGGGATTTTGCCAACTGCATAAAGTTTTTCGTCGTAATCGACGCTAAGTGGGAAGAAGTCCTGGCCCGGACGTGGTTCTTTGCTCATACAAGTGTTGGCCATAACAACTGTATCGCCACACTTAATGAAACAGTGACCATTTGCTTGCATAGCATATTTGCCAACTTGAACTTCAACAACTTTGCCACCTATTTCTGTTTTAAATACTCTATTCTCCATAAATTCTCCTTAAAAATTAAAAAAAGCGAAAGTTTCCTTCCGCGTTTTTTCGTTATCTGATTTGCAATTTCTCTTTCAAAGCACGGTATGCTTGTAAATCGGTGTTTTCCAAGTAGCGCAACAATTTTTTACGATTAGCAACCATTTGAGTAAGACCACGACGAGAATGTAAATCGTTAGGATTTTTCTTCATATGTTCGGTAAGTTCTTTAATTCTTTCGGTAAGAATAGCAATTTGAACTTCGCAAGAACCAGTATCGCCGTCTTTCTTAGCATAGGCATTTATAACTGCTTGTTTTTTCTCTTTATTTATCATACTAAACCTCCTATTTTACTTTAATTCGCCATACGACCAAGCACATAGATGAAGGTAGTCTAATGCCCTAGCCATAGGTAACGACAATATAATAACATAAAAAATGCCCTGTGTAAAGGCATTTTTGTATTTTTTATTACGCTCTGCGGATTTCTTTTACAAACGAGAAGTTGTTTATCTTTTTAATAAGGTCGTCAATCTGGTCTTTTTGTTTTACCTCAACCTGAATGATAAGCACAACAGTGTTTACGTCGATACTGTGCGACGAGATGCCGACCATATTGATTTTCATATCGGAAATCTTTTTGGAAATTGTGGTAAGTACGCCGTACTTGTTGTCACACATAATGGTAAGTTTACTTACGAATCTGCCGTCGGGAACATCATTCCAATTACACTCCACCAGTCTCTCAAACTCGCAGTTTTTAAGTTCTGGGCAGTTGTTTCGGTGTATGGTAACACCCGACCCACGCGACACATAGCCGATAATATTGTCACCTGGAATTGGGTTGCAACAGCCTGCGTATTTTACAAACATATCCGAATAACCCATTACATTAACCGACTTGTTTTGCGCCTGCTCTTTCATAGGTCGTGGTGCGTACAATGGTTTTTCAGGTTTTTCTTCGCCATCCAACTCTTTTTGAGTTGCAACAAGTTTGTTTAGAATTTGTGTTGCTGTAACTCCGCCATATCCAAGGGAAGCAAACATATCATCAAGCGACGATAGCGAATACCTCTCGTAAACTGGCTGTAAATACTTGTCGACCAAAAGTTTTGATAGGTTTATGTTAAGCGTTTTCGCCTGCTCTTCAAGTATCGATTTGCCACGCTTAATATTTTCCTCTTTCATTTGTTTTTTGAAATAATAGTTGATTTTCGACTTGGCGTTTTGGGTCTTAACAATTTTTAGCCAATCTCTTGAAGGGCCTTTCGCGTTGGTGTTGGTCAAAATTTCCACCACATCGCCATTTCTAAGTTCGGCAGTAAGTGGCACCATATTGTCGTTTATTTTAGCGCCCACGCATTTATTGCCAACATTGGAATGAATTGCATACGCAAAGTCGATTGGTGTTGCACCCTCTGGCAATTCTAGAATTTTACCAAGTGGCGTCTGAACATATATCATTCCGCTGTAAAAGTCAGTTTTCATCGCGTCGTAAAGTTCGTAGAATGGCTTATCTTTGTAATAATCCAAAACCTGGCGAATATGGTTTATCTGATAGTCACTTTCCTTAACTTGTGTTCTTGCCTTATATGCCCAATGGCTCGCCATACCATATTCCGCAAACGTATGCATTGCAAACGTCCTTATTTGTATTTCAAGCGGATATCCATTTTCAAGCATAACAAGCGTGTGAAGCGATTGATAACCATTTTCCTTAGGGTGTGAGATGTAGTCCTTAAAGTTGCCGATTGGGGTAAATAGTGTAAAGACTTTGCCGAGCACCATATAGCACTCCTCAACTGTGTTTACGAGCACTCTAAGCGCCAAAATATCCACTATTTGAGCCAGTTTTACCTCTTTAAACGACTTGGCTGTCATCGCTTTGTTTAGCACGTTTGAGCCGTAAACATCTTGAATGCTGTCGACATACATATTCTTCTTTTGAAGTTTTTTGGCGATACTGCTTATCTTTTTTTGACGGCCGTATACCTTGACATTTGGGATAACCGGAACAAGTTCTTCCTTTATTTTTTCCACTGCGCCGTCAATTGACTCTTTTCCACGCAAAACGTAGGTTTCTAGCGTTTTGCTAAGGTCGTCGTAGAATTTAGGGTTGTAGTACTTAAATGTCGCTTCTTCTAGCGCGTCTTTAACTCTCGAAAAGCCAAGCATACTAGCAATCGGAGAGTAAATATCGCGGTAGGAACGCATCAATTGGTCAACCTTTTTAGGCGCAAATCTATCTAGGAAATTAAGTTTTTCTTTTTCGATGCAAAGTTTTATAATCACGACACGAATGTCTTTTGCCATATTCAAAAACATCTTGTTGATGGAAACCTCAATTTCCTCTTTGCTACTAAGGTTAAGTTTTGAGATGTTGTAAAGTGCTTCAACTTTGCTTTTGATTGATTTTTCTTTAATAATGTCGAGCGAAATAAGTTCGCCACGCGACAAGCAATAATATAGGGTCGTCAAAACCGATTCAAGGTCGAGTTTGTTGTCAACAACCGATTTTGCACACGCAACCGCAAAATCCAAATCGTACAAGTAATGCGTAGATTGTTTTTCCATTGCAGTTTTTAGTAGCACATCAATGCCGGCTATTTTTTTGTCGTTGTCGTAGGTGGTTTTGAGAAGTGAAATAAATTCGTCCATCTTGCTCTCCTATTGTTGTATTTTTGTGATTGCGCAAGCGCTATTATATATTTTCGAGTTTTTCAACTCGTTTTTCACATCATTTAATTGTAGCACATAATCATCGGTTTTGGAAAGTATGTTTAACTCAGTTAGCGTTAAAATTACAAAACAAAATTGTACATAACTAAAATCCTTAAACTGAGGATTTTGCGCTTTGACTTTTAGAAAATATTCAAACTGGTTTGTAGCGTGGATTCCGTCGGTGATGGCGCGCTTAATTGCGTTATGATACAATCCAAACACCTTTCTCTCACAAGACAAGTTGCCAAAAACATTAAAGTTGTAATTTGAATTAACAACATAAAGTTTTGACTCGCCACATTTGTACATATATCCGTCACAAATAGGATAATCTAGCAAAACAATATTGTCGTATACATTAAAATCAGCGTCGACATCTGGCGCAAAAATAAGTGTGTTTACGCCCGTAAAATCGGTGAAATTATATAGTTCAAAGTTTAAAATATTCTTTACATTCTTAACAATTTTTTGATATTTTTTGAAATCATACGTTACAATCAAAGTACCAAAACTATCGGAAACTAGGTCGTTTATGACGTTTAGCACTTCGGTTTCGTTAACCTGCAAATAATGAAAGTCACTTGGCTTTGGAGTGTCGATGGCTTTAAGTTGTTTTAGGTAGTTTGCCATAGGAATTTCGGACTTTTTGTAAGCAGTAAGTGGCGAAAAACTAAACCCTCGCACAATGCCTTTTATGTGCTGTTTATTCTTAAAAGACTCAACATTTAGGTCTAGAAGCGCTTGTTTGTTGCAAATGCTATTAAGATTGTAGTACAAGTGCCCATAGTTAAACGCCATCAAGTCCAAGTTGTCGTATTTCATCTTAATGTGTTGTGGAAAGTTTGGCAACCTACTTGCTTTTACATTATTGATGTCAAGTTTAAAAACTGGCTTTTCGTTTCCAAGTCCGAAAGGTTCTAACCTATCGACCTGTTTTAAGAAGTCGATTGTTAGATTTTTAGGGACATCTAGGTCGTACTTTTTAGGTTCGATAAAGTCGTTTAGGTTGTAGTTTTTAAGTATTGTTTGATTAAATTTTTCGGCAAACTGCTCAATTTTATTTTTGTCGACCGAAAGTCCGCCCGCCTGGCTATGCCCGCCAAATCGGATAAGGACATCTTTAATCTCGTTAAGCGTGTCGTACACGTTTACAGAATGAATGCTTCGCACACTGCCCTTGTACTCTTGGTCGTTTAAACTAAGAAGGCAAACGGGCTTGTTGTATCGCTCAACCAATTTGGAGCAGATTATCCCCAAAACTCCGCCTTCCCAATTGTCGTCCCATAGCACAATTGCGCCTAGTTTTGAGACTTTTACGCCTTTTAACCTATCTATGCAATCGTCGTAAATCTTATTGGTTTGAGTAATTCTGTCATCGTTAAGTTGAAGAAGTAAGTTAATGTTTTTGTTAATGATTTTTTCGTTGTGCTCTACAAAAATATTAAACGCAATTGACGCGTCTCCCATACGCCCCGGCGCGTTAAGTTTCGGCGACAATTTAAAGGAGATATTGCTTGTATTTATTGGGAATTTTAGGTCGATTTTCTTAATAAGTTTTTTCACTCCGACTGGCAACTGCTCTTCCTGAAATTTTAGTCCGAAATACACAATCGCCCTATTTTCGTCCACAAGCGGAACAATGTCGGCGACTGTCGCAAGGCTCGCTATTGAAGTGTATTTCATTGCGTTTTCTAGCCCAGACAAAGCCTGTACAAGTTTAAACGCAACACCCGCCCCGCAAAGTTCCTTAAATGGATACAATTGGTCGTCCATTTTGGCGTTAATAACAAGTGTATTAGGCAAAATATCGGGGATGTCGTGGTGGTCAGTTATGATAATGTCAACACCCTTTTGTTTACAATATTCCACCTCTTTGTAAGAAGATATTCCGCAGTCAACAGTGATAATAAGGTCTGGGCTATATGTGGATATTATCTTGTCGATAGTGTCGTTGCTAAGCCCATAGCCGTCAAGCAAACGTTGTGGCAAGAATGTATCAACTTTGTGCCCTATCCCTTCAAAGTATTTATATAGTATTGCCGTGGCACAAATACCGTCGGTGTCATAGTCGCCAACGATTGTAATTTTCTTATTTTCCGCGATGTAAAGGTTAATTTTATCGACTACTTCACGCATATTTTTTAGCAAAAATGGGTTGTGGAAGTCGGACACGCTTGGGCTAAGAAAATTGGCGATTTTCTCTTCATTATCAAATCCGCGCGCAAAAAGCAACTTAATTATCTCCTCATTAAGTTCAAACTTTTCCGATAATGTTTTAATTAAATCGTTATTATAATTTATTGTATCTTTTATGTATTTCATTTTTACACCAAAAAAGCCTTCGAAAAAAATTTTTTGAAGGCTTTTATTTAATTATTCTGCACTAGGTTCTTCTTGTTGTTTTGGCTGTTTTTCGTTTTCACGTTTTGCCAAAAGGTCCATTCTTGCTTTAAGTCTTTGGTCGTTTGCTTTGTTGTAAATTTCGCACCACATTGTTGTAGGCAAAACCACACCAGAGTATAGCGCACAAATAAGACCAAACAACATAGAGATTAGCACTGTTATATATGTTATGTTAAGTATAAACATTAGTAGCACAAGCGCTCCTGCAAATCCAACGACCAACAATATAAATAAGTTGCGATTTACTCTAATTCCGTCGTAGACAAGGTCAGCATTTGTAAGGTTTGTTTTGTCAAGAAGTTTGCCCTTAACATTTACAAATATTAGCAAATACATTAAGTATGCTATAAGCGTAGCAAACACTGCTGGCAACATAAAGTTGTAAGTAAATGGTACTCTAAATAGGATTAGAAGCGACAATGTTGACACTGCCGAATAAGGTGCGATAATAAGCGAACTTAGCGCCATTTTTAACTCAAACCTTATCCAGAAATACACAAACATTAGTGCCATAATAACAGCCAATGCAACAATTCCCATAACAAGAGGTTTTGAATAACTCTCTGCTGTTTGGAATTGTAAATCGGTCATTCTAACAGTACGGCTAGTATTTTGTTCATCAAGTTTTGTCTTAATAGTTGTGTTGATTGTTTCTAGTCTTTCTGCAAACTTGGTGTCGCTAAGTTTTTTGTTGTTGTTTATAACATTTACTTTACAACCGGCAGCAATGTCCTCGTTTATTTTGGTCACCACAACGGTAAATTCTCCGTCGGAACTTGCCTTGATAGTGTCCTTAATAATCTTAGCGTATTCATTGTACTGAGCGTCGGTAACCGATGTGTTAAAGTACACGTCGTAGGTATAACTATTTTTGTAGTCAATTCCCCTATTTACGCCCCAAATTGCGAAAACTAGCAATGCAAAAGCAAGCAAGATAATAGGAATTACAAATGTAAATCTTTTAAAATCTACAAACTTTGATAAGGAATTATTTTGTTTTGTTTTCATTTAGGTTGTCCTCCTTAAAAAAGTTGATTTGTTCGCCCTTAACGTTGTTAATTTTAAGGTACATTCTTGAAAACCACAACATAATAAGAAGCGATGTAACAAGACCAAATGCGTTGTTAATCAATATAGAGATTGCAAACGAGAAAGCAAATCCCGACATAAATATAGCGATTATTGCGTTAAACACAACAGACACTGCAAATAGGTCGATAATAGTAGGAAGTGCTTTTTTGTATCCGGACTTAAAACTTGGATTAAGTTTCTTGCCACTAGCATACTCTGCTTTGCACTTTTCAAGGAAGATTAAGCAAGCCACAAATGTAATAATGTAGCCCAAAATCATACCTAAATAACTGCCCATTGTAAGCCTAAATGTGCTAATTAGCGAGAAAGTAATAATGTTAAACAAAACGTTAAACAAAAGTGCCAAACTTGTAATCCAGCCAAGCGCTTTGTATTTCAAAATTAGGTATATAAAACTTGCGATAACTAGCGCACACACTACAACTGCACAAACCACCTTAGCAAAAGTGTTAAAACTAGAATAGGTCTTAACAGTATTGCCTACTTGGGTAAGATTGATGCCGTATTTTGAGTTGTGAAGCATATTAGCATAAAGTTTTGCACTTGCTTTGGTGCCCATTGTGATGTAAGCATAACCCTGAGTAATTTTTTCGCTTATTTTAATGCCCTGAGCATTGTCGTAATCCCTGTTAAGGCAAATGTAAATTGTACCCTCTTTACTAGTTGAACTTGAACTGGAAGACGAGTCGCCACTTGAAACTGCTTCGCTCGTTAGTTTTTCAAACAACTCACTGCCTTCATTAGTGAATTGAATCAATACACCATGTTGCGCGCCGTTCATTTGATATTTTACAGATTTAATATGCGAACCATTAAGGTAAGTCTTTGACTCGGCGTCGTTTTTAAGTTTCATTTCCAATACGCCGATTTGCAAATCACTAGCAATGTAAGTGTCTGGCACTTCAATGCAAATTTTATCGTCGTCCAAAGCGTAAACCTTGGCGTCGGTGTACTTATCAACAGCAAGTTTTTGAATTGTTTTAACGGTTTCGTCTAGGTAAGTGTTGGAAGCGAATTTTGAATAATCTTCGCGTTCTACGGTAAATACACCACGTGTGCCGTCACCAAAATCAAGCCCCGTGTTGATGGCTCTTGCAAAGCCTTTGAATGTATCGGTAGTAAATGGGATATTAAAACTGAAAATTGTAAAAATAAGCCCTATTACTGCAAGAACCGCAAGTGCAATAAAATTTCTTTTAGTAATTTTCTTTTTCATTAAAGTCAAGCTCCTTAAAAATTGTGCATAGTTATTGCTGAAAAATAATCATTCCAGTGCAATACTTTGAAATTGTAGTCCAACTACATTTTAACCAAATGGTCAACATTTACGCAAATATTATATATTATCAAAAGAGTTTAGTCAATTATAATAAAATAAAAAAAATAGGTTTATTTAATTTATAACCTACTTTTTCAACGTAAATACTATGTAATTTGTTATTTCTTCAAATTAACCGCAATAATTCCGCTAATTCCACCTATCAACCCGCCAAAAAGCATATCGGTTAGAGAATTAAGAGTGAAGGAAAATTGACGTGCCAAAATGGAAAATATTAGATATGCAAGGATTGTGTAAATAATCCCAATTACAAGTCCTTTTAAAAATCCATTTTCCCTGTTCGCTCCAAACGAAAGTTTTACTCCAAAGAAAATACTTACAACCTTAATAATCTGATTGATTGGTAAAATCCATTTTTCGTTTATGTTGGTAAATTTAATAATAAGAGCAAATATAAGAATGCAAACAAGTGAAATGCTTACAGCAAAAAATGCTCCTTTTAAAATCTGCAAAAATACATTTTTTTTGGCTATATCGTTCATAAAAAAACCACCTTCTATGTTGTTTTTATAATCTATGCTTGTACAGCCCTATTTATGCCAACAAAAAAACCAATCAAAGCGATTGGTTTTTAAATTAGTCTTTTTTCTTATTTGTTTTTGTTTTGATTTCTTCAACAGGCTCTTCTTTTTCGGTCTTTTCTGGTTCTGCCTCAGTTTTTGGCTCTTCTGCTGGGGCTAGTTCTTTATTTTTCTCTTCTTCTTGCATTTTCTTAAATTCGCTAATTGCGATTTCGTTGCCGTCTTTATCTACAACAACGTCTTCTTCGTTTGCGATGTCAAGGATTGCATTGATATGGAAACTTGCATAAGACTTTTTGTCTCCCTCGCCCGATTCAAGCAAAACGATTTTGCCGTCGGTGGTGTTTCTAACGCTAACGATTGTGCCATATACACCGCCAATAGTTCTAACTTTGGCGCCCTTAACAAGTTTGTCATTAAGGTCGGAGCGATATTGGTCTTCTTTTTTCCTTCTAAGGAAACTTGTAAGCATAAGTAGACCGATAGCGACAACCAAAACGATTACCAAAAACCAACTACTATTAAAAAAACTTGCCAATAAAAAATTCATAATAATTCTCCTAAATAATTGATAATTGATTATACCGAAAACACGGCATAAAGTAAAATAAAATCTTATAATATTTTGCTAGTTATTGTATTTTTTTAAGAATTCGTCCTTAAAATCAAGCAGTCTATCGTTGTAAATAGCCTCTTTAATTTGCTCGGTCAAATGAGTTAAAAATCTAATATTGTGAATGGAAAGAAGCCTTGCGCCCATAATCTCGTCAGCATTGATAAGGTGACGAATGTACGCTTTGGTATAATGCTTGCAGGTGTAACAATCACATTCTGGGTCAAGAGGTGTAAAGTCCTCCTTGTATGCGCCGTTTCGCACAACTACTTTGCCTTGGCTTGTAAATGCAGTACCATTGCGGGCAACACGTGTAGGCAAAACACAGTCAAACATATCCACTCCCCTTATAACACCCTCTAAGATGCAGTCAGGACTACCAACACCCATCAAGTAATGTGGGACGTTTTCAGGTAGATGTGGTTTCATAACATCAAGCATTTCATACATAAGTTCCTTAGGTTCTCCCACGCTCAATCCACCAATCGCAAGCCCGTATTTTACATATGGCTTGGTGCGCTCCAAACTTTCTAGTCTTAGGTCTTTATAGAAATTACCTTGGACGATTGGGAACAACGCTTGATAATCGTTGTCGTGAGCCTTGTAGCATCTATCCAACCATTTAAGCGTGCGCTCCATTGCAAGACGACTTTTTTCGTAATCGGTGCCATAGGTTGTGCACTCGTCGAATGCCATCATAATGTCCGAGCCAAGTGCGTGCTGAATTTCCATATCTTTTTCGGGAGTGATATAGTGCTTTTCGCCACTTATGTGCGACCTAAATTCTACCCCGTCGTCCGAAATTTTGCGTAGTTTTGATAGGGAAAACACCTGAAATCCGCCACTATCGGTAAGAATTGGTCTATCCCAGTGCATAAACTTGTGTAATCCGCCCGCTTTCTTTACAATCTCGTGACCTGGTCTTAGGTACAAGTGGTATGTATTGGAAAGAATTATTTGTGCGTGTACTTCTTTAAGTTCCTCAGGCGACAAACTCTTTACAGTGGCTTGCGTTCCAACTGGCATAAAGACTGGGGTCTCAATATCACCGTGAGGTGTGTGAAACACACCAATTCTAGCGCCCGATTGCTTACATACTTTTTTTACTTCATAACTAAATTTGTCCATAAAAAATCCTTTTTAATAAATAAATGTTGCATCTCCGAAACTGAAAAAGTGATATTTTTCTTTAACAGCCTCTTCGTACATTCTTATTGTTTCGTCTCGACCCATAAACGCTGAAACTAGCATAATAAGTGTGCTTTTTGGAAGGTGGAAATTGGTAACCATTGCGTCCACCATTTTAAACTTGTAGCCAGGATAGATAAATATGCTGGTTGTATTTTTTTGCGGAACGATTATTCCGTTGTCGTTAGTTGCACTTTCCAAAGTTCTGACACTGGTGGTGCCCACAGCAATTACTCGTCTGCCCTCACGTTTTGCCTTATTGATAATCTCAGCCGTTTCTTCACTAACCTCGTAGTATTCGGTGTGCATATCGTGTTTTAAGATGTCGTCCTCGCTTACTGGTCTAAATGTGCCAAGCCCAACGTGCAAAAGCACATTTGTGATTATAACACCCTTCTTTTTAAGTTGCTCCATAAGTTCGGTTGTGAAATGAAGCCCCGCTGTGGGAGCGGCCGCTGAGCCGTCTACCTTCGCATAAACTGTGTTGTAGCGCTCCTTGAATTTGTTTGGCTGAGCCTTAATATATGGTGGCAGTGGCATAACTCCAACCCTATCCAAGATGTTTTCAAACACACCATCGAATATAAACGAAACCACCTTTCCGCCAAAGTCGGTATCAGAAACAACTTTTAGGCTAAGTTCGTCAGAAATGTCAATTATGGAGCCAATTTTTGCTCGCTTGCCTGGTTTTATAAGCACTTCCCAATCGGTCAAATTAAGGCGTTTTAGTAGCAAGATTTCCATTTTTGCATTGGTCTCTCGCTTGGTGCCATAAAGCCTTGCTGGAATAACACGCGTGTTGTTAACAACAAGCACATCGCCCGCTTTTAGGTAGTCTATAATGTCGTGAAAAACTTTGTGCTCAATGGTTTTGTCCTTTCTGGAATACACCAAAAGTCGGCTCATATCGCGCTTTTCGGCGGGTTTTTGAGCGATAAGTTCTTCCGGCAAATAGTAATCATAACTTTCTGTTTTTAGTAAATCCATTATTCCTCGTCTTCTTCTATAAACATTTTCAAGTAATCAAGTTTGTTGGCGCTTATCTTTTTGTCAAGGTGTTTGTAAGCGTTTGGAAGAGCGACACGTCCGCGTGGGGAGCGCGCAATAAACCCAAGTTGCAATAAGTATGGCTCATAAACGTCCTCAATAGTGTTTGGATCCTCACCAGTCGCTGCCGCAAGCGTGTCTAGTCCGCATGGCCCGCCGTGAAATCTGTCGATAAGCGTTTCTAGCACTTTTCTATCGGTGTAATCTAGTCCCAAATCGTCTACTTCTAGCGCTTTTAGTGCTCTAAGAGCAACGTCTTTTGTGATTTTGCCACCCCCTAACACCTCGGCAAAATCCCTTACTCGTTTTAAAAATCTATTAGCAATACGTGGTGTGCCACGGCTACGTTTTGCAAGTTCTAGGCTTGCGTCATCGTCCATATAAATCCCAAGGATTTTTGCCGAACGAGATATAATCTTTTGAAGTTCTTCAACCGAATACATTTCCAGCCTACAAACCACACCAAATCTATCGCGAAGTGGTCCAGTAATCATACCCGCTTTGGTCGTAGCGCCGATAAGTGTAAAAGGTTGTAATTTAAGTCGCATAGTACGTGCAGAAGGACCCTTACCCAAAATAAAGTCTAGCGCATAGTCTTCCATCGCGGGATAAAGCACTTCCTCAACCGACCTTGAAATTCGATGTATTTCGTCGATAAACAAAACATCGCCCTTGTTAAGGTTTGTAAGAATACTCGCTAAATCCGCAACTTTTTCAATTGCGGGGCCACTTGTAATTTTAAGTGACGCACCCATTTCGTTGGCGATAATATGCGAAAGTGTGGTTTTCCCTAGTCCTGGGGGACCATACAAAAGCACGTGGTCAAGAGGCTCGCCACGTTTTTTGGCTGCTTGAATGTAAACACTTAGGTTGTCCTTAATTTTTTGCTGTCCGACATACTCGTCCATTGACGATGGTCGAAGCGTGTTTTCGACCTCAACATCGTCCTCGCCTTTCATACTGGTTATAATTCTCTCGTCTTCTACCATATGCTTACCTCATATTTTTTAACGCTTTGGTTATAATTTCTTCGATTGTGTCGTCAGGGGTCGCAACCTGTTTTACAAGATTTAGAGCCTCATTTCGACTTAGTCCCATATTCACAAGTAGCATAACAGCCTCGTCGGTTTCGGAATTTTGTTGTTTGATTGCGTCGGTCAAAACCGAAGCGTCACCAAGTGACACGCTCTCAAACTTACCGCGAAGTTCGAGCACAATTCGCTCAGCGGTCTTTTTGCCAATGCCCTTAATTCCGCTAATAACCCTAACGTCGCCTGTAACTATACTTGTGATAAGTTCTTCCAAGGTCGCCCCGCTTAGTATCTGAATGGCAGTTTTTGCGCCAATGCCCGAAACAGTGATTAGTTCCAAAAACACGTTTTTCTCTTGCTTGCTAGAAAATCCGAACAACAAAAATGCGTCTTCTCTAACATGCAAATATGTGTAAATAGTAGCGATTTCGCCAACTGGAAGTGAGTTTGCTGTGAATGTGCTAACATACACTTCGTAGCCCACACCATTTACATTAACAACCACCGTGTTATCGGATTTTTCTTCAACTACACCTGTTAAAAATGCGTACATAAATTCTTCCTTTTTATCTTATATTTGTTCCACTTAGGAATGTATTTGTTTGGCTGTGACATAGTGCCACCGCTAGTGCATCGGCTGCATCATCTGGCTTTGGAATGGCTTTAAGGTTTAAAATTGCCTTAACCATATACTGCACCTGTTGTTTTTCAGCTCTGCCCTGCCCAGTAAGTGCCTGCTTAATTTGAAGCGGCGTGTATTCAAAAAGTTGGTCAAGGTTGTGAATGCAAGCAAGCAAACTCACTCCCCTTGCCTCTGCTACTGCGATTGCGGTCTTTTGGTTGTTTTGGAAAAACAATTCTTCCATAGCAACAGCGTCGGGTTTATACTTCTCTATAAGTGCCGAAATCGACGCATAAATTTGTTTTAATCTTGTAGGCAAAGTGTCGTTTTTTGATGTGCTGACAATGCCATAATCAATTACTTTTGTGCTATTATTACCAAATTTTTCTATAACCCCGTATCCGACAGTAGCAAGTCCTGGGTCAACTCCTAGTATAATCAAAGCCATATTCTCCTATATTACAAGATGTATTGTAGATTATATTATAATAAAAGTCAATCAAAATCATATGTTCGAATTTTTTTAGAACAAAAAAACACAACATTTGTTGTGCTTTTAATGTATTTTATTTAGTCTATCGTGTTCGTGCAAATACAAGTATTTGTTGTTCCATTTTTTTACTCGCTTGCCATTTAAAGGTATTGAAAACACAAGCATTTTGCCTACGTGTCGGCACTTATCGTCTGGATTTTCGTAAACCTCAGATTTCATACCCATATGGGTGTAAAACTTAACAGCGTCGCTATTTTCAACCTCGTCGGTGTACAATCTAAAATATTTACACCCGCGCTCTCTTGCCATATCAAGCATAATATTAAAAACCTCGCTAGCATAGCCTTTTCTTCGCTCTGGCTCTACAATCCCAAACCAAGCAAGCCAAGCGTCATCGGGGTACTCATAGTAAGCATATATTCCAGTAATACCGACATACTTTTTGCCTGCCTTTACAAGAAATTGTTTTTGAAGCGAAAAATGCTTGGCGATTTTGCCATTGACGCTATTTATTAAATCCTTGTCGCCGTGTTCATTTGAAAAAATCTCGTTTTGGATTTTTATTGCAATCTCTAAGTTGTTTTGGTCAAGTGGCTCCAATGTAATTTTCATAAATACTCCTTTATCTAAACAAAAAACCGAGTACAACCCTCGGCTTTTTTAAAAATTATTCTTCGTCTTCGTCGTCATCGCCAAAGTTTTCAACGTTATGATAAATCTCTTGAACATCGTCGTTGTCGTTAAGAGCATCGTAAAGTTTTGTAAATGTCGCAACCTTATCATCTGGAAGTGTTACATAATTTTGTGGAATCATTGTAACTTCGGCACTAACCATAGGGATATTGTTGTTTTCAAAATATGTCCTAACAGCGTCAAAATTCTCAGGTGTTGTGTAGATGTCGTACTCCAAATCGCCAATTTCAACGTCGTCGGCACCGCTTTCCAAAACGTGCATTGTAATGTCGTCCTCACTAATACCAATGCCCTTTTCAACCACAATAAGTCCCTTGCGGTCAAACAAATAACTTACGCAACCATTTGCACCAAGCGAACCACCGAATTTATCAAAAGCGTGTCTTACGTCGCTTGCAGCACGATTTTTGTTGTCGGTCAAAACATAAACCATTACAGCGCTTCCTGCTGGGCCATATCCCTCGTAAGTGATTGCCTCGTAGTTAACACTGCCAAGTTCGCCACTTGCTTTTTTGATAGCACGAGTAATGTTGTCGTTTGGCATATTAGCGCTTCTTGCTTTTATGATGATGTTTTTTAGTTTTGCATTGCTATTTGGGTCGGCTCCACCGGACTTAACAGCAACCGCAATCTCACGCCCAATCTTGGTGTAAAGTTTGCTAGTCTGAGCCTCATTTTTTGCTTTTACATTCTTAATTTTGCTCCACTTATTGTGACCACTCATATTATTTCTCCAATTTGTTATTTATTTCGTACATTATTATCCCAGCCGACACGCTTGCATTGAGACTCTCAACCATGCTATCCATTGGGATATTGACCGAGGCAGAACTAAGTCTACTCACCTCGTCGCTTATGCCTTGTCCCTCGTTTCCAATAGCAAGAGCGAAAGGTTTAATAGGACTAAAAGTGTTTAGATTTTCACCCTCTAAATCTGCTTTAATTAAATTATATTTATTTTTCGTAATAAAATCAACTAAGTTTGTATAGGTGTAGAAAAAAAGATTTACATTAAACACGTGACCCATACTACTTCGCACAACCTTTGGGCTGTATGGATATGCCCCACCAATCATAATTATGTCCAAATATCCAAACGCAACAGCGCTACGGATAATTGAGCCAACATTGGTCGGGTCTTGCACATTATCTAGTACCAAAACCTTGTCGTGCGTTATCTCTCCTTGTGGACGAATTTTTGCAATTCCAAAAACACCGTCGTTGGTTTTTGTTTCGCTTAAATAATGTGCAATTTCATTTGAAACAAAAGTGGTTTTGCCATTAAATCCGTCCGACAAATCGCGGTTTTTCTCGGTCAAGAAAAGTTCTAAAATAAGCCCTTGCTTCATTAAGTCGCCCACGACTTTTCGAGTTTCCACAAAACACAAACCTTCGCGCTTTATGTTTTTGGTCTCTTTAAGACTATTTAGGTATTTGATTAGGTCGTTTTGTTTGCTTGAAATTATCACATCGCCCTCCAAAAATTAAAGCCACAAAAAAATGTGGCTTTCTAAAACTTAATTATTTAACGTTTTTAATTGCTTCTTTTGCTGTGTTAGTCAAGTTTGCAAATGCCTTAGGGTCAGTAAGTGCTAGGTCAGCCAAAACCTTACGGTTAAGGTTGATGTTAGCAAGTTTTAGACCGTGCATAAACTGGCTATAAGAAATGTCGTTAACTCTGCAACCCGCATTGATTCTTGCGATCCAAAGTTGACGGAAATCTCTCTTTTTCATCTTTCTTCCAGTGTAAGCGTATTGACCACTCTTCATAACTGCTTGATTTGCAGCCCTGTAAGATCTGCTACGGTTTCCCCAATATCCTCTTGCACTTTTTAAGATTTTCTTTCTTTTCTTTAATGCGTTAACTGCTCTCTTAATTCTCATTTTCGTCCTCCTAGTTAATCATCTCTTTGATGTTTTTGTAGTCAGCCTTCGAAACGTAAGTTGCTTTTCTTAGACCTCTTTTTCTGTCTTGTGTTTTCTTTGTTAAGATGTGGCGACGATTTTGTTTGTTTCTTTTAATAACGCCAGATTTTTTAAGTTTAAATCTTTTCTTAGCGGCTGAATTTGTTTTCATTTTTGGCATAACTAATTTTCTCCTTATATATGTTACATTATTTTTTATTTGGTATTTTTAGGTGATAAAACCATAACTATCTGCCTGCCGTTGATTTCAGGCTTAGATGTCATTTCGCAAACGTCCGAAAGTTGTTCGTAAAACTTTTGCATAATTGGCATACCCATTTGTGGGTTGGCAAGTTGACGCCCAAACATACGCAAACTTACTTTTACTTTGTCGCCGTTTAGTAAGAATTTGCGAACATTTTTTGCTTTAAATGCCATATCGTTGTCTTGGATATTCATACTAAGTTGCATACCCTTAACTTCGGAAACCTTTTGTTTTTTCTTGGCTTCCTTTTCTTTTTTCAACATATCAAACCTATATTTACCATAGTCCATAACTTTGCAAACAGGTGGGTTTGCTGTTGGCGAAATCAATACTAGATCAAGACCCTGCTCATCGGCAATGCGTCTTGCTTCGGACAACGTAATTACACCGTATGCGGTGCCGTCGTTTCCAATCAATCTGACTTCGTTTACTCTAATTTGTTCGTTAATCAATAACTCTTTAATAGTGGGTTACCTCCAAAAAATACTAAAAAAGTGGGATACTTTTATAACCCACTTCTCACATAAAAAACAAATATGAAATTTGCTATTTATATACCTTTTGAAATCTTTCATTCTAGGGTGAGAAGTAAGTATCTTCTACTTTTTACGGACTTATTATATTAAATTTACCTCTCATTGTCAAGGCTTTTTATAAAAAATATTATATTTTGTCAAACAAATTTATCCGGTCTTTTTCATTGTGTAAAATACTCGAAAAAAAGTTAGAACAACTCCTCGAAAAGTTCTTCAAACGGAATATCAAACATTTTGATAATCTTAACAATTGTAGTGATTTCTGGCATCTTTAAGCCCTTTTCCCACGCACTCACCGTAACTTGCGCGACATTAAGTCTTTTGCCCAACTGCGTTTGGGTAAGGTTGTTTATTTTTCTTAAATGTTTTATATTTTCTCCGAAACTCATACTTTATTCCCTTTTGTATAGTTTATTACCAACGGGAATAATTTATTTAAAATACTACCAACAGTAGTAAAATATTTGCCTTAATTTTTAATATTCCGTATAATAAAAATATGAATAAAGTTAAGCCAATTTTAAAAGATTTTAGTAAACGGACGGGAAATGTCATTGTAATAAGGTGCAACAAATGCCTAAAAGATGTAAAAAGTGCAAAATATATTGCGCGCGAAAACGTGTTTAGCATAAAATAAAATAATGTTTAAAAAAAAGAAAAAGCCTATTTTTGTAGGCTTTTTTCTTCATCTTGTTTTCGGTTTTTATTACAACTACTAAAATATATGCTCATAAGTTCTTCTAAATATTCCGAGTGACCATACTTTTGGGTTAGTACTTCGTGGATTGTGTCTAGCGAGCGATGATATACTTTGTCGTCAAGGTCGATAATTGTGCCGTGGCTTACAAAGTCATTGTTGATTTTTTCAAGCATTGTCACTATTTCGTCGGTCACTTTTTTATTGAACCTTTTGTGAATGTAGCCTTGATAAAAGTTCCATAGTTCGGGGCTTATTTCAAAGCAAGCACTGCATTGTTTACAGCACAAAAACCTCTTTACGCCATAGGTTTTGACATTGAAAAAGAAAAAGCGATATACCCTTTTTACTTCCACTAGGTCAACATCTCGAAACCCGCCACACACTTCGCACTGGCGGATTCCGAAATAACCTAAATTTGTAGTTTCAATGCTGTCTCCAATAAATTTCATTAACTAATTACTTTATCCTTTATTTCTTTTAAAATGAATTTTGCAAAATCAGAGGTCTTCATTGCGCCCATATCTACGCCACCACGTTTTCTAACCGAAACTGTGCCGTTTTCAACTTCTTTATCACCGACAACAAGACTATATGGAACCTTCTCCATCTGGCTTTGTCTAATCTTTTTGCCGATACTTTCGTTGCGGTCGTCAAGTTCTACTCTAACACCAAATAGTTCTAACTCTTCCTTAACTTTGTGTGCGTATTCAAGGTGGTTTTCGGAAATATTGATAACCTTAACCTGTACTGGGGCAAGCCATGTTGGGAATGCTCCGGCAAAGTTTTCAATAAGAATTGACATCATTCTTTCAAGCGAGCCATAGATAACGCGGTGAATCATAATAGGCTCTTTTTCGTCTCCGTTTTCGTCTACGTAAGTCAAATTAAACCTCTTAGGAAGTTGCATATCAAGTTGGATAGTTCCGCACTGCCACTCTCTTCCAATACAATCCTTAACGTGGATATCAATCTTAGGGCCATAGAATGCACCATCGCCCGCGTTGATTTTGTATTCCATATTCATATGTTTTAGGGCGTTTTCTAGCGCCGTCTCGGCAAGTTGCCAATCTTTTAAATCGCCAATGTGATTTTCTGGCATAGTAGAAAGTTCTACTGTATATTGTAGTCCGAAGGTCGAATAAACCTCGTCAACAAGTTTCATAACATTTCTAATTTCCGACTCAATCTGCGATGGAAGCATAAAGATATGCGCATCGTCCTGAGTGAAACATCTTACTCTTAGTAATCCGCTAAGTGTTCCGCTTGCCTCGTGACGATGAACCTTTCCTAGTTCGCCAACACGTAGTGGGAACTCTCTATACGAGTGCTTATTTTGTAGATAATATAGCATTCCACCTGGACAGTTCATAGGTTTAATCGCGAATGTTTCGTCTTCGCATTTGAATGTGTACATATTGTCCTTGTAGTGGTCCCAGTGACCCGAAATTTCCCATAGTTTGCGGTTCATAGCCATTGGAGTCTCAATCTCAACATAACCTGCTTTTTGGTGGATTTCACGCCAGTACTTGATAAGTTCGTTTTTTACAACAAGCCCCTTTGGCATATAAGTAGGCATTCCCTTTGCGTATTCGGAAATAAAGAAAAGTTGTAATTCTTTGCCCAATTTTCTGTGGTCGCGCTTGGCTGCCTCTTCCATCATATGAACATATTCTTTTAGGGCATCTTTGCTAGCGAAACCATAAACATAAACACGTTGTAGCATTTTGTTTTTCTCGTTTCCACGCCAGTAAGCGCCATTAACTTTGTTTATTTTAAAGGCAAAACCACGTAGCATCTTTGTGTTCTCAACGTGTGGCCCACGGCACAAATCTACAAAGTCATCGCCAAGATAATACACCGAAATAACCTCGTCTTCTGGAAGTTCATTGATAATTTCTAGTTTGTAAGGATTATCCTTAAACATTTCTAGCGCTTCTTTTTTAGAAACCTCTTTTCTAACAAAATCCTCGTTGTTTTTAATGATTTCGGTCATTTTGTCTTCAATCATTTTAAAGTCGTCGGGAGTTATTGACCTATCTAGGTCGATGTCGTAGTAAAAGCCGTTATCAACCGCTGGGCCGATTGTCAACTTAACACCCTTAAATAAACTTGTAAGTGCCTTTGCAAGCACGTGTGCCATACTATGGCGTTGCATCATTTCTAGTTCGTTGTTCTCTTTCATTTTAAATCTCCTTTTTATTGATTTTTTTGCCTTAAAAAACAAAAAAATCCTTTGCAATAACAAAGGACGAGTTTTACCCGTGGTTCCACCTTAATTGTTTGTATCGCTACAAACCACTTTAACGCTGTTTTAACTTGAAACAACAAAACGATTGGCATAAAAGTGGTTTCGGTCAAAATCTCGTTTTTTATGCTCTCAGCAAAATGCATAATTCTCTGTAAAAACTACCGATTAAGCCTACTTGTCTCTTACTTAACCCAATTATTAAACTATGGATATTATATCACTTAACAACAAAAAATCAAGCGTTTTATCAAAAGATTTTTTAAAAACGCCTGACGAGTAAACTTTTATTGTTTACGCAAACAAGAATTAAACTTTACATAAGTCACCTTGCAGACTATTTAATAAACAAGGAATTGCATAATATATCAAATACCACCAATTACATAACAATGCTATTAAGTGTTCAACTCCCCTATTCGTAAACAAGCACCTAAACAAGTAGGTTTATTTTTTTATCAAAGAGATAATATAGTGTTTTAAAAGTTTTGTTGCTAACTTGGTTTATGCAATGTATATTTATGTTTTGTGGCGCGAGCAAAACTAGGTTTGTGATAAGCCCCATTTCGTCACACAAATCAACCTTGCTATCCATAAGCGAGTTTTTGTCGTCGAAAAACAAAAATTTGTGCACGTCGCATTTTACGTTTACAACCGCAGTTTTCGGCTGAATTGAGTTGATTAAAAATTTCAAGAACTCAACAAAAACCTCGTAGTTTAGCAAATAATTGCTATTAAGATTGGCAATGGTTACAAATTCACACCACTTATTTTTAATCTTGGGAAGTAAAAACGTGTCGACCGAGTCAACTACAATTGTTTTAAGGTTTTCAATGCACGTCAAAACATAGTAGATATCGCTTTCGATGTCGAATAACACCAATGCCTTGATAAGCGCCTCGCGATGTTCGTGGCACAAAAAATCTAGCCCAATATTCTTGTCAAAGTACGCTGTCTTTGACATATTTACGATTTGTTCGGCGATAAGTTCGAGCACATATTCTTTTGAGAATGGATTGCTGTCGGAAATAAAAATTTCGCAACCGTTATTGTTGATTATATGGTATTCAACTTTTTTTAGTTTGTTTAGTTTATTTACAAACTCACTTGCCTGTACAAGTTTTGAAAATCTTACTGTCAAATTCCACATAAAAGCAATGTGCCTCCAAAAGTTATCTACTGATATTTTATGCACAACTACAAAATATATTTAAAATTTAACTTGAAAAATTTACCAATTTTGCACGAAAAAACACCGCTACATAAGTAGACAAAATCCTACTATTTTTGCGGTGTATTTTTATTACATTTTATTTGGGATATCTATCGCCAAAACTCCCGTGCCAAGTTCGATTGCGTCTAGCACAAGTCGGCATAGGCTTAGATACGAGTCACGTTTTTTATCGTCTTTCTCGGTTAAAATTCTAATGTTGTTGTAGAAATTGGAATAAGCCGAGCACAAGTCGTATAACCCCAAACAAATCGCGTTAAGCGAGTTGTCCTTATACGAAACATAAAACGAGTTAATAAGTTTTAAAATAGCCAATATAATGCGTTTTGCTTCAACTGTGTCAACGTCAATGTGATTGCCTTTCTTAAAGCCAGCCTTGTTTAAAATCGACTTAATTCTGACTGCGGTGTACTGGATATATGGACCAGTCTTACCCTCAAACGATGTAAATCTATCAAGGTCAAATACATAATCCTTATTAACAACGTTTATCAAGTCGCCAAATTTCATAGCACCAACGCCAATTTGAAGAGCAAGTTTTTCGTCACCAGTTACGCCGTTTTGTTTTAACTTTTCGCTTGCCTTTTCTTTAAGCAAGTTTACAATGTCGTCAAGTTTGATTGTCTCCCCGCTTCGAGTCTTAAACGCTTTGCCGTCTTTGCCATTGATAGTGCCAAAAACAATATTAACAAGTTCTTGGTTTTCTGGCGAAACGCCAGCCATTTTTGCTGCTCTAAACACCTGTTTGAAATGAAGTGTTTGACGCGCGTCGGTGATGTACATTATTTTGTCTGGCTTATACTTTTCGTTTCTTAATAGTATTGTAGCAAGTTCGGTGGTCGCATAAATGTCGGCGCCATTGTGTTTTTTAAGGATTACTGGTGGCATAGGATTTTTAAATAGCATATTGCCATTAGCATCAAACTTGTCGGTTGGGACATTTTCGCCCTCAACTGCAACATCACATATAAGCGCGCCGTCGCTCTCCCTTGTAAGCCCCTTATCTACAAACATTTTTAGCATTCTCTCGGTGTAAGGCTCGGCACTGCTTTCGCCGTCCCACAAATCAAAGTGGCAGTTAAGTTCGTCGTAGTTTTTCTTAATTTGTTCCACCGAAATGGCTCTTATCTTTTTATACACGCCATAATATGGCTCTTTTTGTTGTTGGATATAAAGCGTGTAATCGGACGCCTTTTTCATAAACTCAGGCTCAACACCCTTTCGCTTAGACGCCTTTGGATACTCGTCGTTAAGCGTGTCAAGCGTGATTTCCTTATCTTTTCCGCGACCAAATGCACCTTCCAAGTATCCGTCATCTTCTAGTTGAGCAAGAGTTAGACCCATTTGAAGTCCCCAGTCGCCAAGATGTGTATCGGTAATAACTTTGTTGCCAAAAAGTTTGTAAAGACGTGCCAAACTCTCGCCGATAATTGGGCTTCTAAGGTGTCCAACGTGTAGTGCTTTCGCAACGTTTGCTCCGCCGTAGTCAAGCATAACTGTTTTGTTATCCTTATGCTCTGGCTCCAAACCATTTTTAAGCAAGTTGTTGGCGATGTGGTTGTATCCCTCATCGGTCAAAGTAAAGTTAATAAACGCTGGTGGCAAAAATGTGGTTTCGTATAGGTCACTATGTGCCAAATTCCCTACAATTTCCTTGCCCACTTCAAGCGGATTTTTGCCCAGCTTCTTTGCAATCGCAAAAACGTTGTTGCACTGGAAATCGCATAGTTCGGGGCGAGCGGAAAATACAACCGAAGGGGTTTCAACGTATCCGCACTTTTTAAATGAATTTTTTAAGTTGTCTAGAATTATATCTTTAATATCCATAATAATTTCCTTGTTTTCACGAGATTATATCACACAAAACGCTCGCTCGTCAATGTGCAAGTTATTTGTTTTTAATCTCCAAAAGTTCCTCGTCGTCAAGCGACACAAAAATGTTTTTAAACGTCATATTGTTTTGATTGCAGTTTTTGATAAAGTTTACAAACTGCGAAAGTGGCGAGTCAAGTTGGGAGAAGTACGAGTGGAACACAACAAATGCGCCCACAGTAAGGCTACCCACTTCGATACTCTTAAACGCCCAAATACAAGCGATTGCAAACGCTCCATATTCAAGCATTAAGCGGATAAAATCAAATGTGTTGTTGTACATACAGTACTTAATCCACGCCTTTTCGGTGTCAGCAAGAACTTGCCTATATCGCTCATAACTCACCTCGTCGTTTTCCTCAAAGTTTGGGTCTTGAAGAGCCTTGGTCATTTTAAGCAGGAACTCATATCTAACCTTGTCCGCCTCACGCGAAGCATTGGCATATTTCTGAACCCAAATTGACATAACGTCAACAATTATAAAGAACACAACAACAACTAAAATCATAAACAAAGCCAAGTTTTTGCCGTAAGCGATAAAGAACGGGCAGAAAAACAAGAACTTTAAAATGCTGTCGTAGGACAAGTTAAGATAACTTATATAATAGCCGTTGGCGTCCTCCAAAAACTGGGTTGCACTAATGGAAACAACCCCTCTAATCTTTTTGTTTTTATTGCTAAAAGTGTTCATTTTAACAATGTCGCGTCTAATATTGGCAGTGATTGGAACGCCGTTGTCTATCATAATCTTTGTGTTGAAATAAGCCGACAAAATCGAACCGAAGTTCAAAATTAAGATAACAATAGTTAGCGTTACAAACAATCCGATATTTTTATTCGGAATAATGTCATTTTGAATGTATGAGTTTGCAATTGGTGTAAAAATGCCGACTGCAAGCCCTATAATACACATCAAAATCGAATAGAATGTGGCATGTTTCATTCTGAAAAAGTATTTCGACATACGCCATACATATTTTTTATTCATTGCCCACCTCCAAGATTTTGTCTACTTTTTGTAGTTTAGGAAGTGCCGCCCTAATGTTAATTAAGTAACTTATAAAACTAAGGATTTGAGTGTAGATAGTATTTACAAACTTAGTAAAAATCAAGTATTCGCCTATTAGCACCTTGCCCTTAATCGCCAAAACACCGGCGATTGTACAACACGTCATATAAATAACGACCTTAATCGCATTTAAAATTAGGTTGTATTTATTTGGCACGTGGCTTACAATTTTGCGCTCTTTGGTGTGGCGTTTGTTAACGCGTTTAAACTCGTCAAACTTCTCCACGTCATCGGAGAAAAGTGCGTTGTCTACGGAGTTTTTTAACTCCCCATCCATTTCACGATAACTAAGGTTTTTATCATAAATTTCCTTGTGGTATTTTATGCTAAAATATATCAATAGTGGCGACAATCCAATAGGTGCAATTAGCAAAAGCGGGCTAATTTGGTTAAGCAAAAGCAAGCAGAAAATTGTGGTCACAATTGTCACAACAATGCCTGGGATTTGATAAAAATACACCGAGCCGTGCTGATACAAGTCGTCCAAATATAAGTTGACCATACTACCCTGCGAATAAGGTGCTTTTTTGTTTTTAATTTTATAAAAAACATCTTTCCTTATATAATGGCTTCCAGTGTATTGTGCTTTCATTTGCAAATAATTTAGATAGTACTTAAGTAGCGCCTCAACTGCGACAATCACAAACATTATTACCGATAGCCAAACAGTAAGTTTGTAACTCCCGTACTCGCCAAGACTTCCGTCAAACAAAAAGTTTAGTGCACCAGAGTAGTTTTTGCCGGTGTAGTTTAGGCCGTAGTCAATAGTGTAGCCGATAAACTTATAAACCATTTGGGTTAGCAATGTTGCCGTGACCGACACAATGCTTATAAACAAGACCATCCACCACATTTTATTGAGGTGTTTCCATCCGCCCTTATTCATTTTCCTTGCTCCTTAGTAACTAACAAAAATTATATCATATATCCCCCATTATTCAAAACAAAACCACCCCAATAAAAATAAAAAACCGCCTGTTAATTCAAGCGGTTTTTAAATCTATTTGAAAAATTCTCTTGTCCTAATTGCGTCATCTTTTCTCTCGTTTACCTTGTCGTTAATATAATCCTCAGCGGTAGAGTAAAAGTTTTGACCAAGTAGCATTTCACAAGCGTCATCTACTTTTAAAGTGTCGTTGCTGTCAAGATAATCTTGGAAGTTATCTAGCATATTGCCCTTAGTCTTTTCGTCAGCATCGTCATATCTTTTTAACCACTGATCAGCGACAATTCTTCCCACAACATAGCGGAATTGTCTTGGTCCCTCTTTTCGGTCAGTTGCCATTGTAGCTATTCTTTTAATCATATGATTGTTTTGGTCTGCGTCATACTTTCCAATCAATTCCAACACGTGCCAGTCATCAAAGTCATCTGGAAGTTGGCTCAAAATTTCGCGTTCTTCCATAATGGTACCATAATCACTAATTAACGACTGCGTTTGCAGATTTTTGTAATCCTCCACATCGGCAGGAGTAGCCAACCCCTTCTCAACCAAATATCTTACAAACAACCCCTCTACGATATAACTTTCTATCTCGCCCGTACAATCAAGCGAAGTAGGTCGTTTGGCAAGTTTTTCGATTTCTTGGTCACTTTCACCAGTTCGAATAGCATCAACACATTTTTTGTGATGTGCGCTCACAGCGTGCGATAATTCGTGAGCAGTAGTAACTAGGTCGTCAAGCGAGCCGTGCAAAAACATATTAAACTCCAAGAAATCATTTTTCCCTCTATGCCCTACACTACTCGAATTTGCGTCTCCTGGCTTAACATAATGGAAATACACGTGCGAGTTTCCGTCCTTGTCAAGAAAGTACGGATTTGTGCCGTTTAAAATGCTGTCTGTTTCGGCAACCTTTCTTGGAAGAAACTTGCTATAAAAAGCGTGCATACTCTTTTTTAGGTCGTCAAATGTAAAATTTATAAAACGACTATGGTCAGTACAAGGTGTTGGTCTTAACGCGTTCCTCAAATCTTCAAGCATCTCGTAATACGAAGGCGCGTTTAACCCGTCGTCCGACATAAATTTGCGGAAGCCTCTCATATCCTTGCGAGTATAACGCCCCACAAAGTTGTTAAGCATACGCTGAATTTCGTTTTCATCAATTCTACTGTTTTTGAAATATTTTTCCTTAATTTCTCTATTGTTCATAGCTAATCTCCTCATATATATAAATTATACCACAAATGTCCGAACAATTCAACAAAAAAAACACCGTCCTTACCTAGACAGCGCTATTTTAGGATTAGAATAAAATTTAAATTAACGACATTTCTTACTTAATATAACGAATATACAATACGGCGAATTAAGCATTATTGTGTTGTTTATTTATATTAGAGAGCCATATCGATGTAAGCGTACCACATTACATAATCTAATCGCTATGGTGCGAGGTTTAAGAAACAAAAAAAGCCGGTCATCGGCTTAGATTGGTGCCGAAGACCGGGGTCGAACCGGTATGAGGAGTTACCCTCGCAGGATTTTAAGTCCTGTGCGTCTGCCTATTCCGCCACTTCGGCAAATTGGAGGCACCACCCAGATTCGAACTGGGGATGAAGGTTTTGCAGACCTGAGCCTTACCACTTGGCTATGGTGCCACTTAAAATATATCTTTTGTAAAGTTAAGGTCGGTAGATAAAAAAATGGAGCGGAAGACGAGATTCGAACTCGCGACATTTGCCTTGGCAAGGCAACGCTCTACCACTGAGCCACTCCCGCATTTGTAAACTATTCAATTTGACGGTATATACCAAATATCAATATAAGTTTGCCTTGCTACAAGTCAACGCTCTACCGTCTCTACTAGCGCCACTCCCGCATTTGTAAAATATAGATATTACTAAATATTACCAAGTCAATCTCGTCTTAATAATATTTATGATGGAATCTTTATTTTGTTGCCTTAAAGCGAAATGCTTTATGACAACATCTAAAAATTCAAAAAAAATTGTGGTGAAAGGAAAATTGAGAAGTTACGTCGATTGATACTCTACCACAATAAGCACAGCCGACTATCAGTAAAACAATGGTGGGAGTTATAGGGCTCGAACCTATGACCTCCTGCTTGTAAGGCAGATGCTCTCCCAGCTGAGCTAAACTCCCACGCTTTGCTTACGCTCTTTCAAACGCACTAATAATATACCAAAATCAAAGTAAAAATGCAACACTTTTTTTAAAGTTTTTTAGAATTTTTGATTTTTTTGCATCACACACTATTTTATGCGATTTTCTATTTCAAATACTTAGGACTATCTAATTGCCAAATAAACACTGTCTAATGTTAGTTTTTTAATTGTGCTTAATAAACATCATAGCGCAAATACATAAATACGCCTGCTATTTCAATTGAAATAATCGGACTTAAAAAAAAGTAGGGTTTTACCCTACTTTTAAAAAACTTATGAAATCTTGGCTTTAATTAAAAATTGTTAGTTACAATCCTTAGTTGTAGAAGTCTTTCTGCATTTGCGAGAGTTATCACTTCCGCATTCTGTGCGTCTTGACTTTCTAGTGTTTTTCACTGTTTTTCTTGCCATTATTTCACCTCCTATATACACAAAACACATATATTTTTTGATGTTATATATCTGTTTTGTTATTATTATTGTCTGCGAAATTTGACAAAAAATGTAACATTTTGGCTGGTAAATTATGTAAAAAATCACTCCATAACTACCCTATTTTTCACACATTATTTTTTTTAAACAAAACAACTCAACGGAAACTAAATATTAAAGATCTATCAAATATTAAGCGTAATTTATTACAATTTATTTTGAATCAATTAAAATGTTTGATAATTTCCTAGAAATATCATTCAAAAAAAACGGCTAAATAAAGCCGTTTTTAATTATTCAAATTAAATTATTCAAGACTTATTATGTAATAGTAAACAGGTTGACCACCATAGATAAGTGTAACATCGCAAGATGGGTATTTTGCCTCAACCTCGGATAGCAAAATGTTTGCCTCTTCCTCTGGGATTTCTTTACCATAGAAAAGAGTGATGTTGGTGGTGTTGTCGTTAATAAGTTTTTCAATCAATTGAAGTGTGGTATCTTTAACAAGTTGACCCTTAGCAAGGATTGCCTTATCGTCTAAGCCAATGATGTCGCCCTTGGTCAAGTCGAAGCCGTCAACATTTGTGGTTCTAACCGCATAAGTAACAGAGCCTGCACTAACTGCCTCTTTTGCATTAAGCATAGCGTCAAGGTTTTCTTCCAATGTTCCCTCTGGATTGAATGCCAAAGCACTGGCAAGACCTTGTGGAACATTTTTGGTAGGGATAACGTGGATAAATTTCTTAGTAAGAGCCTTAGCCTGTTCGGCAGCAAGGATAATGTTTTTGTTGTTAGGCATAACAAACACGTTTTTTGCATTAACCTTGTCAACTGCCTTAGCAATGTCATCGGCGCTAGGATTCATAGTTTGACCACCCTCGATGATGTTGTCAACCATAATATCCTTAAACACGTTTGCAATTCCCTCGCCAGGTGCAACTGCAACCATTCCGAATTCTTTAAGGTCTTTTTCTTGTTGGGTACGAAGACGTTTCATCTCGCGGTTTTGCTCCAACATATTCTCAATCTTAATGTTAATAATTTCGCCAAGTTCTAGCGCGTTGCCAATAGCCAAATTTGGCTCGTTGGTGTGAACGTGAACCTTAACAAGCGATAGGTCGCCGATGCAAACAACGCAGTCGCCAATGTTAAGCAAGTTTTCACGAAGCTTGTCGATGTCGCTTGCAGTTGTCTTTTTCTTCATATGTGTAACCATAAACTCGGTGCAGTATGCAAACTCGATATCTGCAAGGTTGTCCAAATTAACAAAGAAGTCGTTGTTGTCGGCGATAAGCGAAGACGAAACCTCTTCCATATTGATCTCAATATCTTCCTCGCCCATAATAACGCGTTGCATTCCAGCAAAGATTACAAGTAGTCCTCTTCCACCAGCGTCTACTACGCCTGCCTTTTTAAGTACAGGAAGCATCTCAGGTGTTTGTTGTAACACTGCCTCGCCGTCTTGAAGCACAGCCTCGAAGAAAGGCTCAAAGTCGTTGTACTTTTTGCAGTGACGTGTAGCCGATTCGCCAAGCGAACGGATTACAGTCAAAATAGTACCTTCCTTAGGTTGGGTAACAGCCTTGTACGCAACCGACGCGCCCTCTACTAGCGCCTTAGCAAACACTTTGGTAGTAAGGTCCTTTTCTTGCGTGCCAATAACTGTGCACATACCTTTAAGGATTTGTGAAAGAATAACACCGGAGTTTCCTCTGGCGCCACGCAAAGCGCCTCTTGCGACACTGTCGGCAATTGGGCTAAACGAAGTTTCCAAACACGCGTTAAGTTCTTTAACAGCGGTGTTAAGGGTCAAACTCATATTGGTACCCGTGTCACCATCAGGAACCGGGAATACGTTAAGTGAGTCTACAAATTTTTTGTTGTCATCCAAAACTTTTGCACCAGCGTTCAACATTTTTCTAAAAGTGGTGCCATTGATTGATTTAAGCATTTTAATATAATCTCCTATTACAAGGCGGGCTAAACTCTTACCCCAACCACATTGATATTTACTGAGTCTGTAATCATACCGGTGAACTTCTCAACGCCGTATTTGATAGCGCTTTTCAAGTTTTCAGTAACGGTCGAGATGGAAACACCATATTTGATGATTACAAACAAATCGATATAAATTCTATTGTTTTGCGTGATTATATTAACGCCTTTTACTTTACGCTTTTTCTTGGACCAAAAATCAGACGCTTTTTGACTAACCAAATCCACAATACCATAACAATCGCGTGCAATATGGCTCGCAACAAGCGCGATTGCTTCGTTGCTGATAGTGATTTTTCCATACGCATTTATTGTGTTAACTGCCATAAAAAAGACCTCCTTATAATCACTTACTGCTTATGTAACATATTACAGTTAAATAATTCAATATGCGAAAAAAAGATATTCGCACAAAACTTACATTGTAGATTTTACAATAAAAGTCATATTTTTGCAAGAGATTTTAGGCAAGTTGTTTTCAAATATATTATTTAATAAAATTTTTTTATTTTTTCCTTGCAAATTGACACAAAGTTTGGTATACTTAGTTGCAAATGAAAAAATATACGAATTACATTGGGGGTACAAGATGGCAAAAGAATGTTATATTTGTGGAAAAAGACAAACAGCAGGCAACACAGTAAGCCACTCACATATTGCTACTGGCAGAACTTTTAGTGCAAACCTACAAAAGAAACCCGTTGATATCGACGGAAAGGCTACCAAAAAATACATCTGCACTAGATGTTTGAAAACTCTTAAAAAAGACAATCAATAATTTTTTAGTCCACTTACCCAGTGGATTTTTTTATGCTTACGTCATTGTATACCCTTGGTCACTAAGTTGCTTTTTAAATATTAGTTTCACAAGTGGTTTTAAAATCTTTGGACATTTAATACATATTATTTTCATATACCGCTCCCTATTACTTAATATATATGAAGCGGTATTTTTTTTAGTGCTACCAAATTTCCATCACTCCAACCTAATCGGACTCAACCACCTTTTAGCCCATAATTAGCCCATATTCAAGAAGGCTTAACTTACTATGAAACTTACCTAATATTTTAATGATTACATGTTCTAATATATAAGTTTATTTTAATATAAAGGCGTGACTTTGATATAAGGGTAAGTTTTAACATAGTAAGACTTTAAACTAAACGTTTCAAATTAAGGAAATCATATTTTAATATACTTTACGACTATTGCGACCGCATAAAGAAAAAAGACAGTGAAAATTGTTTTCCACTGCCCTTTTGAGGCTATTTTAGCCACGTTTGTTATAACGGTCTATGCCTTTTTTAATTGTTTCTTTGCTAATTGTGTTTTTTGCTTCGTCTAGTGTGTTTGCGGTCTCTCTTGCAGATTCTTTTGTAGCCTCATCGTACTCGCCTGCTCTTTCGCGCGCGATGGCGAATATTGATTTTGGATTGTCCGCAATGTCGCGACGTCTTGATGGAGTGGCTGGTTCTGCGATATTGGTGTGTCGGGTTGGCTCGGCAGGAGTTGGTTCCTCGCTAGTTTCCACGCTTACGATTTTCCCTTCTTTTCTAGCAATGACTGCTTCTAGGGAATTAGGGTGTTCTTTGATATAGCGGGCTTTTTCTCTTTCGCTGGCTTTGGCTTCCTCTTCTTTGCTTGCCTCTTCTCTTAAACGTCTCTCCTCTTCGTAGTCACCACGCATTTTTTCACGCACGGCGTTAATTTCGTCGCGTTCGCTAATAGACGGTGTAGTAATGCTAGGCTCTTCTTCTCTTGTTCTAACCGAAGTTGTGGTCTCGCTAGTACGAACTGAGGTCTCGTCATCGTACTCACTGACGTCTTTTGTTGGTTTCCAAATGATTTGCACTTTTCGGCAATTTTTAAAGACTTCATTTTCCTCGCACACACTCTTAAGGTGTTCTGGGATAATTACTGTTTTCAAGGATTTGCAATCCGCAAATGCGTTTTTTCCTATCTCGGTTACGGTATCAGGAATTTCCACGCTTTTTAGGGATTTACAACCGCTAAATGCTTCGCGCTTAATCTCCTTTACACCATTATGAAGTGTTACGCTCTTCAATCCCTTACAATCACAGAAAGCCTCTTCGCCTATCGTTTTGACAGACCTTGGAATTTCAATTGAAGGCAGTGATTTACAACCCTCAAAGGAGGCGTCGCCTATGGAAACAATCCCATAGTGAAGTTCTATTTCTTTTAGCGAACGACAACCAGCAAACGCCTGTTCGCCAATTGATGTAAGTTCGTAGCCTACCTTTACTGTCTTTAATGATTCGCAAAGTAAAAATGTACCATCAGAAATTTCTGTAAGTTCTTTTGGAAGAGTGATTGATTTTAACGACTTACATTCCGAAAATGCTTCCCAGCCTATTGACTTAATTCTATCTGGAAGTACGATAGTTTGTAGGGATTTGCACTCGCTAAAAGCATAAGGACCAATTGATCTTAACGTTTTGGCAAGTTTTACATTATTTAACGACACACAGCCCTCAAACACGCCTTCTCCAAGCGTCAATGCAGCAGGACCAATATAGGCATATTTAAGTTTAGGACAGTTTTCAAACGCGTAGTCCCCAATATGCGAAACGTGACCACCATAGTGCACTATTGCATCATTTAGTTGTAGCCATTCTAGCGATTTACAACCCGAAAAGGCCTCTTTTCGTATCTCATACGATGTAAGCCCACAATTTAGGATTTTAATGGAATCAAAATTTTTATATGCGCCCTCGTCAATACAAGCAATAAAATCAGGGGCATATTTTTCCCAATCTTTCTCAATATCTAGTTTTCCATTGGCATCAACATCACTCTCTTCGCCCTTGGCTAATATTCTACAATTTCTTAAAACCCTATCATCATATTTGACTTCGCCTCTTTCAAATATCATATTTTTACCTCACATTTCTTATTATAATTAGTATATCACAAATTAGTCAAATTGTCAAAATAAAATAAGCCTTTAATTACTCGGCAAAACCGCCTTTTTGTGGGGATTTTTAAGGGGCAACATCGTAAATTATTCAACGCCCGCCACGAGCGATATTTGACTACCGCGAGCGATATTAGCCAAACATAAGCGATACTTATATAACACAAGCGTTTTTGGACTGACACAAGCGGTTTCAGTTGGTACACGTGACCTCGACTAATACGAGTGATTTGCATAACACAAGTAATTTACACCCAACGCAATGGAAAAGCGCGATAATAATTACAAGAAGCAAATATACTGTCATTAAAAGAAAAAACAGTGGTAGACCACTGCTTTTTAAATATTATTAACCTTACAAATACAAATAAATGAAATGTCAAATAAGATATTTTGGTACAATTCAAATCATTCTAAAAGCATTCACAAAGTTTTTTGTTTTATTATTTTGTTTTCTTATTGTTTTTTCTTGCAACCTTAGTCGCAACTTCTTTTGCTTCGCGTTGAGCCTTATCTGCCTCTTGACCGGCTTTGGTTGTGCCAACGTTGTACTCTTCGGCTTTTTCGCGTGCTTCTTCAAACACAGATTTATCCGATTTCTTAGTAGCCTCTTCGGTTGTTGTTTTGTCTGGTTTGGTCACAAATTCTATGTGCGAGCACATTTCAAAAGCTTTATTTTCATTAGCAATTTTTCTTTGGCTCTCGGTTAGTTCTAGATGTCGTAAGCAAACACAATAGTTAAATACTCTATCTCCAATCTCTGTTACTTTTTCTGGAATATTGACTGAATTTAGGTTAATACAAAAATTGAATGCCCTATCTCCAATGCTTATAACACTCTCTGGTAGTTTAACCTCTTCAAGCGATTTACAACAATAAAACAATTCCGTCCCAATCTCTTTTATTCCATCAGGAATATTGATTGATTCTAATTCAACACATTCTTTAAATGCACTATTTCCTATTTCCGTTACACTTGCAGGGATCTCCAACGATTTTAAAGAATGGCACCCAGCAAAGGTGTAAGGTCCAATGTATTTTACGCTATCTGGGATTGTTATTGCTTTTAGCGATTCACAACCACTAAACGCCCCCGAAATTTCTTCGACAGTGCTTGGAAGTGTAACAGATTTTAGCGATTTACAACCTTCAAAAGAACCCGATAATTCTTTTACACCTTCTGGGATTACCACAGATTCTAATGCCTCACAACCAAAGAAAGCCTTTTCAATCGAAGTAACACTGCTTGGAATTTTTACGGATTTAAGCGATGTACAGTAGGTAAATACATAACTTTCAATTACATCCATACCCTCAGGGATTACGACTGATTCAATCGATTTACAACCCTCGAAAGCATGCGATTGGATTTGTTTTACACTTTTTGGAAGTGACAAGGATTCTAGTGCGTCACACTTAAAAAATGCATACTCGCCAATCTCGGTTACGGTATCTGGGATGCTTACCGACTTTAAAGCATGGCATTCTTTAAATGCAAGTCTTCCAATTTTTGTAACACTTTCTGGGATTACGACTTTTCCTTTTTCATCAATATCTTTTTCTTCAATTTTTACAAGCACGCCATTTTCAATTATCATATTTTTTCCTCACATATTTTTATTATAAGTATAATACCACAAAATAGTCAAATTGTCAATGTCTATTGTATATTATGAACTTTCTCTATAAGTTTTGTTTTGTTTGGGCTATCATAAAGACACGAGCCCATAACTACAATGTCGGCTCCGGCGTTGTAGATGTCTTTAAGGTTTTGTTCGTTTACACCGCCATCAACTTCAATTTTTATTTTGTAGTCGCAGTTATAGATAATGCCACGAAGTTCCTTAACCTTAGGAAGTGTATTCGAAATCATTTTTTGACCGCTTTTGCCCGGTTCTACACCCATAATCAAAACTACATCAACATATGGCAAGTACTCCTTGATATCCCTAACAAATGTGCTAGGATTTATGCTAAGTCCTACCATAATGTGTTTTTTATGGATTTGTCTAAACGCATTAAGTATATCCTTTTTATTTTTAAAAGCCTCGTAGTGCACAGTGATAATATTTGGCTTAATTGCAATCAAAGTTTTAAGTAGCGACTTAGGTTCGTTTGCCATAACGTGGACGTCGAGTGGCATAAGGGTGTTGTCGTAAATATCCTTAATGGTCTCAACACTAAGAGCGTCGTGTCCCACAAAGTCCGAGCGCATAATGTCGCAGTGAAGATAGTCGGCGTTCATTCTTTGCAATAGTTTGCAATAGTCCACCGCCTTATCCTCTGGACAAGGATTAAAACTGGCTGAAAGTTTAATCATATTTTTTCTCCCATTTTTCTTTTAATTCGCTATATATTTTACAATATCTATCAAATCGTGACAAGCAAATTTTGCCCTCTTCAACGGCTTTAACCACCCCACAATCTTTCGAGCGAGAATTGATGTGGTCGCAACCTACATATCTACAATCGGGCTCAAACTCGTTAAAATCATCATAAAACGACTTTAACATACTAGGCTTAATATCGAGCATAAGCATACTAAATCCTGGTGTATCAGCAATAAAAATGTCGCCGTCGATGACATAAATTTGATTGTGTCTAGTGGTGTGTTGACCGCGCTCTATCTTGCTACTAAGGGTGTTTGTTTCGAGCCTAAACTCGGGGCAAATGGCGTTTATAAGGCTACTTTTACCCACAGCGCTCTGTCCCGCAAATGCCGAGATTTTCCCGCGAAGTAAAGGTGTTAGTGCTCTTACATCGTTTAGTTTTGCTGAGGTCACAATTATTTTTAGCCCCGGAAATTCCGCCTTAATATCTTTCAATTCGTCCTCGTTAAACAAATCGGACTTATTTACTACAAGCACAGGATTTATGTGATTAAGTTTTGCGTAAATAATTAGTTTGTCGATAAGTATCAAGTCTGGTTTTGGCGATTTAGACAGAACTATAAACAACTGGTCAATATTGGCGATTGACGGCCTAACCAGACTGTTTTTTCGTGGCAGAATTTTAGTGATGACATTTTTAAACTTATCATACTCGTTTATACTAAACTCCACCATATCGCCTACAAGTGGCTTGTTGTTTTTCTTAATCGTTCCGCTTAGGATACAATCGTAGGTTTTGTCGGCGCTAACAACATAGCCCGCGCCCATAACTCTTAAAACCCGCCCTTGCATTACTTTTTGTCCGATTTAAGGTTTTTATTTCTAAGTTGACCGCAAGCGCCGTCGATATCCTCGCCGATTGTACGACGCATTGTTGCGCTTATTTTAAACTTGTACAGTGTTGTCAAGAAATTGTTACAACTATCCATTGTAGGCGCTTTTAGACCGCGTTCTTTAACCGGATTCAACCTTATAAGGTTTACGTGACAAGGCAAGTCTTTAAGGAGCATTGCAAGTTCTTTAGCGTGCGATGTTTTGTTGTTGACGCCGTCGATAAGCGTATACTCAATTATAAAACGTCTATTAGTAATTGTGTGATAATATTTTGCGCTTTCTAGCACTTCGTGTATGCTATATTTCTTTGCAATTGGCATTATTTGTTGACGGATTTCGTCGTTTGGAGCGTGAAGCGAGATGCAAAGCGTAACAGCATAGCCTAGGTCTGCTAGTTCCTCAATTTTGTGCGGAATGCCACAGGTGGAAATTGAGATGTTTCTAACACTAATATTAAGCCCGTCCTCGGCGGTCACAAGTTTTAAAAACTTGGTCACATTGTCAAAGTTGTCAAGCGGTTCTCCGCACCCCATCAAAACCACGTTGGTGATTTTGCGGTCTTTAAGCGTTCCGCCAAGAAGCGCGTTTACAGCAGTGACCTGTCCTAGGATTTCGCCAGCGGTCAAGTTTCGGACAAAGCCGTTTAGCGAACTAGCGCAAAATGCACAGTTCATCTTGCAACCTACTTGGGTGCTAACGCATAGCGTGTTGCCAAACTTGTACTGCATAAGCATTCCCTCTACCAAATTACCGTCGGGAAGTGTGTACAAAAACTTCATATTCTTGTCCTTACTAACCTGTTTTTTAGTAATCTTAACCGGTTGCATCACAAAACCGTTTTGTTGAAGTTTTTCTAGCAAAGTTTTTGGCAAGTTGAGTTTGTCGCCATAATCTTTGCCCGATTGAATGGCTTGAAAAAGTTGTCCTGAGCGAAATTTTTGCTCACCAAGACTTAGCATTATACCTTTCAATTCTTCTTGTGTGTAATCTAACAATATCTTCATTTTCTCTTTAACCTCGCTATAAAAAATCCTTCGGTGTTGCTTAAATTTGGATAAAACGTGTAGAAGCCATTTTCGTCCAAAACGTTTAGTCCAAATGTATCTATTTTAGTAAGTTCAAAATCGTTGTGGTGTTTTAGGAAATCTGCCACCACGTCGTTGTTTTCGTCATTCAAAACCGAGCAAGTAGAATAAAGCAACACACCACCGCTCTTTACATATCTAGCATTGTTTTCTAGTATCTTTTTCTGTGTTTCAATTATCTCTTTTAGTGTTTCAGGTGTCCTATTTAAAAGGATATCGGGCTTTTTGTTAACCACGCCAATACCCGAACAAGGGACATCGCAAAGCACAAAGTCAAACGCGTTTTCAAAGTCGGGATTAAACACGGTCGCATCTTGTTTTAAAGCAGTCACATTTTTAATCCCAAGTTTTTTCATATAGTTTTCTACAAGCAACACTCTATGCGAGTGGATATCGCAAGCCGTAACAGTAACGTCTCCCGATGTAGCGATAACCGCTGTTTTTCCACCAGGCGCGGAGGTCGCATCTAACACTCGCCCGCTCTTAGCCCCTAGTGATAAACTACATAAAAGGCTTGGGAGCCCTTGCACAACATATCGGTTTTTAAATAAGTCATTTTTAAGTAGCCTATTGTAGTCCACATAAAGCGTAAAATCTAGTACTGTGGTTTCATATTTAATTCCGCACTCATCTAGGTCGTGTTTAAACTTCTCCACATCGTCCAAAATCCTTATGTGCGTAAGAGTCGTAAGTTCGGTTTTAAGATAATCCTCTACAAAGTCATATGTTCTATTTGATAGCATTTTTTCAATGACCCACTTAGGATAACTATATTTGACGCTTAAATACTCCGCCGTATTTTTCTTAGGAAGCGTGACGGTTGCGTTAACTACATTTTTTAGTGTTGCGTTTACAAAGCCAGCAACATATCTATCGTATTGTTTTTTTGCTATTTCCACAAGTTCGTTTACAAGTGCGTACTTTGGCACCCCGGTAACTTCCTCCGAGACATACCGTCCCATTTTAAGAAGAAGCGTAATTGGAGGCTTGGTATTAGGCTTTATATAACCCTTAACCACATAATCCAAATAGATGTCATTTTGCAAAACCCCATACACAATTTTTGTGACAAGATTTCCATTAAGAGACTCGTTAACTTTTAAAAACTTATTAAGTTCGATATTGGCATATGCGTTTTCAAAATAAACCTTTTTTAATATGTCGTATGCTGTCAAAAATTCTTTGTTCAACTAACTATTTCTCCTATGTTAATCTTTTTGCCGTTTAGATAACTTTGTGGACTCATTCGCTTGCCGTTCTCGGGCTGAATCTCCACAAGTTCTAGCGTACCACTCCCGCACTTAATCTTTAAGCCGTGCTTGTTATCCGCAACAACGATTTCTCCCGGATTACCCGCATAGTCCTCGTCGCTTACTTTCGCCCTAAACACCTTAAAACTTTTGCCGTCAACCAAAATCTTAGCAACCGGCCAAGGATTGATACCGTGGATAAGATTACATAGTTCGGTGGCAGATTTAGTAAAGTCAAGCGTAGATAGTTCAGGTTTTAACATTGTACACTTGGTCGCCTCGTCTGGATTTTGAGGTGTCAAAGTGAAATTGCCCGATTCAATAAGAGATAGGGCCTTTTCAATACACCTAGCGCCAACAACGCTTAGCCTATCGAATAGTTCTTCGCTAGTTTCGTATGGTTTTATCTCGACTTCTTCCTTTAAAAGCACATCACCGTCGTCCATTCCAACGTCGGTCTTTAAAATTGTAATTCCGCACGTTTTTTCGCCGTTAATAATGCTCCACTGGATTGGCGCCGCTCCGCGATATTTGGGCAAAATACTGCCGTGAATGTTGTACATTCCATATGGTGTAATGTCGAGAATTTCCTTGCTAAATATCTGGCCATAAGCGCAACTGACCATAATGTCGGCATCAAGTTTTTGAAGTTCTTCCACGCCGTCGCGCCTTATCTTTTCAAATTGTAGCACCTTAATGCCGTGTTCCACAGCAAAAGCCTTTACCGGGCTAAACACTGGGTTTTTGCCACGGCCAACAGGTTTGTCAAGTTGGGTCACGACGGCCACAACTTCGTGGTGATTATATATATTTTCAAGTGCTGGAACAGCAAACTTAGGCGTTCCAAAAAAAACTACTTTCATTTAATACTTCCTATTTTGATTTTTTGTCTGGGTTATACACGCCAGTCATAATGTCGGTGAAAAGCACGCCGTCTAAGTGGTCAACCTCGTGACAAATACACCTAGCAAGCATTGAAGTCGCCGTAAGGGTGTATTCCTCGCCATAGCGATTGAATGCCTTAACGGTAATTTTGCTTGGGCGTTTTACATAGCCTTGAATGTTTGGCACGCTTAAACACCCTTCAACTCCCGTTTCCTCGCCCTTTCGGCTGATAATCTCGGGATTGACCATATCAAGTTTTATTCCGTCAACCTCCACAACAACCACGCGTTTTAGCACGCCCACTTGTGGGGACGCAAGCCCAATGCCGTTGTTTAGAAGCATTGTCTCGTACATATCGTCTAGTAACATCGCAAGCTTGTCGTCAAAAACGGTCACAACTTTTGATTTCTTTTTAAGCAGTTCGTCTCCCTGCATAACAATTTTCCTAGTTGCCATATCTAACTCCTTATTTGATTATATCATATCCTAACTTAGAGACAAAGGATTTATCTCTACAAAGCAGGAAACATTTTTGTTTTTATTCTCGTCCAAAACCTTATAAATATCGGATTTTATCTCCTCGCCGTCACTACTAAAACGCATCAAAATTTGATATCTATACTTGTTCTTAATTTTAGTAACTGGCGATTTCATTGCTTCTAGAAAATAAAACTTTTCCTTGTATTTAACGCGCAATTCTTTAAGCAATATAAACAAATCGTGCGTATAATTTCGCGCCTTATCGTCGTCTTCACTAGTAAGCAGAAGCCTTACAATTGTACTAAAAGGCGGGAAAAGTGTGGTTTCACGCAAGTTGATTTCCTTGTCGTAAAATTTATTGTAATTGTACGACGCGCAAAGTTTGTACACATAGTGTTTTGGAAAGTACGTCTGCAAAATTACTTTTCCCTCAACACTACTTCGCCCCGCTCTGCCCGCAACCTGTGTTATAAGTTGAAAGGTCTTTTCGCTTGCACGGAAATCGCCAAAATAAAGGCTAAGGTCGGCGTCCAAAATCCCTACAAGGTTAACTTCTGGGAAATCGTGACCCTTTGCTATCATCTGAGTGCCAACAAGGATTGCCGGTTTTGTCGCGCCAAATTCGCCTAAGATTTTTGCATACGCGTTTTTGTTTTGTGTGGTGTCATTGTCCATTCTAAGCACCTTAACATCAGGGAAAAGTCCCCTTAATTGTTCCACAACTTGCTCGGTGCCAACTCCGCCAAGTTTTATGTTGTCGCTACCGCAACTTGGACATTTAGTAAGTGCCTTGTAGCGTTTACCACAATAGTGGCATTTAAGTTGGCTATCCTCCTTGTGATATGTTAAGGACACATCGCACGCCTCGCATTTGGGCACATATCCGCAATCGCGACACATCATAAACGAACTAAATCCGCGCCTATTTATAAACAAAATCGCTTGTTTTTGCTCGTCAATTGTTTTGGTTAGTTCGCTCATTAGTTCCTTTGAGAAAGGTGTTTTGTTGCCAAGCCTAAACTCGCTACACATATCTACAATTTCAATTGGTGGCATTGGCTTTTTGTTGACCCTAACCGGCATTTCAAGTAGATTAAGTTCGCCAGTTTCGGTCAAGTGATAGGTCTCAATGCTTGGCGTTGCACTGCCAAGAAGTAGCGAACAATTGTTGTATTTCGCCCTTAATTTGGCTATATCATAAGTGTTGTATCTAGGGTTGGAGTCGCTAACATACGAACTATCATGTTCCTCGTCGATAATTATAATCCCAAGGTTGTCAAGTGGCGCAAAAATAGCACTCCTTGCACCGATTGCAATCTTTGCCTCGCCCTTATACAGCCTAAACCACTCGTCAAACTTCTCTCCCGCGCTAAGCCCGCTATGTAGCACGGCAACAGTGTCGCCAAATCGCGCCGTAAACACACGTATCATTTGCGGTGTTAGCGAAATCTCGGGTACCAGCATAATTGCTGTTTTTTGGTCTTTAAGCATTTTCTCGATAATGTTAAGATAGACCTCAGTTTTGCCACTGCCAGTGACGCCGTGTAATAGGTAGTTGCTGGTTTTTTCCGTGACAGTCTTAACAACATTATTTTGCGTTTCGTTTAGTTTAACTCGCTCCTCTTCGGTCGCAATGTCAAATGCCGTCCTATTAACGTGCACCATATTGACCAAGAAAATGTTTTTATCAATCAGTTTGTTAATAGTGGAATTAGAAAACATTTTTGATAGTTTTGAAAAATCGGCTTCGGCGTTTGATTTTAAATAGTTTATGGCGCCGATTTCGTTTTTGGCGTTTGCCCTAATTTGCGCAAAGTACTCGTCAACAATCGCTTCGTCGGGATTAAGGTGCAACACTCTTTTTTCGATTTTGTTTACCTTTCCGCTTCGGATTTGGGACGGAACGACAAGTCGCACGCCGTCCACAAGGCGAAGATGAAGCAGAGTTTTTAGGTCAAACACAAGGTTAATTAGTTCGGGCTTTATGATAGGAAACTCGTCCATTCGCTTAATTATTGGTTTTAGTTTTGTTTCGTCGCAATCAGTAGTGTCCGAAACACTTAGCACGTAACCCTCAATTTTACGATTTCCAAACGGCAACAAAACGCGGTCGCCCACAGCGACTGGCATATCGTCGGGGATAAGGTAATCGAATACTCTATCCACCTCGCTATTTAAAATGTCCACAATAACATTTGCTATCATTTTGCCCCTTTTTAAAACAAAAGTTCCGTTGCAAAAAATAGTAGCAACAGAACCCTTGTAAAGAAAATTTAATTGTCTTTTTCTACAATCTCACCATCGTAAAACTCGTTAACGGCGCGAGTAACAACTTCCTCTTTTTCCTTTTCCTCATCGGTAAGGTCTTTATCCAACTGTTTAGCCCTTTTACCAACTAGGACAGCCAACTTGTATGGGTTCCCAGCTTTTTCAACCAATTCGTCAATAGGTGGTTCAAGTAACATAAATTTTTATCTCCTTAAAATTCATTAACTGATATATTTTAGCATAACGCTCAAAAAAATTCAACACTATTTAGCAATATTATTTTCTCTTATTATATTTAAAAAGTCGTTTTCGCTTAGTATTTTAATGCCAAGCGCCTCCGCCTTGGTAAGTTTCGAACCAGCACTCTCTCCCGCCAAAACATAGTCGGTGTTTTTGCTAACACTGGAAGTAACCACTGCCCCAAGCCCTTCAAGTATCTCGGTCGCCTGAGGACGAGTGAAATTTTCAAGTGTGCCAGTAAGTACTATCGTTTTGCCAGAAAGAGCCGAATTTTTGACACTAGCGGTGCCGTAATTTATGCTGACGCCCGCTTTAATAAGTCGGTCAATTGTAAGAATATTGTAATCGTCGGCAAAGTACTCAACAATAAACCCAGCCATAATGTCGCCAATGTCGTTAATCGCGACAAGTTCGTCGAATGTGGCGCTCTCCAAAGCATATATGTCAGAGTAGCGTTTTGCCAAATCTTTGGCAGTTTTTTCGCCAACTTGCGGAATACCAAGCGACAAAATAAAGTTGCTAAATTTGCAATTTTTGCTCTTTTCCACACTGTTTAAAAAGTTGGTTATTTTTTTATCCTTAAAGCCGTCCAAAGTCGAAAGTTGGTCGGACGTAATGCCGTACAAATCGCTTAGCGCACTTATGCCATATTTCTCGTGCAACTGGCGAATTGTCTTTTCGCTTATGCCTTCAATATTCATAGCATTCCTACTACAAAAATGCGAAAAGCGGTCGATAATTTGCTCCATACAATTGTCCTTGTTTGGACAAAATAGGTTTGCTCCAATTTCAACAAGTGGTGTGTGACAGCACGGGCAAATTTCGGGTTTTTCAATAGGTTTGCTATCTTTAAAATCCTCGGCAACGCCCAAAATCTCTGGAATAACCTCGTTGCTACGTCGCACAAAAACCGTGCTGTTTAGTTTTAGTTTTTTACGTGTGATGTCGCCAAAATTATTAAGAGTGGCGCGCTTCACTGTCGCGCCCGCAAGTTCAACGGGTTCTAGTTCTGCCACCGGCGTAATCTTGCCCGTTCTGCCCACCTGCCACACTACACTTTTAAGTTTTGTTGTAACTTCTAGCGCCTCATATTTATATGCGACAGCCCATTTTGGAAACTTGCTTGTAACGCCTATTTCATCGCGCAATTTTATGTCGTCTAGTTTTACAACAGCGCCATCTATTTGCACATCTAGTTGCGCCTTAATTCGGTCTATTTCACGCACTTTTTCTATTACGTCATTAAGGTTGTCGGACGTATAGAAATAATCGGTCAATAGTCCGTTTTCTTTTAAAAACTCATGTGTTTCGGTCTGAGAAGCAAGAGTTTTGCCCTCAATAACCAATATGTCGTAAAAGAAAATATCAACGTTTCTTTCGCGTGTTTGTTTTAAGTCTAACGTCCTTATCGCGCCAGCAACGCCGTTACGTGGGTTTTTAAGAGGTTCAGCCGCTGTTTCGTTGTATTTTTTAAACACGCTATTTCGCATCATTGCCTCGCCCATAACGATAACTTTGTTTTTAAACGGAATATGTTTTGGAAGACTTTTGATGGTTTTGACTTGTTCGGTCACGTCCTCGCCCACCTCACCGTTTCCTCGGGTCGCTGCGTTTTTTAGTAGTCCGTTTTCGTAGGTTACGGTTATCCTAAGTCCGTCGTATTTGTACTCGACAGTAAACCTCTGTTTGCCGTATTTTTCGTCGATGTCGCTTAGCCACTTTTCTAGTTCGTCGTAGGTGTTTCGCTTATCAAGCGAATATAGTTTTTTCTCGTGAATGTGCTTTTTAAAACCTTTTAGGATTGTATCGCCCACTTGTTTTGTGGGGCTATCGTCTAGCACAATGCCCGACTTCTTTTCTAGGTCGACAAGGGTATAGTAAAGCCGGTCGTACTCCTTATCGGAAATGGTCGGATTATCCAAAACATAATAGTTGTAGTTATGCTTTTTTATCTCGGCTATTAAGCTTTGCATTTGAGAAATTGTATCCATTTTAACCTCTTATTTTACGATTTTTAGTGGTGCGAAGGAAAGTATGAAGGCCTTAACGCCAACAGTATTGAAATTAACCTTAACAGATTTATTATCGCCCGATCCCTCGACTTCAATAACATTGCCAACACCATATTTAGGGTGTTCTACCGTCACGCCAACGTCAAAGCCGTCGCTCCCCGCCTTTGAAGCAGGTTTTGCGGTGTTAAGTTTTACTTCCCAAGGATTTGATGTACTTACCTTGGTTTTGCTAGCAAACCCCTCGTCGTCGCCATAACTAAACTTGGGCTCAGAAAATTTGGATTCGTTATATTTTGTATCGCTATTTCCATACGACTTGTTGCCAAAGTTTGAATAACCCGTAGGTTCGGCTCCAAATCTAAACGACTGCTGAGGCGCAGGGGTCACTAAGTCCATTTCCTTTAAAAATCTTGACTCAACTGTGTACGAGCGTTTACCGTACAAAAAGCGTGATTTTGAGCGGGTGATGTAAAGTTTTTTCTTGGCACGGGTCACCGCAACGTACATAAGCCTACGCTCTTCTTCAAGTTCGTCGTCGTTGTCTAACGTCCTACTTAGCGGGAAGATGCCCTCTTCCGAACCAATAATGAACACATAGTTAAATTCAAGTCCCTTACTTGCGTGCACGGTGGAAACGCTTACTGTGTCGTCGCTATCCTCGTTTTGCATATCGTTTTGCAATGTGACCGACTGCAAGTAGTCGATAATCCCATCACCCTCGTTGTTTTTCTCGTAGGTGTCAACCGACTGAACAAACTGGTCGATGTTAAGTTTGCGGTTTATATCCTCTTCGACTTTGGTGTTGTATAGGTCGTTAATGCCGGTTTGTTTTAGCAAGTCCTTAACAAAGTCAGTCATTCCCATTGATTCATAACTCGACCTTATTCCATCCAAAAGCGTCGCAAAATCGCGAAGTTTTAGTCTTGCGCTCCCGATGTCGTAATCGTCGATGTTGTCTATTATTTCGACTAGCGATTTGCCAGTTGTTGTGCTTATATCTAGCAATTTGTCGATTGTCGCCTGACCAATGCCACGTTTTGGATAGTTTATAATCCTCACAACAGCATTGTTGTCCTTAGGATTGACCACAATTGACAAATACGCCAAAATGTTTTTAATTTCAAGTCTTTCAAAAAACTTGAAAATTCCGCTTACTGTGAACGGAATATTGTAGTTAAGCAGTTTTTCTTCAATAAGACGCGACAGCGAACTTATCCTCATAAGCACGCCAATATCGGTGTATGGCACGCCACTTAGGGTCAGATTATGTATCGTCCTTGCCACATAATCCGCCTCGCCCGCTTCGTCGTCGGCAGTGTGATAGGTTATTTTGTCGCCGTCGGCATTTTCGGTGTACAAGGTTTTGTCAATTCGCGATGTGTTGTTTTTGATAAGTTTGTTCGCACCGCTTATAATGTTTTTTGTGCTACGGTAGTTTTGTTCTAGTTTGTAGACCTTAACATTATCAAATTCGCTTATAAAATTCCTTATGTTTTCTATATTTGCGCCACGCCAGCCATAAATGCACTGGTCCTCGTCGCCAACAACGAAAATGTTGTGGTGTTTTGCGGACAATATCTTGACAAGTTTGTATTGAATGGTGTTGGTGTCCTGAAACTCGTCGACCAAGATATAATGAAACTTTTCTTGATAATAACTCACAACATTTGGGCAGGTTTCAAACAAATACAGCGTTTTCATAAGCAAATCGTCAAAGTCAAGCGCGTTGTTTGCTTTAAGGGTTTCCTCGTATTTTGCATATCCCAAAACAATGTTTTTGATGTCTGGGTCATATGCAAAAAGTTTGCCATAAGCGTCAGGCAAAAGCCCCTCGTTTTTGGCATTCGAAATGTGATAATCAAGTTTGTTTTTAAACTCGTCTTCAAGGTTTAGTTGTTTTACAACTTGTTTTATGACCTTATCTCTATCCGAGGTGTCGTAGATTGTAAAGTACCTATTATAGCCGTCCAAGTGATAGATGTTTTCGCGCAAAATCTTGGCACACATTGCGTGGAATGTGCTTATCCAAACTGCGCCATTGGAGGTCATTTGATTGATACGTTCACGCATCTCGTTGGTGGCTTTATTGGTGAAAGTTATCGCCAAAATATTCTCAGGATTTACACCCTTGTCCTCAATAAGGTGAACTATTCTGTGGGTAAGTAGTCGCGTTTTGCCACTACCAGCACCGGCGGAAACAAGAACTGCACCCTCGGTGTCCAATGCAATTTTTTGTTGTAACTCATTAAGTGATTCTAGTGAAAACATAACTACTCCTATTTCTACAAAGTAAATTATATCACAACAACTTTAACTTTCAAAATATAATAAAAAAATTTCCATAATTAAATGGAAATTAACTTATTTTTTGAAGTTGTAAATCAAACTTGTCTTTGATTTTATTATATCTTTCGCAAAGCGACAAAATGTAGTGCTGTTTTTGGGTTTCGTCGAGTGTATTGAAGTACGCTTTGTCCACAAGTTTGCCAATAGGATTAAATAATCCCTCGCCGTGTTCTATTATCGACAAAACCTTGTGCTCAAATTTTTCGTCGGTTAGGTCGAGGCTTACAAACTCAGCCTTGACTTTGCCCTTCTTTAACGCCAGCGCGTTTTGATAAAAATAATCGCTTGGCTTTGGGCGAGTGTTTCCCGCTTGCGTGGTGGCAGTGTAATTGCCTCTTTTTAGTCGCTGTTTAGCAAGGCTAGCAAGTCGTTTTAGATTGTTTGTGTTTTCCATAGTTCACTTCCTTATTTGTTATTAAAATTATAGCAAATTTAAGAGGTCTTTTACTAGCAATTGCCGTGACTAAAAAAACAAAAAAGTGTCGACTTTTGACACTTTTTATATTGTTTTGAAATAATTTGTTATCTGCTTTTTTTGTTTCTTTTAATAGCAGCCTTTTGTTTCTTTTTACGCTTAACGCTTGGCTTTTCGTACGCTTCGTGTTTTCTCAAATCGCCGATGATGCCGTCTTTTTGACATTTACGTTTGAAACGTTTGATAGCGCTCTCTACGCTCTCTGTCTCACCAACTCTAACTGTTGACATACCCTAATTCACCCACTTTTTGTTCAAATTCTAAACATATTATACATTAAAAAACCGATTTGTCAACTATTTTGCGACATTTTATGCTGGTGTCCAGCCCATTGTTTTGCCCGCCAAAATGTGAACGTGCAAGTGATGAACCGATTGTCCAGCGTCGTCGCCTTGATTGATGACCAATCTATATCCGCCTTGAAGCCCAAGTGTGTCGCTAAGTTTTGCAATCTTATTAAGCATTCTGCCTAGCGCTTCGGTCTCGGCTGGGGTCTGGCTTGCTAGCAACTTATAGTGCGATTTTGTAATCGCCAAATAGTGTTTTGGGGCTTGCGGATTGATATCGCAAATGATAATCATATCCTTGTCCTCGTACATTTTTTTAACGGGAATTTCGCCCGAAATCATTTTACAAAACAAACAATCTTCCATTTTTACTCCTTAATTTCACCCGTCGCACCCTCTTTAAAGTACGCAGTTAGTTTCACTTTAATAAGTTTATCAGTTTGAGTGCCAAGAGGCAAATAAAACTTAACATAATTTTCGCTATAACCCACAATGTAGCCTTCCTCCGAATCCTCGGTTAAAACAACAAATTCCTTGCCAATAAGCGAATTTATGTACCTTTCCTTACACTCTTTGACCACAACTTCTAGCCTATCAACTCGTTCTTTCTTAACCCTAAGTGGAAGGTCGTCTTTATAGATTTTGCTAGCCACAGTGCCCTTTCGCACGCTATATGGGAAAATGTGTGCATTCCCAAAATCCACAAGTTTTACAAACTCGCAAGTGGTCAAAAACTCCTCTTCGGTCTCCATTGCAAAACCAACAATTATGTCGGTGGTTATGTTTGCGTCAGGGAAATACGACCTTATTAAATCCACTTTTTGCTTAAACTCTCCTGCCGTATAGTGCCTATTCATACGTTTTAACACGCTGTCGCAACCGCTTTGAAGGCTCAAATGGAAGTGAGGGCAAAAGTTTGGCATAGCCTTTGCTGTTTTAAGAAGTTGGTCGCTCACAACATTTACTTCTAGGCTTCCTAGTCGGATACGACTTTTGATATGCCCAAGCCTTTCAAGAAGTGCTGAAAGCGACGGCTGAAAACTACTAATGTCAATGCCCGAAATTACGATTTCCTTGCAAGAGCGTGAAAGCCTCTCCGCTTCGGTCACAATTGAGTCAATTTCCCTACTACGGCTTCGACCTCTTAAATATGGAATAAGGCAATAGTTACAAAAGTTGTTACAACCATCTTGAATTTTCAAAAACGCCCTATTTGACGTGATTTCTGGGTTTTCGATGCTGTCGTAACAGGTTGGAAGATCGTATCTTGTAGTTGTCGCATTCTCAACAATGTCAACAATGTTTTGCTTGCCTTCGGTGCCAATTACTGAAAACACATTTGGCTTATTTAAAAATTGCTCCATATTGTTTTGGCTAGCGCACCCGCATATTACAATCCTAGCGTTTGGGTTATGTTTTAGGCATTTTGCAATGTACTGACGGCTCTTTTTCTCGCTCTCGGCTGTCACTGCACACGTGTTTATGATGTACACATCGGCGGTGTCGTCACTGGAAAGCGTGTAGCCAGCGCCAAGTAGCGTTGTGGTCATAGCGTCACTTTCGTACTTATTCATCTTGCAACCCAAGGTTATTATCTTAAACTTCATAGTTCCACTCACCCATCAAAAACATAACAACGCTCGACAAAGCAATGCTTGCCGTCTCGGCGCGAAGAATGCGCTTTCCAAGGCTAACGCTAGTTGCGCCCGCTTCGACTAAGGCCTTGCACTCATCTTCCGAAAACCCGCCTTCGCTTCCCACAATTATGGCAACTTTATCGCTATGTTTTAATTTTATCTCACTTAAATTTTTTGTTTTTTCGGTCTCATTTGCAAAAATTACAATGTCGTATTCGCCAAGCGATTTTGCCATACTTGCAAAAGACATTGTGTTTGCAACAGTCATAGGAATACTGCGCTTGCACTGTTTTGAACTCTGGTTTGACGTAATTTGCAACTTTTCTTGTTTGTTAAATTTATCCTTACTTGTAATGTATCTACTCTCAAACGGAACAAGCGTTTTCACGCCAAGTTCGTTAAGTTTTTGGACAATTAAAGCCATATTTTCCGACTTTGTAAGCGCTTGAAAAACAGTAACATCTGCCACCGGATTGTACGCATTTAGAGTTTTACTTACTATTTCCAAAAGCGTGTTGTTTTTAGCGATTTTCGACACCGCACACTCGTAATCAAACTCGTCGCCACACACAACAACCACGTGTTCGCCCTCGTTAAGGCGCAAAACATTTTTTAGGTGGTTATGTTCTGTGCCATCTAAAACAATTTGGTTATTATTAAATTGTGATTTATCCGCAAAAAATCTTTTCATGCTCTCATTATATCTCACTTTTAACTTTTATACAATCGCTTTTCAACAAAAAAAGCCAAAACGGCTTTTAATGTATTTTTCCTTTAAAATGTTTTTGATCATTGCTGTTTATGCTATCAATATTCAAGGCTTGTCCTGGTTTGAAATCCTCGTACTCTACTGGTCTTCCAATTTGATCCGATAGGATCGAATCTCTAATATATCTAACCTTTGACCTATTAACCATTTCCTTAAACTCAATTATATGTTTCGTTTTGTCCTTATCAAAATCAAGGTCTTCGTTTTTATTTATGACGTAATCCATAATTTCATCTTCAAACTCACGGTCACTTAATACTTCGCCAAAGGCTTTTTCAAAGTAAGTAGTTGGAGCGTCGTTATCGTCTAAACTCCTCATAAATGGTACAAACACGCCCTCACATACAAATGTCCTAACTGCCAACTTCATATATTCTTTGTTGTTTAAAATTACATTGCTCGTAGTGTTTTTGCAATATGTATCATAGTAAGAAACAAGGTCAAGTACGATAGATGGATTGCGGTCAATCATATCTTTTATTTTAGCATCGGCACCAGGGATTTTATCTAGCCCCATATGGTCAAAATCAAAATATGCAAAAGTGGATTTGTTTACCTTAAATAGTTTTTCAACATTATTAAAATCACGCAAATATTCTTTTGGCATAGCGCTAAGAATTCTACAATCTTCCCTTGCAATTGCAAACAAAATTTTTTCATCGTTTAGATAATCATATGGGATAATATAATCCGTATCAAAATCACCATCTAAACCTATTTTAATCAATCTATTCTCCGCCGAGCTAATCACATTTACAATCTGTGGCGCCAAAACCAGCAACTCCTCTTTTGTTGGGAAAACTTCACTCATTTTTCAACTCCTCCATTATATATAAATTATACCGTATTTTACGTGAATATTCAAGTGTTAATAGGAATAAAAAATAGAGGTCAAAAACCTCTATTTTATACTATCCAAGTCCTTTTTGTAGGACTTATATCTTGAAAAGTCGTCGGCGTCCAAACTCTCTTTAAGTTTTGAAAGCATTTGTTTTTCGTCGCGCGAAAGTTTTTTAGGCGACTCAGCAACAACGGTAACAACCAAATTGCCGACTGCCGAACTATTAAGGTTTTTAATCCCCTTGCCTTTCAACTTGAAAATCGTGCCACTTTGAGTAAGTTCTGGGATTTTAATCGTGGTTTTTCCCTTTGGAAGTGGGATTTCGACCTCGCCACCAAGTAGCAATGTGTAGAATGGAACGTAAAGTTTTAGCGTCAAATCATAGCCGTCGCGCACCAAAATCTTATGAGGCGCAACCTTGACTATGATGTGCAAATCGCCATTTGCGCCACCACGTGAGCCAACGTTTCCTTTGCCACGCATTGTAATAACTTGACCGTCGTCAATGCCTGCTGGAACGTTTACGCTAACTTGGGCGTTAACACGCTTTTTGCCACTTCCGCTACATTCGGAGCACGCTTCCTTAACGATTTTGCCCGTCCCGTTACAACGACGGCAAGGACCCGTCTTTACAACTCTTCCAAACAAGGTGTTTTCAGCATATCTTGCGGTTCCGGTGCCATTACACTCACTACATGTTGTAAATTCGGTGCCATTTTTTGCGCCGGTGCCGTTACATTTGCTACAAGTTTCGACCCTATTTATATTAAACATCTTAGTGCAACCAAACACGGCTTCTTCAAAGGTCAAATTGATTTGAACTTGCAAATCTTCGCCCTGCATACCCATATTGGCTGTGGCTCCACCGCCAAAACCGCTAAATATATTGAAGATGTCGTCCATATTGAAACTTGCGCCAAATCCACCCGAACCACCTCCGAAGAAGTCGTTTGGATTGCCTTCTGCCGAGCCAAACTGATCATAATTTTTACGTTTTTGCTCGTCGCCGAGGCACTCGTATGCCTCATTTACTTCCTTAAACTTTTCGGCTGCTTCGGGGTTGTCTTTATTTAAATCGGGGTGATATTTTTTGGCAAGTTTTCTATATGCGCTCTTTATATCGTCGGCACTGGCATTTTTGTCAACACCAAGCGTTTCGTAATAATTTTTTGCCATTTTTATTCCTTTTAAAAATCCTTAAAGTCGCCTTATTAAAGCGACTTTAAGTTATGTTATTTATTTTCTTTGTTTTTGTCTGGGTCTTCAACGATTACTTCGTCGTCTTTGTTTGCCTCTGGATTTTCGGCTTTGTGTTTTTCGGCTGCTGCTTGATATAGTTTTGTCACAACACCTTCGTTTTCCTTGCTAAGTTCTTCAATTGCCTTTCTTAGTTTGTCAATATCGTCGGTTTCAAAATCTTTTTTAGCCTTTTCGATTGCTTTTTCAAGTTTTTCTTTGTCCTCAGCGGAGATAGCGTCGCCATTTTCTCTTAGCATTTTTTCAAGCGCCAAAACAAGGTTTTCGGCGTCATTCTTGGTCTGAACAAGTTCTTTACGCTTTTTATCTTCCTCAGCGTGTGCTTCGGCTTCTTTGATTGCCTTATCAATATCTTCTTCTTTTAGGTTTGAAGAAGCAGTGATTGTGATGTTTTGTTCTTTATTTGTGCCAAGGTCTTTTGCCTTAACGCTTACGATGCCGTTTGCATCAATATCAAATGTAACTTCGATTTGTGGAACTCCTCTTGGAGCAGGTGGAATGTCGTTAAGTTGGAATCTACCAAGGGTCTTGTTGTCCTTAGCAAACTCTCTCTCACCTTGCAATACGTGAATGTCAACGCCTGGTTGATTGTCGGTTGCGGTCGAGAAAATTTGGCTCTTCTTAGTAGGGATTGTGGTGTTACGCTCAATAAGTTTTGTAAATACACCGCCCAAAGTTTCAATACCTAGGGAAAGTGGAGTTACGTCTAGTAGCAACACGTCTTTAACGTCGCCAGCCAAAACACCGCCTTGAATACAAGCACCGATTGCAACACATTCGTCTGGGTTTAGTCCCTTGTATGGCTCTTTGCCTGTCTCTTTTCTAACGATTGCTTCAACGGCAGGAATACGTGTAGAACCACCTACCAAAAGCACCTTGTCGATGTTTGAATAAGTAAGTTTTGCATCTTTTAATGCTTGACGCATTTTGTCTACTGTTTTGTTAACCAAATACTCGGTTATGCTATCAAATTTTGCACGAGTAAGTTCGAATTCCAAGTTCTTAGGACCAGTTGAGTCAAATGCGATAAATGGCAAACTAATGTTGGTTTTTGTAGTAGCAGATAGGTCAATTTTGGCTTTTTCTGCGGCTTCTTTCAATCTTTGCATAGCAAGTTTGTCGGTCGATAAATCAATGCCTGTTGTACCTTTAAAGTCGTTTATCAAAAGTTTGATGATTTCATTATCGAAGTCGTCGCCACCAAGACGGTTGTCGCCAGCGGTGCTAAGAACTTCAAACACGCCATCGCCAATTTCCAAAATTGATACATCGAATGTACCACCACCTAGGTCGTATACTAGGATTTTTTGGTTTCTATTTTCGCCCTTATCTAGTCCATATGCTAAGGCCGCTGCGGTAGGTTCGTTGATGATTCTAAGCACGTCTAGCCCTGCAATTCTACCTGCGTCCTTAGTTGCTTGACGTTGGCTATCTGTAAAGTATGCAGGTACTGTGATAACTGCTTGTGTAATCTTTTCGCCCAAATATGCTTCGGCGTCGTTTTTAAGTTTTGTAAGGATCATAGCAGAAATTTCTTGTGGAGTGTATTCTTTGCCGTGAGCCTTAACTTTCATATCTGTACCCATTTCACGTTTGATACTAATAATTGTATCTTCTGGGTTTGCGATTGCTTGACGTTTTGCAATTTTACCTACAAGTCTCTCGCCGTCTTTGTTAAATCCTACTACACTAGGGGTTGTTCTGTCGCCCTCAGCGTTTGCGATAACAGTAGGCTCGCCACCTTCCATAACCGCAACACAACTATTTGTTGTACCTAAGTCAATACCTATAATTTTTCCCATATTATTAAATCTCCTTAAAAAAATTTATATATATATTTTGATGTTTTTATTTAGAAAGCATCATAAAAATCAATATTTGTTTATTTTGACAACGCTATGTCTTATAACGCGGTCTTTAAGTTTGAAGCCCTGTTGATATTCCTCCAAAACAATTCCTTCTGGCTTACTTTCGTCTTTGCCGGTCAAAATTGCGTTGTGATAATTTGGGTCAAACTCTTTGCCAACTGCATCGATTTTCTCGACGCCCAACTCGCTAAATGCGGTCAAGATGTTGGTAAGAATTAAGTTTAGCCCAACAAGGGTCTCTTCGTCTTTAATGTTGGCTGTTGCTTGATTGAAACTATCGATTGCTGGAAGAAGTTTTGTGATAGTTGCAACCACGCCGTTATTGAAACTAACCGATGTGATTTCGGCGTTACGACGTTTGTAGTTTTCAAACTCCGCCTTAATCCTTTGGGCAAGTTCCAAATATTCTTGTTCTTTGCTAGGACAATCGCACTTTTGCTCCTCACAGCCACAGGTGCAATTGTGTTTTTCTTCTTCGCATTTGCAATTATGATTTTTTGCCATTATCTTCTCCTTTTATGTTGCTCATCTCGTCAACCACATATTTTAGTGCTGATGCTATCTTTGCATAATCCATTCGCTCAGGACCTAGCACGCCAATGCTTGCGGTTATGCCGTTTGGCATTCTGTAATTCGCTTTGATGATGCTATAATCGTTTATGTTTTCGTCCTCGTTTTCGTCGCCGATTGAGAACACTATGTCGCTATCGGTTTGCTCGTCTATCTTGTCGATGATATGTTTTATCTCGTTTTCGTTTTCGACCACTCGCAAAAACTTCTTTGCGCTATCTAGGTCTTGCATTTCGGTCTTTTCTAAAAGTTTGTCGGTGCTACCCTTCTCAACTCTTAGTGTTCCGTTTTCAACAAAATCGCTAAGAACCGAAATCAACTGGCTAAACAACTCATTGAAGTACTTAATTTGATTTTTAAACAACTGATTGTAATAATCAAAGTTTTCAATCATATCTGCCACTTTTTTGTTCATAAAGTTGTTGGTCAAAAACTTACTGGCGTCCTTACAATGCTCCTCGGTCAAACCATTTTCAAGTTTGATGGTGTTGTTGATAATGCCCTCGTTGGTCTGGATAAGCACGAGCGCCTGACCGGTAATAAGCGGAATAACATTGATAGCCTTAATCACCAACTCCTCATATCCTTTTGCCGAAACAAAAACTGGATATTCGACAATTTCGCCAATCTTTTTGGCTAGACAATCTATTGTGTCTAACAAAAACTCGCTTCGGTCTTGAAACTTTTGCTTTACACTTTTTAGCATTTTGCGGTCAAAGTTTTTACTCGAAATCAAGTTGTTTACAAAGTACCTATACGCTTTGGTCGTGGGAACTCGTCCGCTTGAAGTGTGAAGTTGTTTTAGATATCCAAGTTCTTCCAAGGTCGCAAGTTCGTTCCTAAGCGTCGCACTCGACAAAGTAGAAAACAGATTGTTTTGAACTTTTTCGCTAGTGATAGGAAGCGCATTTTCAATATAACTCTCTACCGCACCTAGCAAAAGCGACTTTTTTCTAGGACTAAGTTCGAAATTATCATCACTTTTCAATGCTTACCTCCTTGATAATTAGCAATATAATTTTAATATTGTTAGCACTCTATTCCCTAGACTGCTAGCACTATTCTAGTACCTATTGTATGCGTTTGTCAAGTATTTATGTCAAAAAATTTTAAACATTTTTAGAATTTTTGTAAAATTTTGTAAGATTATATCATCTTAGTAAAATTTATCGCGTTATGTAGTTTTTCATATCATTAAAAAAGCAAAAAATCCGCTTTAACAAATAATTTTTTACATATTAACAACAAAAAAACAGGTCAAACGACCTGTTTTAATAATGATGTCAATACTTAAAAAGGTAATGATGTCAATGTTTAAAATAATGTTAGTATTTAAAATAACAATAGGTTTATATAATAATTGTAACACTTTATATTGCAAATATATTTGGACTACATATTGTAGATGAATTAGACTACAAATATTGCGCCAACATATTATGCTAAACTTTTTTAACATCGTCTTTTTACTCTAAGTTTTACTAATGGGCTTTATCTACTTAGTAATTGAGACCATATTAAAAGTTATTTCGTGTAGTCTTTTTCGTTTCCGATAACGAATTTGCAAGCCTCGCATTCTTGAATGCTTTGGTTGATTTCGTCTAGTTTGTCTTTGTGCATTGCTTGTGTGCGAGCAATTTTGTAGCAAGAAATTGCCTTGCCATAACAAGCATAAGACGCGGAGTATTTTCCCTCGGCGTCATTTCTTCTGCCAAGTCTTTTGTAAGCATCGCCTTTTGCCTTAAAATCGGTTGTTGTTTTAGTCTTTTTCATTATTTCACCTTTTTATCGTCCGCTTTAACAGGTTGAGTGTTTCCGGTCTTTTTATTTTGGCTTGCTTTAAGAAGTGCAGACATCTCAAACGCTTTTTCAAGGCATTCTCTACGTTCTGCTTTTGCTTGATAGTAAGTGTCAGCCAATTCAACGTTATTTTCTTTAACCACGCACACAAACGCATATTCTACTGCTAGGTCAAATGCGCCATACGCCTCAGCGTAGCACGCGTAAGCATCGCCATATGCTCTACGTTTTTCATAGGAAACCGCTCTATCCTTAGCGTCCTTTCCATTGTTTATACTTTTAATAGTTTTTTCAATATTAGTAAGTGCCATATTGATTTCCCCCTCTTTTTACGACTACATTATAGCACAAATGTGCTATTTTGTCAATATTGAATTTTGCAAGAAAAAACAAGGCAAAACCGCCTTGTTTCTTTTATTTTTTGACTACATCATTATTTAACTAATGTATCGTCAGATTGTTTGTATTTTTTGAAGCCTTGTAGTTGTTTGAAGCCCGGATTAGATGACCTAACCTCTTTGAATTTGGCTTGCATTTGAGGGACTTTTGCTGAGCACTCTCTTGCGCCTGTTTTTGCATGTTCAAAATCGTCTGGCAATTTTAGGTCTAATGCAAGAGCCTTAGCAGTCTCATAGTTAGTGGTGGCACTAGCATAGTAATTCCTAGCATCTAAGTATGCTCTACGCATTTCACACGCTTCTGCCATTCCTCTATCGGAGTCCGCTCTATACAAAGTTGTTTCAAGTTTTGAATATTTATCTTGTGCCATAATTTTGACCTCCTGTTTTTTTTAAAACATAAGTAGTTTAGCACAGTTTTCCATATTTTGTCAAATTATTATTAACACACAAGTTCGAGCACTATTTTGTTGAGAACTTTAAAGCCGTCGTCGGTTAGCCTTAGATAGCCGTCCACAATCTCAATTAAGCCCAATTTTTCAAACTCGCGTATCTTATCGCCCTTAATTGCGAGCAAGTCGATATTGTATTCGTCCTTAATCCTATTAAGGCTTATGCCCTCGGAGGTGCGGAGTTTTAGCATAATGTATTCCTCAAACAAGTCGTTGGTGGTCTGAGGTTCTGCCACCTCGACCGCGTTTCCGTCTTTGACCGCAGAGATGTAGTCACTAATTCCACTATGGTTGTAATAGCGCGTGCCGTTCAAAAAACTGTGCGCACCTGCTCCAAACCCAACATACTCCACCATATTCCAGCAGTTAAGGTTGTGCTTGCACTCGTGACCAACTAGCGCAAAGTTGCTGACCTCGTAGCGGTGTATGCTCCATTTTTTAAGTTCGTTGTACACAAAGTCGTACATCGACAAAACCTTAATTTCCTTGGGCTCTTTCACACGTCCTTCGTCAACCATTTTTTTAAGGGGCGTGCCGTCTTCCAAGATGAGGCAATAGGCGCTTACGTGCTGAATGTCGCACCTTTTTAAGGTTTTTAGCGTGCGTTTTACGTCGCTTAGTTTTTGCGTAGGAAGTCCTATCATTATGTCGGCGTTAATGTTGTCAAACTTGTTTTGCTCTAACAACTTTATAGCATTCAAAAAATCCTTTTTGCTGTGGGTGCGGTTTAGGAGTTTTAGCAGTCTCTCGTTGTCCGATTGAAGCCCAACGCTCACGCGATTTATACCGGCGTTTTTCCACTCCAAAATCCGCTCGTAAGTGATTGTGTTTGGGTTGGCTTCAATAGAAATTTCGGGCGAACTAGAAAGTGTAAAGCACTCCCTAACCTTTTGCATAATGCTTGAAATCCCACCGCTTAAAAAGTTGCTGGGAGTCCCGCCACCTATATATATGGTCGTGACGATGTGGTCTTTAATTTTTTCCTTATACCCCTCAATTTCCTTTAACAGGGCTTTAAGATATTCGGGCTGATACTCGTCGCAATTTGGATAGGAATTAAAATTACAATAACTACATTTGCTTTTGCAAAACGGAATGTGAATGTATAGCCCTAATTCTTTCATTGTCTCTCCTTTAATCTACTTTAAGTATACTCATAAAGGCTTCGCTTGGGATTTCAACCGAACCTATTTGACGCATACGTTTTTTACCTTTTTTCTGTTTTTCTAGTAATTTTTTCTTACGGGTTATGTCGCCCCCATAACACTTTGCAAGCACGTCTTTTCTAAGTGCTTTAATGGTCTCGCGGGCGATAACCTTGTTGCCGATAGACGCCTGGATTGGAATCTCAAACAACTGGCGCGGAATAACCTCTTTTAGTTTTTCGGCAATCGCTCTGCCACGCTGATACGCTTTGTCCTTATGCACGATAAGCGAAAGCGCGTCGCAAACCTCGCCGTTAAGGAGCATATCAAGTTTTACTAGGTCACTCTGCTCGTATCCTATAAGTTCGTAGTCAAGGCTAGCATAGCCCTTGCTTCGGCTCTTTAACTGGTCGAAATAATCAAAAATAATCTCGTTAAGTGGCATTTTGTAAACAAGTTGGCAACGATGCGGGTCGATGTATTGTAAATCTAAGTGAATGCCACGTTTTTCTTGGCTAAGTTCCATAAGCGCGCCTACATACTCTGGTGGCGTGAAAATGTTGACCTTAACCATTGGCTCTTCCATATACGAAATGCTCTGAGGTTCTGGCAAATCGCTAGGATTGGAAATCTGCAAAACCTCGCCATTGGTCTTATGCACCAAATAACTTACGGTCGGAGCGGTTGTGATAAGGTCGAGGTCAAATTCTCTCTCCAACCTTTCTTGGATAATCTCCATATGAAGAAGTCCTAAGAAACCGCATCTAAATCCAAAGCCAAGCGCCTGCGACACTTCGGGCTCAAATTCTAGCGAATAGTCGTTTAGTTTTAGTTTTTCTAGGGCATCTTTTAAGTCATTGTAACGCGAGCCGTCCACGCAGAAAATTCCGCTAAACACAACCGGCTGAACTTCCTTGTACCCTGGAAGTGGGCTAAGAGTAGGATTTTCGGCATTAGTAATTGTGTCGCCAACCTTAGTTTCGCTAACCGCCTTAATGCTAGCGCAGATGTACCCTACGTCGCCCGCTTGAAGCACGTCGCTTTCCTTTGGGCTTGGGCTAAAATAGCCTATTTCGGTCACATCGTAGGACTTTCCAGTGGAGAAAAACTTGATTTTGTCATTCTTTTTGACACAGCCGTCCACAATCCTAACCAAGCACACAGCGCCCTTAAAGTTGTCGTAATAACTATCAAATATTAGGGCTTTAAGAGGAGCATTTTCGTCGCCCTTTGGAGCGGGAACTTGCTCGACAATCGCCTTTAAAACCGCGTCGATATTAGTGCCGTCCTTAGCGGAAATCGCTGGGCACTCGTCGGCAGGAAGACCTATAATATCCTCAATCTCCTTTCGAGTGTCCTCAATGTTGGCACTAGGAAGGTCGATTTTGTTGATGACTGGCAAAATTTCCAAGTCGTTTTCAACCGCCAAATACGCGTTGGCAAGTGTCTGAGCCTCCACCCCTTGTGTGGCGTCTACTATCAAAATTGCGCCCTCACAAGCAGCAAGCGACCTCGAAACCTCATAAGTAAAGTCCACGTGACCTGGGGTGTCGATAAGATTAAGTTCGTACTCCTCGCCATTATAAGTGTACTTCATTCGGCTTGGGGTAAGTTTTATTGTTATGCCACGCTCTTTTTCGATGTCCATACTATCCAAAATCTGGTCGGTCAAGTCGCGTTTAGCGACCGTGCCTGTGGCCTCCAATAGCCTATCTGCAAGCGTACTTTTGCCGTGGTCGATGTGGGCAACAATACAAAAATTTCTTATGTGTTTTTGTCTATCGTTCATTTAAAATCTCCGTTTTTATATGTTAATAATATATATCAAAGTTGATTTTAAAGCAATAATTTTATTTAAAATAATCATTTTGATTAAATATTTGAACAAAATTTTACTTTTTGGGCAAATTTAGTAGTAAATTTCAATTTACTTTGTTATAATAAGTCAACTAATAAGTAAAATTGTATTCAAAACCCCGTTTTGAATTTTAAGGATATATGAAATGAAAAAAGAAGATATTAAACGAGTTGACAAACCCGTTTTGAAAAACATACCTACTAAATATGACGACAGAAAAACCAAATTTTTAAGGATTTGCAAAGACAACGAACTACGCGATTTGAGACTTAAAAACGACTACGTTGACAACATTCTACAACACGCGTGGCTTATAGACAACTATATTGCCAAGTTTGGATTGACCAGCGAGGACGCACCTGAGAACACACTTAAAGCATACAAAAACGCTATGAAAAAAGGATATCCAATCCTTATTCAAGTGCAGATGTTGGATGACGGCGAGATTGTTTGTTTTAACGGCAAAGTGCTTAGCACAACCACCAAAGCAAGCGGATATCTTACAAAAATGACGCTTGACGAAATAAAACAAATCAACATTGGCGAAACGACCGAAACAATTCCTACTCTTCAAGAAGCGCTTAACACAATTGCCGGCAAAGTCCCTGTGATTATCGACATCAACAACGACGGCACGGTTGGAAAGTTTGAGCAAAAAGTGGCAGATATGCTAGACGAGTACATTGTTAAACACAACCTATTCGATAGTGTGGCTGTTATGAGCCTTAACCCTTATACGCTTGAATGGTTCCTAGCACAAGCACCTTGGTTCCCAAGAATTCTAAGAAGCGGAAAGTTTAAAGTTAAAATGTATGGCTCAATCAAAGCAAAACACCTTACAAAACTAAAACTTTACAAAATCGCTCTTCCCGACTTTATATGCTACAACGCAAAAGACTTGCCTTGCAGATATGTAAAAAGGATAAAGCCAGTGTGCGTTATTGCTTACAATGTTAGAAACCAACAAGAATACTTGGACGTTGCAAAACATTGCGACAACATAGTTTTCACCGGATTTGAACCTACGATATAAAGACGACCCCTGCTATTTACAGGGGTTGTTTGTTTAAAAAACACTAAAAGCCTACATAAGAGGCACTAAGGATTTACGTTATGAAAAAGATTATAATATGGACAACAATACTAATATTGCTTATTTCCTGCACGATTGTTGGGATTGTTTATAAGGACGACATATCCTACTTAGCGACAACAATGCGGAGGATTAAGATTGACAAAGATAATACCACTCAATCAATTATGACCTTTAATGTTAGGTGCATTTCAAGTGCAGACAAAGACGAATTTTCCTGGAGGGGAAGAGCCTCTATTATTTGCAATCTTTTGCAAGAAAGCACACCTTCGATAGTTTGTATGCAAGAAAACAAGGAAGAACAATATCAATTTTTTAAAAAAATCCTAAGAGGTTATGGCTCCGTCGCAACTCAAAGAGATTCGACTACCCTTTCCGAATGTTTGCCTATATTTTATAGGAAAGATATGTATGAATTAGAGCATTCTCAAACCTTTTGGCTTAGCGACACACCAGACACAATGAGCAATACTTGGGACGCGAGTTATTATAGAATCTGCACTTTTGTTATCCTTAAAAACAAAAACACAAATAAAAAGTTTGTTGTGGGAAACACTCATCTCGACTATAAATCCAACGAAATACAAATTAAAAGCATACAGTTGATTTACGATAGACTAAGTTTGTACAACCTGCCTACTATTATAATGGGCGACTTTAATTGCGACCCAGATAGCAAGGCAATTGCATACGCAAAGCAATATTTTAATGATGTTGGGATTGGTTTTGAAGATGAACACAAAGGCACAATAAATTATTTTAAAAATGAATATCCAAATGTGAAAATTGACTTTATGTTGCAACTACCAAATAGTTTTGAAGTGAGAGATTATAAAGTGGTTGACAAAAAATATAATAATCATTATGCAAGCGACCACTTTCCTATTTATGCTGAGTTAATTTAAAAAAACCACCTAGATTAGGTGGTTTTTTTATTTCATATTCTTACTAAACTTTTTTCTAAGCATTCCCTTTTCGCGACCATTATTCGAAGGGTGATAATATACTTTATCTTTGACAACATCAGGAAGATACTGTTGTTTCACATATCCGCCAAAGTCATGCGGATATTTATATGACCCGTGTCCGTCTGAGTAGCCTGTCGGGTGATTTTTAAGATGATTTGGCACAACTGCGTCCTTATACGCCTCTGCGTCTGCCCTCGCCTCGTTCATAGCGACACACACGCTATTGCTCTTTTCAGCCTCACATATGTAAATTATTGCGTGACAAAGTGTAAGGTTGCATTCGGGCATTCCAAGTTTTTCGCAACTTTGCAAAGCCGACAATGCAAGCAACACCGCATTACTATCTGCCATTCCCACATCTTCGCTTGCGTGAGCGACAAGTCGGCGGGCAAGTATAAGCGGGTCGAAACCACTAAGCAAAAGTTTTTGGGCATAGAATAGTGCCGCGTCGGCATCACTACCCCTTAGGCTTTTGCAAAAGGCACTTAGCATATCAAAACTGGTGTTTTCATCGAGCGCAATTTCGCGTTTTTGAATACACTCCTCGGCTGTTTTTTTGTCGATTGTTATTTCGCCAAACGCGTTGGCTAGGGTCGTTTTGACCGCAAGTTCAAGCGCGTTATAGGCACTTCTTAGGTCGCCGGCGCTTGCCCAAGCAAGATGTTCGCTAGCCTCAGGCAAAAGTTTTACGTTTATATTCCCATACCCCTTTTCCTTGTCTGCAACCGCCATATTAAGCGCTTTTATGATGTTTTCCTTGGAAAGTGGTTTAAACTCAAACACTTGGCATCGGCTTACAATAGCGCGCGTCATATTGATATATGGGTTTTCGGTGGTCGAGCCTATAAACACAATACAGCCCGTTTCAATTGCTTCGAGCACGCAATCGGACTGTGCTTTGCTCCACCTATGGCACTCGTCTAGTAGCAAAAATGTCTTTTTACCATAAAGTTGGAGGGTGCTTTTGGCTTGCGAGATTATCTCCTTAGCATCGCCCACGCCCGAACTTACGGCGTTAAGTTTTTTGAAAATGCCGTTACAGGAATTTGCAATAATGTTGGCAATTGTAGTTTTGCCAGTGCCCGGAGGACCCCAAAAAATACAACTGCCTATTGTGCTAGCCTTAATCGCCCTCACAAGCAGGCTCCCGTCGTGAATTAGGTGCTCCTGCCCTATAAACCCGCTTAGGTCGCTAGGTCGCATTCTATCTGCCAAAGGCGCATATTGTTTTATATTTGCTTCGAATAAATCCATATTTTTGTCCCTTTACTAACTTAAAACATTATATCAAATCTTTAACTTTTAGTCAATAAAAACTACGCACAAATATCGAACATTTGTTTTAAGCGGTTTTAATCATATGCAGATTATTTTTTAACCATATTGTCACTATTATTTACTTTGTATGCATTGATATAAGTTATTTGGACGTAAAAAAAGCCCCAAAATTTGGGGCGATATATTATTGACCTAGTACACCAAGTAGCACAAATGGCAAAATTGCTGTAAGAGCGGTATTTATAATCCACACTACCAATGCAATCCAGCCGATTGCCTTTTTGTTGCATTTAAGTTGTAAAACCCAACACACTATTGATTTAATATTTACAACCAAGCAAAACACCACGGCAAGATAAATTAAAATAATTGTTCCGAAGATAATGAAGAACAAGTTGTTGCTTCTAATGCAAAGCATAATGCCTAAAATGCACGCAACACCTAGCACAACGCTTAAAAACGATAATATCATCGATTTAACGCCAAATTGTTTTAGTTTTGGAACATCGTCGGGACGTTCCTTTTTAAAATCCTCGTAAAGCAAAACGTTTTTGTCTCTACCTTTAAAGAAAGGCCACAATACTTCTAGTAGTTTCATTAAAACCATATCCTCCTATTTTTAGCACGTCTATCGTCTCTACCCTTTTTTAATAAAAAGTATTTAAACCTAGCGTGCGCTTCTTTTTTGATTTCCGATTTAAGTTCTGCATCGGGATACTTAGCAAATTTTATTCGCGACACAACAAACTCAACTAGCAGTGCCACAAGGATAAGCCCAGTGAGAATTGTAATGATTAGGAATGCAATTGACGCAAAATCGGCAGGTTTTACGTTTGTCCAAATTGTAACACAACCAAATAGCAACAACACCTCGAATATTGCAAAAGCGATAATTGAGTAAATAATTGTGCCATTGTAAGCGGAGATGTGATAAGGCTGGTGCGATGTTTGACGAAGGTTTTTAAACAATTTTAAGTACATTGAAATTGCCCAAACTGTCAAGCCCACAATCAATATAATCAAAGCAAATGCGGACACATAGAATATAAAGCCTGTTAGGCCAGCGATACCAAAGGATAAGTTGTTGGCATTGGCTCCAAAAAACTGACCGCCGTCAACTCCCGCCACGCTAAGGCATAGCAAAACGGTGTAATATCCGCCCACTGCCAATGTCACAACCGACGCCATTATCGCCAAAACCATTAGTACAATCGCCATTGGGCGCTTTTTTTCTACGCGCGTATTGTAAAGGCGTGAAAGTCTCTCGTACTCGTCCATTGGTTTTTCCTCTGGGGCTTTTTCTGCCGGCGTTTGGCTTGGTGTCACATTAGGTTCGGACTGTGGTTGATTTAGGTTTTCGGGCGTAAGGTCTTTGCCCTGCAACATATCGTCGTTTTCCAAAATTCCCTCCTTAAAAAACTGCTATTTAGCATATAATATTAACCATAATATACCATATATGTTCAAAATCACAAAACAAAATTGTGCGCAAAATAAAAAACCACCCGAAATTTCGAGTGGTATTTAGTGTTAGAATAGCCGTAAGCGGAGTTCTGTATTAAACAATCATCTATCTAGCACTGATGTCGCCACCAGTTTCAAGCGGTGTAACGAAAATCTGCCGAGCAGGGTTATAACGATTTTCTACCTTGCACCAAGTGGGGTTTGCAGAACCAAGTAGTTACCTACAAGGTTGGTGTGCTCTTACCACGCCTTTTCGCCCTTACCAAAACAAGTTTTGGCGGTATATTTTCTGTTGTACTTTCCTTAGGGTCGCCCCCACCAGCCGTTAGCTGGCACTTTGCTCTATGGTGCTCCGACTTTCCTCAGGGTTTCCCCCGCGATTGTATGTCTATCTAACTTTGAATACTATATCACAATTTGACAAAAATGTCAAATGTTTAGTTGTCGTAGTACAATTTCAAAACCAAACTGCCACCCTTAACTACTCTGCCCGAAATAGTGCTAATGTCGGAATTAAGCGTGTAGCCGTCGTATGTTTTGGCGGTGGCAGAAACCACACTTGTAATTCTAGCGTTGAAAGTTTCGGTGGTAGCCAAAACATACTCCCCGCCTTCCAATTTATAATGTTCAACCTTGTAGTAAGCATTAGGAACAATTGTAAGGTTAAATGAAAGTGTGTCGTTGTACTCGTAGTTGCTATTGGGTCTAAACCTAGCAAACAACACGGTTTGATTTGTAATAACAATGTTAGTTGACACAACCTCGCCCGATTCGTCAATAAACGCAAAATCAATCTGCCTGCCGTTTTCGTAATTTAACAAGTTGTCTTGTATTACATCAAGCAATGTGTCGCCATAGTAAACGGTCAAATTGGTCGAATTGCCATACACCGATTTTTTGGGCGCCTGGGTTATGCTCCAATTTACAGTTTGTGTGCGCCCGCTTAGGTTTTGTGTGCCGTCGCTCCACATATATTTGTCGGGATTGAGTAGCCTTACTTTTGCGGAGTAATTGCCCACATTTGTCCTATTTTCGTAGGAAATAACCTCAAAAAGTTTTTCATCTGAATTAGGAAAATATGCAAATTCTTCCAAGTTTGATTTTGCGTCAACAAGTTCGCCCGTATACACCACACTAAATGTAGGAAGTGTCACTTGGATTGGATTGACCACAATATTGGTCTTAAACTCAATTTTTGGATATTCTCTAAGGTTAACTTTAAACTCAAAAGTGCCATACTTTGTAGCGTCGTAGTTGCAAGTTATTTTGTAGTCCGCCTGAGGGACTTCTTCCCATTCTTCGCCCACTTTTTGCTGAACTTTTAATCGAGTATAAAGGCTCTGCCCAACCATAATTTCGGTGGAAACGCCCGTGACGGAAATTTCGGTAGGCGCGTTTGCAGTGTTGTCTCCGCCACTATCGCCAGAAAAAAGGTCGCACGCTGTAAGCCCAAACGACGCAAACACAAGGCATATTAAGCATAATGTGATTTTTAAAAACCTTTTCATTTGTATTCTCCACTTTTCTAGGATTATGATAGCACAAAATAGGAATAACTCAAAATAATTTGGATTACTTTATTTTGCGTAATTTTTAATTATCTATAATCCTCTTCTTTTATAACTTTTTGGAGAATTTCAAGCGACTTTTTTTCGAGTCTACTCACATAACTTCGGCTGATGTTAAGTTTTGTGGCAACTTCGCGCTGAGTAAGTGCCGGCGAGCCGTTAAGCCCATAGCGCAAACACATTATGGTATACTCGCGCTTCGTGAGGTTTTGAGTGAGCACTTGTTCTAGTTTTTTGCTCACAAGCATTGAGCCTACCAGCATCTCCACATCGCTATCGGGCGCTTCGACGATGTCAAGCACGCTTATTTCGTTGTCGTCGATATCGTTGACAAGAGTGTCCTCAATACTCACGCAGTTTTTATGTTTTTTATTTACCCGCAGTAGCATCAAAATCTCGTTTTCGATACACCGCGCGGCATACGTCGAAAACTGGGTGTTATGCCCATATTGATATGTATTTATCGCCTTAATTAGCCCAAGACTCCCCGCACTTATTAGGTCGTCGGCTTCCTCTGTTCCGCCATATTTCTTTACGATATGCGCCACAAGTCTAAGGTTGTGATGAATAAGTATCGCTTTCGCTTTTTCGTCCTTTGTTTCATTAAACCTCTTTAAGTACTCCGCTTCTTCACTGGGCGTAAGCGGTTTTGGAAACGAAGAGGTCTTATTCACATACGCCGTAAAAAACATTATTTTTCTTAGGAACAAACTAAAACTTTCAAATATCATTTAACACCCCTCTTCATATAAATATATGCGAAAGATGTCGAATTTTGCTTGTACACATCTAATTTGTAACAAACGCCAACTAGAAAATTAAAACAGCATTTTGTCAAAGCACAATCGCCTACACTTTTGCCGAAACATAGCGTAGAATTGGTTTTTGAAGCAGACAATTTTAATAGTTCACGTTAAAAAAAGTAGTTTGCCACGCCACAGTTTAAAAGCCAAATAATTAAGATAATAAAACCAATTAAAAGAAAACAAAAAAAACGGCACAATGCCGTTTTTCACGTTTTTTATAGTTCTAAAAGTTCACATTATTTAACTTTTTTTCTTAGAATATCGCCTTGTTTTAGAGGCAAATCGGTTTTTAGGATAAGTTTTTGTTGTACTTGGTTTGCATCAACAACTACGTTGCCGTTCTCATCAGTCATATCGCTTACAACAATTGTTTTGTTAAATGTGTCAGTCGGAGACAACACTTCAAGCGTATCGCCCACTTTAAAGCGGTTTCGCATCTCTATTAAAGCGCGTCCGTCCACTTCGTCACTTAGCACAACAGCCATAAATTCGTGGGTTTGCACTGGCATACTACTCTCCAAGCACTCCTTGTCATATGCGCCAAAGTAAAATCCCGTGGTGTATCTACGATGACTTGCTTTTTCTAGTTCGATTTCAAGTTCGGCTGGGCAAGTGTAGGTTTTGGATTTTTCCATAATGTCGATTGCACGGCGATATGCATTAACGACCGTAGCAACGTAATATGGGCTTTTCATTCTGCCCTCAATCTTAAAACTCGTGACACCTGCATCGCGGAGTTTGTCGATATACTCTATCATATTTAGGTCTTTACTATTTAAAATGTAAGTGCCCTTTTCGTCCTCTTGCATTTCAAGATAGTCGCCTTTGCGGTTTTTCTCGCGAATGCAATATTCCCAGCGACAAGCCTGCACACAAGCACCGCGATTGCTGTCGCGACCAGTAAGGTAATTAGAAAGCAAACATCTGCCCGAATACGATATGCACATTGCGCCGTGCACAAAGCATTCGATTTCGATTTCCTTAGGCAAGTATTCGCGGATTTCTCTTATTTCGTCTAGCGACAATTCGCGGGCTAGGATTATGCGTTTTGCACCCAAATCAACAAATTGTTTTGCGGTGTATTTATTTGTAACGCTAGCCTGAGTGCTAACGTGAATATCAAGAGACGGAGCGTACTGTTTTACAAAGCCCATAACGCCCATATCGCTTACAATCACCGCGTCAACCTTGATTTTTTCAAGGAATTTTAGATAGTCAGCAAGTCCCTCAAAGTCGCCATTGTGCGCCAAAATATTAAGAGTGATGTACGCCTTTTTGTTTAGGCTATGGCAATATGCCACGCTCTTTTCAAGTTCGTCAAGGTCAAAATTGTCCGAAAACGCCCTAAGCCCGTATTGTTTTCCAGCAAAATAGCAAGCGTCCGCACCAAAATAAAATGCGGTTTTTAATTTTTCCATATTGCCCGCTGGGGCTAAAAGTTCTATCATTTTACTCCACCTTTTTGGAGATGCAAATGCCGTCCTCAATATCCAAAATCTGGCTTTCAAAAGGCGTTTTTTGCACTTCCGACAAATATTTTCTTAAATTTACTACGATTGTGCGAAACTTATGCGGAACATAGTCGTCGCCACCCACCATACCTCTAAAAAGCACATCGTCGGCAAAGATAATTCCGCCCTTATTTAGTAACAGTTTTAGGTCTTTTAAGTAGGTCAAATACTGACCTTTTGGCCCGTCCAAAAACACAAAATCAAAGTGTTTTCCCTCTGCCACCAAGCGTTTTAGTTCCACCCCTGCGTCGCCTAGGATAAGTTCCGCCCTATCTATTAGCCCCAACCTTGTTAGGTTGGATTTTGCTAGTTCGTGATCAAGAGGCCTTATCTCAATCGAAGTTAGTTTTCCGTCGCACGCTCTTAGCATTTGCACAGCCGAATATCCTATCGCCGTGCCTATCTCCAAGATGTTTTGAGGGGCGTTTTCCTTGACCGACTGTACCAAAAGTTCTAGTGTTTTTGGTCTAACTATCGGAATGTGATGTTCGGTCGCTTGTTTTAAAATTTCTTCCATTTCTCCGTCCTATTTCGTTTCGATAATTACAGGCACAATCATAGGTTTTCTCTTCATTCTCTTATAGAAGAAGTTGGTCAAAACCTTTTTCAAGTTTTGCTTAATTGCGTTCCAATCCTGAGTTTTGAAGTTGCAATTTAGGATAGTGTTAATGATCAAATCCTTTGCTTCTTCAATGATTTCGGTATTATCACGAATGTAAATAAATCCGCGCGAAATAAGTTCTGGCTTTGATGACAAACTGCCTGTTGTCTTAGACACAGTGATTGCAACCACACACATTCCCTCTTCGGCTAGAAGTGCTCTATCGCGTTGAACTGCACCACCCGCCTCGCTCACGTCAAAGCCGTCTACAAGTCTAATACCTGCTGGAACGGTGCCCGACTTTTTGATGATGTTTCGGCTGATAGAAATGCTATCGCCAAGGTCTGGAATAATGATGTTGCGAGGATTGATTCCAATCTCTTCGGCAAGTTTTGCGTGTGCTTTAAGGTGTCTAAATTCGCCGTGGCAAGGCACGAAAAACTTAGGTCTAACGATGCTTAGCATTGTTTTTAGTTCCTCTTGATATGCGTGACCCGAAACGTGAACCGCTGCAAGTCCCTCGTATATTACGCTAGCACCACGACGATACAACTGATTGATAACGTCGTTTATGTTTTTCTCGTTTCCTGGAATTGAGGACGAACTGAATATTACATAGTCGTTTTCGTTGATTTCAATCTTGTTAAACTGCCCGTCTGCCATTCTTGACAATGCGCTATTTGCTTCGCCTTGGCTTCCTGTGCATAGGATTAAGGTTTTATCGTCGTCCATTTTGTCTACGTTGTTTATGTCGCCTAAAAGTTCTCTATTAAATTTTAGTTCGCCAATTTTGCTTGCTGTTTCGCAAACATTTAGCATACTACGACCTGTAAACACAACCTTTCTGCCATACTTTTCGCACAAGTCTAGCACCTGTTGAATTCTATGAATGTTGGACGCAAAAGTGGCTATAATAATACGTTTTTGTTTGTTTTGAGCGAAAAGCCCGTCAAGAGTAACGCCCACTTTTGCTTCGCTCATACTATATCCTGGGCGCTCAGCGTTTGTACTATCGGCGGTCATCAAAAGCACGCCTTTTTTGCTGATTTCGGCTAGTCTAACCAAGTCCATTGGTTCGCCGTCAATTGGGGTAAAGTCTATTTTAAAGTCGCCCGTGTGAATGTACACACCGATTGGGGTCGTGATACATAGTGCCATTGCACCGCTTATGCTATGAGTTACTTTCAAAAATTCGATTGAAAAACAACCCGCTTTGATTACTTGTTTTGGTTTTACAATGTTAAGTTTGCACGCAACTTTTTTGTGCTCTCTAAACTTATTCTCCACTAGCGCGCAAGTAAGTTTGCTCCCGTAAATTGGGGCTTTGATATCTTGCAAAACATATGGCAAAGCACCTATATGATCCTCGTGACCGTGAGTAAGGATAATCGCTCTAATTTTGTTTTTGTTGGCAATTAAATATGTTATGTCGGGAATAACTAGGTCTACGCCCATCATTTCGTCCGATGGGAATGCTAGTCCCGAGTCAATAATTATAATGTCGTTTTGATATTCTAGTGCCATCATATTTTTGCCAACTTCGCCTACGCCACCCAAAAACGACATCTTTAAATTTGCTTGTTTCATTTTTTCTCTCCTTTTTAGTTTTATTACAAAATATATAACCTAAAATAAAAGCCAAAAAAAATCAAAACAAAAAAATACGCCTTTTTTTGACTTCTATATAGTTTTCAATTATGACAACAAACCACACACTCCACAAGTGGTCTGTTTTTGTAACTGTATATATATTACACCAAAGTTTTGAATTTTGCAACAAAAATTTTGACTATTTTTAGGAGATAAAAAAAATAACCTATATAAGGTTATCTTTAAATTATATATCGTTGGTCTCTAAACTTATCGGTGTATTCAAGAGTTTTTGGAGCCATAACATTGTAAGCGTCTAGGTAGTATTTTTGACCAGTTGCACTGTAATACGCCACAAGCCCAAAAATGTAAACCGTAAGGATACTAACTGGCACAGTGATTAAAAGCCCCACGCCATATGTGAACACTCCGCCAAACACGTTTAGGAAAACTAGCGTAAGTACTAGCGCAAAACTATTTGCAAATGTCTGGAAAAACCTTCTCTTAGGGACGATAAATCCATCAACAAGCCCCGCGAAAACGCCGTTGTTTTTGACAATCATAGATGGGATCCAACCGCAAAACAAAGTGTGTTTTAGCGCGCTTAGTAGTGTAAACCCTACTAGAATAATAAATGGCGAAAAAATTACAAATGCACCACCAAGTTTAAATAACCTTAGCGAGAACAAGAATAAGTACATAAGCCCAATATTGATTGGCAAAAGTGTAACAAGCGTAGCAAGTTGATATAGGATATTTTTCTTAAAACTTTGTGCAAAAGCGCTAGCCAAGCCTTGTTTAACATTGCTACTCATATAGTAATCCACAACAATTGATGCGGGCAATGTGTAGAAATTTAAAACCACCCTTCCAAGCACAAACATAATTAGCCCAACTGCGAAAGCCGACAAGAAAATACGGGCAAAGTTTTCGTTAAGGATATCGATAAGCCTTTCGGACAAAACACCAATTTCCATAATTAAGCCCTTTAAGTCAAGGTTGCTTAAAAAACTTGAATACACGTCGGAAATTCTTGCAAAGAAGCGCTCGTCAATAAGCAAGTTAAAGATTGGGATCGCCACCAAAAACGACAACCCGCCAATTACTGCTAGGGCAACAATAAGATAAAGCATTATCTTGTATATCAAATGCCCATTTGAAAACATAAGTTTGAAAGTATTTTTGTAAAGCACCCTATCGCCCCCTATGAGTTAACATCTAATAAATTATAAAACAATTATCATTAAAAATCAACCAAAAAAACCGATAATTTGACGCATTGAAAAAAAGGGTCCGCAAAGAAATATGTTATTCCCTCGCGGTCCCATTTATCTAGGCTAGTTTGCTGTCGTCATCGCCGTCTTGTTTTTCAGGGTCGGCAGGTTGGTCAGATGTGTCCGGCAAATCCGTCTCGCCCTCCACCCCACCGCTATGATTGTCGGAATTGTCGCCAGAATTTGAAACAATCCCCAATACAATCAAAACACCGCATATCGACATTATGACGTTTTCTATCGTCGAACTTTCCACTTCAAACCCGAAAAGCTTGCCGATGCTTTGCAAAAGTATCACTACCGCACTACTTAGAGCGACCCAAAACGCATAGGTCTTAATCCTGTTTTTCAGGTTCATCGTGTTTCTCCTTGGGTTTAAGACGTTCAAGTTCATTTTTGATATCCTCAACGTCCTCCTTTATCTCGGTCACAACTTTTAGTGACGCGCCAAGAGTTTCAATAGTGCGCTGGTACTTTTCTTCGCGTTTTTTGCTGTCTTTCAATTGAAAAAATAGCAACACCAAAAACAACACCGCCCAGATGCCGTTGCTTATAGCCAAATTAAATATTTTCTCCCACATTTGAATAATACCTTTTTAAGTTTTCATTTTCGCTGAGCACCTGTTCGCGCTCATTAGGAGTTAGATTCGAAATAAAACTTTTGACATATTCTCTTGCTTTTTGCTCCTTAAAATCACTAACCACATTTGCGGAATACTTTTCATCAAACTTTGGAGACGCTTCCCTAAAATCAAAATCGCCCATAGCACCTTTCAGATCTTCCATTTGCCTAGCATACTCAGCCCCGCTTTCGGCAATTTTGCCAGCGAAAGACTCTTGTTCGGTTTTAACACCGTCAAGAGACTTGTCAATCTCTTTAAGGTCATCTACATATTTGCTAAGTTTAACTAGGTCGAAATCGGAAAGGGATTTTTCCTTACAAGTTTCAAGCATCTGCTTTTGAAGCAACAACTTTTCCTTGGCAACATTTAGTTTGTCGAGTTGTCCTTTTATAACCTCGCCTTCTTGTTTATCAAAACAAGTTTTGCTAAAAATTGGCTGAGAGTCTGTAAGGTGCAAATTTTCCAAAGTTTTGTTTAGCCTTGCCACCTTGCTTTTCAAAATTGACTTAGAGACAACACTCTCCGCCTGCTTATTAAAATCTTCATCAATCCAATAATTCATATTACTTAATCCTCCGTTTAAAATAAACTGTTTGAAATTTTCTTTCACGATAATATCGTTTACTTGCTTATTCATTACTTACATTGTCGACCGTATTCGTGCCATACAGATACGACTCACCATTTAACAAAAATCCGCCGTTGTAGTTTTTGAAGGTCTCGTCTTTGTAATACGAAACACCTGTGCTCACTACCAGTGTAACGACCTTTACCTCACCAAAGCCTAAGCAGTACAAATAAAGTTTGGTGTTATTGTAAAACGCCGAAACGTCATTTGCTTGGCAAACATTTAAAAAGCCCTTGCCATTAAACACGTCCGCGCCAGTGTTATTAAAATTTGCTCCGACCGTGTAGACAGTATTCCCAGAAAAAGCGATAAAGTAATCAAGAGGTGAATCAGCACATATCGACACTACCTTGGTCACATTAACACCCGCCAAACACATAACGGAAATGGTCTGAGTGATCTCCATATTACTATTCACATACACAGCAGATGTTTTTCCGTTTTTAACATAAACCACCATATATTCGACCGCGTTTGTAGGGATAAAACACGCCGAGTCCACATCGGTTGTAATCACAACAGATTTGCTTTTGGTCACATTAAGCAAATTAAGTCCACTTGATGATTTATACAATATTGCGAAATCACCTTTTGTTGTATTTGAAGCGGAAAAATTAAAGCAAATGTCATAGATTTTGTCATAAGAGGGTGACTTATAGTCAAAAAGTCCTCCAAGTAAGGCATTAACTGACGAGTAAGTCGACACAGCCTTATCTGCAACTTTGTAGGTGGAAGAGAACGCAAAAAGTGGTTTTTCCACATCTAAATCCACTTCTCCTCTAAGAATAATGTGCAAGTTGTTAATGGCGCTACTTGAAGAAATTGCTATTTCAAGCGCGTTTGTTTCGTCTGTTTTTATATATTCATTCAAGAATATCAAACTTGTAAAATTCGACTTAAAAACCGTGGTGTTGTTTAATTTGACAACAACACTTGTTTGAGCACTCGCTTGCCCAGATATACTAAGCATAATCTCTTCACTTTTTGATAAAAAGTTAATGGTCTTACTGAAATTTCCGCCCGAAACATTATAGAAATATTTGACTGTTTTTTCTTCAAAAATGGAATCCTCGTCGTCACGATCTTTTCTAACAAGCCTCTGTGTCTGGTCGTAAGTATAATCTAAAACTGAATCATTCATACACACCCACCACCATTTTCACATCGGAAATTTTTGCCGTACATTTGACACAATCAAAAGTCAAGCCAAATTTGTAGCCCTTTTCATTTACATAGATTGTTTGAGGTTTTACCGAGCCTTTTAGCGAATATGCAAAAGTATTATCGTCACAGTTAACCGTAACAGTTATGTCTGTTGCCGTGGTTATGGTTACTTTTTTGCAGATTTTCATTGTGTTTGGCATATCTAGGTCATAGTAGCAAGTTTGCCAATGCTTGTCCAAATAATACTCACTACCCCTATAAACGCCATTTTCTTCTAATTGGAAAATCTCAGTTCCCAGATAACTACTTGTGACACAAGCAAGTTTTTTGTTTGAATAGTTTCTGAAAACCTCCATATCGGATAGCGCAAGCCCACGGTTTATGACAACACTCTCCTTCTCCAAATCAACCATAAGAACTGAGTTGTTTAAAAGAGGTGCCGCAAATTCTGCGCCAATAATTTTAGAATCGTTAAAAGTCAAGTTGCACGCAACATAATAAATGCCGTCGGAGTAAATCGCAACTGCATTTGGACTATTTGTTGGTTTTAGAATTTTATCAATGTTAAGTTTTAGTTTGTTTACCTTTAATCCTGTAAAAGTGTAAATTCCATCACGAGCCGTAAACACAATCCTCGACCCAGCCATAACAATTGATTCGCGGAAAATATTTGTTGTACCATAATATACCGGTTCAATATAAAGTTTTTTCTTGCTTTCATACGAAACCAAACGATAAATACCATACTCGCAAAATATGTACAAGTAGTCATTGAAACTCACAAGTTTTACAATATTTCCACACGTATCAGGCAAAGTGATACTTTTCATATTTCCGAAGTTGGTTTGAATGTTGGCTGGATTTAAGTCGGTGCAATAATTGATAACATATTTATATGGCTGATTTTTAACGACAAATAGCATTCCATTGTGCGCACACACATCAAAAATGTTTACAGGATTTTCAGTAATCTGCGTCGTAAACACTCCGCCACTATAAACATAAAATCTTGTGTCAGTAGAGAAAAGCAAATAATTGACCGAGTCATAAGAATATCTTATCCAATTAGGATATTCTTCAAAGTCATAAAGTTCGGTATATGTTGGAGTAAGGCTCTCCATTCGGTCAGTGTAAACCTTGCCGTCCTCACCTATCATCACTATCTTAGGTTCGGTCGTAGCGCTTGGAGTGTAAGCAAAAATTTTTCGCATATCAGAAGCAGTAATTGTCTTAGTGTTTGGCATATAGTCCTTTGATTTAACAACAAGCGGAGCCGTGCCAAGACCAGTAGACAATGTCCCACTATCAAACTTAAAATTGTAGCCGTCAATTGCCGTACCCGTGTTGCGATTATTTAGAGTATCGTAATCGACACCCTTGGAAAAATCACTAAAATCAATCACCCTTTCTTTTACTTTAATTTCTTTCATTATCTCCAACTCCTAGGTTTTATATTTACATAGTCCTTTTTGGAAATTTGAAACTGCTTTAATTCATTATTAAACTTTTCTTCCCACATTTGTGCTTCATCAAAATTTCCTTTTACAAAAAGATATTCACTAAGCGCGCCATACACAAATACGCGTTCGTTTACTTGCGTTTCAAAACAAGTCAAATTGTCAGAAACTGTCACATCGTTGGGAAAATATGAATATTTTATGACAATAACACCTTTGTTTGTGACAATTCCCGTAGGTTGTGCGACAAAATGCAATTTTTCTCCAATGCTATTTTTTACACTAATAATGTTAAAAATATGTTTCGATGTAATTTTTGAATACAACAACACATCGCTTGTATTTGTAACTTTTACCGTGTCGTAAAGGTTAACATAATTGGTTGCAATTTTTTGCTGAGTAAGATTTATGCTATTTACAATCAAGTTAATTTCCTTGTTTTCGCTTATTGTAAATTCTGCACCATCTGTTGATAATTTTGTACTAAGCGCATCATTTTGAAGCAATATTAAAACTTTTTTTACTATATCTTTTACTTTCATTTTTTCTCCTATTTTATATCCAAATATTTTTAAAATTTTCTGTTATATTATTTGATTTTTTGTTTGCGTAATCATACACTTTTGAGATTTTGTATTCGGTCTCATCTTTTGCTTTGTCGACCTGAACTTGCGTAAGTCGCTTATTATATTTATCTAACTCATTTAAATCAACCGGTGACGAATTGTAACATTTTTGCACAAAGTTAATCGCTCTCCCATCGAGTACATCGTAAGGAAAAGTAAGCACATAACTTAGGCGACCGTAGTCGCGACTATGAAGTTCAAATTTTTTATTTTCCAAGTTGTAAAGCACAAAAAAGTTTGGATTAAGTTTTTTTAGTCGATCAGTAACATTAAACACATTGTCTTTAAGTTTTATCTTCATTTTTAAAAACTCCTAAAAAATTTAGAGAGCGAAACTAAATTTCGCCCTCTAACAATACTCATATTTTAAGATTTATTTTATGACACTGTAATGCCAATCAATTTGCCTTGACCATAAGGTACGTTACAAATTAAGTCAGCGTATTTAACCAATGTTGCAGTATATGCAGCATAGCCAGATTTTTGAGTAAGAATGTTTCCACTCTCGTCGCTCATCCATTCCCAATCGCAAAGTTGATGAAGAGCAAAGTCGTCGGTGTTTAGCAAATACATACTTCCGGTATTAGCAAATCTATCTGCAATAAGTGGTTTGCCATAGAAGTCAAGCGCTTTAAATCCGCCCTCAATTTCCATTGTTTGCATTGGCTTGTTTGCAGTGATAAGCAAACTTTGATATTTTCTTCTAACGTCTGGGTTGCAAGTGATAAGGTTAATAGGGTTTCCAGAGTTTGCCTCAACTTTGTCAAGTTCGGTAATAATACCAATTTCGCTTAGAGTACCATAACTTGGTTTTAAATAACCTACTAGGAAACGATATTTTGATTTTGCTAGACCATAAAGGGTTGTAACAGTTGTGTCAAACAACGCGTCAATACCTGTAATTTCGTTGTTTAATGAATTTGAAAGAACTGCAAAGTATCCGCCCTTATCTACATCGGTGAAACTTACTTGTTTGTCAAGAGTAAGTTTGTTGTTGGCTCTATCTACGCCCACAACTTTAAATGTTGAGCCACCAGTTGGAATAGAGTCAGTTGCTTCCTCGTAAAGGTCAATTATCATTCCGTCAGCAAACGCTGCCGCGTTTGTAACAGTGATACACTTTTTGTCGGTGGAAAGTGCTTTAAGTTCGGTGATAAGACCAGAACCATTGCCATAAATCATACGGCTTAGGTTGTAGGTGCTTGCCTCAATAAGTCTTTCCATTTCGTCGTTTAGAAGGTTAACAAATGCACCAGCGCTAGATTGACTTGCTCTGATTGCTTTGTCGGTTATCTCGATTCTGCCGTACAAGTTTTTAAGGCTACTTGTTAAAGTTACGTATCCTGCATCTGTGATACTTGGAAGTTCGCCAGTTTCACTTGTTGCACAGATACCGCCGTTTATACCAACTGGCGCCAAAACCTTAACTTCTTTACCAACAACGCCTTTTGTTGATTGTTTAATTTTTGCAAAAAATGGGTTTGTTTTTAGGTTAAGCATATTGCTCAAAACACCCAAATAAACTGTTTTTAACGCATTGTTTGCAGTTGAAAAATCTACCATAATATTCTCCTATTTGAATAATTTTTTGGCAATTTCGCCCGCCTCCGAAAACGAAGCTGGCATTTTATTTTCCGATGCCACACTATTGCCAGAGTTTGCCGGCATCAAGAATGGCGCAGTTGAAATTTCTTTCAAATAGCCGTCCACAAGATTTTGTTTTGCCTCTTTTGACAACTTTTTTATAATAAAATCATCATTATTTATGGCGTTTGAAAGATTTTCGTAGTTTTTTTCCAAAATTTTTGCATACGCGCTTGTTAGCGGAGAGGTGCTATTTTGCAAGTCTTTATCGTCAACAATTGCCAAGGCAATCTCTTTGGAAAATTGTTTTGCTTGCGGATTTTTATCGAAAAATTCGTTAAGCGATGTTTGCCAGTTTTGGGTCTCAAAAAACGGTACGCTATGCGTATTATCGCTATTTTTGGCCTTTTCTAACTCGCTTAGTTGCTGGCATTTTTTTGTAAATTCGCTCTGCAAAGAGTTATATGCGCCCATTAAACTCTTTACATCTTTGAATTTACCAAGTGGAGAGCCATTACTTTCTACTACACTTTCACTCTCAACATCCGCCCCTGCGGTTAAAGTTGTAGACTCGTAAGGTTGTTCTCCATTTTTTATTTTTTCATCCATATTATTCTTCCTCTTTGTTTTTCTTTAATAATTCTTTGTGCTTTTTGATATGGTCAAGCAAAATTGCCTTTAATACATCTTTATTTGGTGCTTTTTCAAAATCCTTGCCAAGAATAAAGCAAGTATGCTCATTTATGTGAAGTTCGTGATCGTCAATTTCGCAAGGGTCGTCGATTTTTGCACTGCTTAGCAACTCGTAATTTTCGTTGTTGGCTCTATTCATTTGCAAGTTTTGCACGTCTTGCAAGTTCTCCCACATTCCAAATCCAAGTTGTTCTAGCAGTTTTTGGCGTGTGGAATTCCTTAAAACGCCATTTTCGTCGTTGAAAATGCCCGATTTGAATAGGTCGAAAATTAAGTTTCGCTTTTGTGCGACCGTTTGGTTAACTTCGTTTTCAGTTTCAAAAACCACATCCTCACTCGTTATGTCCGATGTGCACCAGTGCAACATTTCAACATTGCCGTTTTCGTTTACAAGTCGAGAAGTGTGTGGCAAAATCGCAAATTGCTTGTATAGTCGCAAAATGTGTTTTGCAATTTCCTTGCAGGCGATTTTTATTTGGTCAGACACCGAGGACAAGCGCGCTTCGTCTTGCTCGATAAGAAGTTCTAGCGCAACACCGCTTATATTTCCTCCCTGCATTGTTGCCGTTGAAAACAAGTCGGATACTCCGCCCACATTTACAAATTCGTCTAGAAGCATTTCCTCTTCCTTTTCAAAACTGGAAGGAATATTGTCGTTTGCCAAAACCTGTGGCAACGACGCACCCTGTCTATACACCAAAACTTTTCCTGGGCACAACCCCTCTTCTTCTAAGCTATCAATATCGACTGAGCCATCTTCAACCGCCAACACGCCGAGCGTAAGCCTGTTCAAAAACTCGTGCTTTCTGTTTTTGACCGCATTAAACGAGCGCTGAATTGGGATAAGACGCTCAATTACGCTAGTACCCCAAAAACTATTTGGAACCGCACGCGATGTTTGTTTTACAAATGGATATCCGCGTTTGCCGTCGAATGTGTTTACGAATGGCAATTCGCCCATATACACAAGTTTGTCACCAGCGACAATTGTAAGGCGTCCATTTGGATATGTTAGGCTTGGGCGCTCGTACTTTTCGATAACGAGTGCGGAGTTGTTAAACTTCTGCTTGGTTATGCCAAAACTGGTTGCGCCGTAACCAAGACCGCCCAAATTGCTAATGTTGCCCATAGAATAACTGTTAAAATCTTCGCCTTTTACATCAACGCCCCAAATATCCTTAATATCTTGGACATTGTAAATGCGGGCGTGCATAATGCTTTTTTGATCCTCAATTCGGGAAATTGTGTTGTTTTCTGGGTAGATTTCATATGGCGACACAACTCCCAAATCAACCTCGCCCTCGCAGATGTTTCTGCCAGTTTCGTCGCGACGCACAACTCTGCCCTTGTTTGGGTTCCAACTAATCTTATAAAATGACGTGCCACAAATCTCGCTCCACATCGTGCCCTCGTTTAGAATTTGGCTTAGGTTTAGGTCAAAAGCGACGCTTTTAATAAGGTTTTTACTAACCTTAGCGCACGCGATGTCCTTTGGGTCGTCGGAAAATGGCAAAACTGTAAGCGTAGGTCTAACGTTGTTTAGTTTTGCAAGCCTTAAATCCATAATTGGCGCGATATGGTTAAAAACCTCGCGTTCTTGCCAGAAATATTGCTTGTTTTCGTCCACCATTTCGTTGACGCCGTTTATGAAACAATATTGGTTTCCTAGCAAAAAGTTGATGTTAAGTTCCCACGCTGTTTCGTAGTTTTTCTTTTGGGCTTGGCGCGACCTAAAATCGTCCAAAACCTCTTCTACAATGCTTTTTTCAATTCTGTTTTGTTCTATATTTTTCATATGTTCTCCTTATTTTTTAAATCTATTTAAAATATTTTGAGGGCTTTTGGGTGCAACAAATGAGCCCATAGCAAAATACATTTTTTTAAAACATTCCTCGCACAAAAATATTTTTGCGACAGATTTTTTCTTTTTTACATCAATTTCTAAGTCCGCAAGTTTGTCACAACCAGCATAGTTACAGCGGACATTTTTCCTTATTCTCTTTATCATTTTTCTCCGCCTTTTCCAGTAATTTTTTTAGTTTGGTTCGCTCCTTTTTGAGTTCTTCTAGGCTCATTGAACCCACGTCGCCATCGCCTTCCTGTTCGAGCATAAGTTCTATTGCCCTTATCTCTGGCGGATAGTATTTTTTGCTGGTTTTGCGCTTAATGAGTTGCAGGGAGTTGTCTACCATTCCGAATTCCTCCGACACGTCCTCTTGCACAAAGCCAACCGCCCTATCAAACAGCGCGCTTTCCAATTTTTCTCTTTTGTCATCTTGTGCCATTTCTTCTTTGTATCAGCCTCCTATACAGTCTTTCTTTGTCTTTTTCCACAATGCTTTTTTGAATTTGCTTTGTGTTTTCGGGTTTGGTCATTATGTAATATCTAAGTTCGTCGAGCGAATGGTCGTCTTTTTTTATTGGGTTTTCGCCACTACCCCAAAAGTAGCCTTTTATTTCGCGAATCATATTCACGCAAGTCCTAAATATGAACAATCGGGATTTGCTTTCGGCGTTTTTGATAAAACTCTTAACGCGGTTTATTCCGCTAAACAAATCCTTGTTAACGTTCGGATTGACCATAATGCCAAAATCGGCAAAAAGTTCGGTTACGCTCTTTTCGCTCGCAAGAGTTTTTTGATTGGCAGCGCTATCAATTAACGCTTCGATATAACCCATATGCGAGCGTTTCCAGCCCAATCGGTCGCATATATTTTTTATACAATTAGCGTGATATTCGATGTTTCGTTTTGCCTCGTAATGCTCGGCAATAACATACACATTTCCGTCATAATCGGTGGCATACCAGTGTGCGCTAAGCGGGTTGTTAAGTCCTGGGTCAATGCTAATGGTATCGTACCAATCCTTTGGCACATCAAAAGGGTCAATGACATTTACATTTTCGTCAAACTCGCTATACACCATTCCGCCATTACCCACAAAAAGCCCGTATCTACGCGATTTTAACTCGTCTGCACTAATTGACGCCGTAAACTTCTCGACATCTTTTTGATTTAAAAACGGGTTGTCTGCCCATTCCATATGCGTATGCCAAACCTCGTCGTCATTTAGGTCGTTTAGAAAAATTGTGTTGTATACCCAAGTGAGCCCTTTAAGAGGTGTCATAGTGCCGAAAATTTCGCCAGATTTATCGAGCACGCGCATTTTGCATTCCAGATAGATGTCAAACGGAGGTTCCTCGTCAAACCACACGAAATCGAGGCTTGTCCCTTGAAACTTCTCTCGACCTTGATCGCAAGTTTTGAAGGTTATTCGGCTTATTCCGCCAAACACGTTTTTGACCAAAATCGTGTCAATTACGCCCATTTCGAGGTTGCCACGGCGACCGCTTGACATAACTATATCGGCTATCCAGTTTTTGTTGAGGTAGTATAAGATTTTACTTTGCGCCACGTCACGTTGCACCTGCGTGGACAGCGACACAACCCAACCCTCAACATCGGGCTTATTTTCCTTATACGGATGAATTCCCCTAGCAAGCCACACGGTTTCCACCGCACCACACTCGGTTTTACCGCTACGGTTTCCACCAAAAACCCACCGGTTTTTCTTTTTGCATTTATGAAATTCAAGCTGTTTGTGGTGAACCTTGTCGCCAGTGTTGTATTCAAAAATGCGGTTGTTGTTTTGGTAATTAACAATGGCGGACTCCACCTTTTGAAGTCGCTTTTTTATTTCATTTATTTGCATTCAACTTTTTACAAAACCTCCGTGTTTTCTACAAAATTCAAACTTATTCTAATTAAGTTTTTGTGCAAAAATGTTGTATAATTTAGATATGAAAAGAGTTATTTTAGTTTTGATATGCGCCCTATTTCTTCCCGTTTTCAGTCCCACGTATTGCGACAGTCAATTTGCCCAGATAATGGGAAATGCAGTGTATTTGTATGCCCGCCCCGAAAACGATAACAGTGTAAAAAATATAATATGTATTATGGAAAATACATATTATGTCGAAATACTCCACACTGAAAATGAGGAGTTTTATAAAGTTAATTACAACGGGGTGAGCGGTTTTGTTTTGCGAAAAAACGTAAAGAAAGTGGACGGCTCGCCTAAAATTCCGTACCCGAGCAATGTTGCGATGAGAACCGTAAACAACAACATCTACCTTCGGAGTACGCCGGTCAAATCCAACAACACGCTGTCAATTATCCCCGCCAACTGCACCTCGCTTAAATACATCGGATATGTGTATGGCGAGCAAGTGGACGATTTTAGGGAAAATGTATGGTATTATGTGAATTATCTGGACGTTTATGGATATGTGTACTGCGAGTACATCGACCATATTTCCACAATTCCGCAAAACATTGAACAACTAAGTTTTTTAAACAACGATTACGACGATGTAGTTAATCCACTATCAAACGGAACGTGCGTGCTTATCGTAGGAGTTTTGACCGCGCCAACGCTTCTTATCCTGCTTCTACTATACAAAAAACCTAAGTCAAAAAAGCGGTTTAAGGAACAAGTGATAGTCGTAAAAGAATACGACGACAAACTCTAATATACCATATTGAACTCGCGAATTACGTTTTTGAAAAACTTGTATTTTAATATGTCGTCATCAAAATCCCTTTGCATTGTTTGGTTTCGATTGTACAAGTTTTTAAGCCAGTTTTCGCCACAAAACATTTCTTCAAGTTTTTCTTTGTTGTAGCCACTTATTTGCAATATTTTCGCAAAACTTTCCAGTGCGGAATTACTTAGCCTAAAAAAGGTGCGCATACTTACATGCAAAATCTCGGCGATATCGCTGGATTTGGCGCCGTCGGCGTATTTTAGCATTAAAATTTGACGATATTTTAGTGGCATTTTTAAAAGCGTGTCCTCTATTAAAACCTTAATATTTATAAGGTTAATCTTCCTATTAGTAAGACGCATTATTTTGTCGGCGCAATCATAAGCGGTGTCAAATCTGCCGTTGTTATAAAACGCAGAATTGATACTTTTTTTGACCACTAAATCGTCAATAGAATTGCTAAGCGCCTCCAAATATTTATATACAGATAAAATTGTTTTACTCCAAGTTTTCATTTTTCCTCCCAGTTTTTCCATATTATAAATTACTCGATTTTGGTTTGTCAAAGGGTTGTGCCATATTTTTGTAAAAAATGTAGATTTTTGTACAAATTTGTAGAATTTTGTCAAAACACCCCTTATTTTTAGAACATCTGTTCGAATTATATGCCCTTAAAGTTGACAACTGTGTGTCAGCAAATAAAAAAATTCAAAAAAATTTTTTGATTTTTTTACACAGATTAAGCGAGCGTTTTCAAATGCTTTATTTTTTTTGAAACCCGCATTATTTTAATTGCTTTATTGATGAGGTTTTTTTATAATAATATAGATATAATATAATTATAATAACAATGAGGTACATATGAAAAAATTGAAGTTTTGCATTTTGGGAATGATAGTTTGTATAATGATGTTTGTTCCCACAATGACCGTAAATGCAAGCACTCTTAACACCTACTATCCTCACGGGATTGAGGATTATGTCGACCTAAACACTCTAACGTGTTTTGATATTTCGGAAAACAATATTTTCTATTCAACGTCGTCAAACGAGGTGTTTAAATACAACAAAACCGACAAAACTACCACAAAACTCACCAACGTAAGCGGCACCACACAAAGCATAAATATCGTGGGCGGTTATGTGTTTGTTTTCACAAGTAGCGAAACAAAGGTTTTTGCGCTAGACGGATTAACCGATGTATCGAGCGAAGTATATAGACCAAGTGGTTACAACAACGCGACTGTTAAGTATATTTCGGGCAAATACTACTATCTATACACTATGTCCAACGGGCTAAACACTATTTTAAATATGGCAGTTTATAGAAACGTAAGAGAAAGTAGCGACACAGTATATACCTACAATTTTGACAACTCGCAAAACTACCTACTCGACCTAAACGAAGATTACATCATCGCAAAATCAAAAATCGGCAAAGCGCTTTACATTTTCAATCAGCCAACTGGCGAAGAGGCGCTTACCCCAATCGTAAACAACACAACTTCCAACAACTACTTTAACGTTTTGGAAATTGGTGAAAGTGACGAGATAAAGTGCGCCAACATTCTTAACAACAACATTATTGTTGCTTCTGACGTTGTGATGTACACAAGTTATGCCAATAACCAACTTACAACTGGCGAACCCAAAAACATCGACATAGACTCACTACACATTAAGGGCGACAATTTTTATGTGTTTAGCAAAGTAAATTGCGACATTATGGAATACACTTACAATCAAGAACTTGGGAAGTTTGAGGTGGTTGCCACAATTATTGCTGGCAAAGGCGTAGGACTTGGAAGATTTAAAGGCGTAAACAACGTTACTTTCAAAGCAGGCACACTCTACGTGACCGACAGCGGAAACAAGCGAATTCAGATTGTTAACAAAGAAGAGATTTTACCAATTGACACCTATGACTACAAATGCAGTGAGGTTGTGACCGACAAACTTAACAACTACTACTATGTTTTAAGAGACACCAATAACTCTTACATCTATAAAAACGACCGACGCATCTCCACCATTAGTGGCAACCTTGTAATCAGCATTGACATCGACATCGACGGCACAATATATATGCTTACAAGCGACAGACTATACACATTTAAAGATGGCGCAACAAAATATGTCTCTCACTCCACTCCAACCAACAGTTCAAGTAAACTAAGGCTTAGTATTGATTACACAAACATCTCCAACACACTTGAAAGCATTGCACTAAGTTCCAAGTTGTTTGTTGGCACGGACAACACGATATATGAACTAAACAAAACAACTGGCGCTCAACAGCCGGAAACAAAAGTTTTTGACGCTAAAATAACTGATTTTAGTTACAACTACTTTAAATATCCTATTGTTTTGACCAACGACGGCAACCTTGTTTACGGCAAAGCAGTTGATGGCGAGTTTACAAAACTTTCCGGGTTTAGCGATTACTCGTGCTTCGACATTGACATTTTGAGTGGCGACATCTATCTTTACAACACAAAACTAAGCGCATTTAAGGTTTTATCCGACACCGAATTTAACCCAGTTGCGACTATCGGCTCGTACTACTCGGACCTAAACAAAGCCACTGGTCATGTTGAAATTTGGAAGTATGGCTCGCTTAGCCTAAACACTTTAATCTACGAGCACCCATATTACCTAGGTGGTTACAGCAAGATTAAAACCACAAGCGCAAACTGCATTATTCTAAACAAAAACGAAGAGTTTGCCTATATCGCATATATTGACGGCGACACAATGAAAACTGGATACATTGAAGTTGGCGACTTGGCAAACGGTATTCAGACAGTGGGTCAAGACGGAACAAGTTTTAAGGTTAGAACCACAAACAAAAACGTTAACGTTTACAAATACCCTACAATTTACAAAAATACTTCACTTACCACAATCGGACAAGGAATGGTTGTGACTACACGAGGCAAGTACCCTATCTCGATTGACGGCAACGACTACTACATCATCAACAACAACGGACAAATTGGCTACGTTTTCGCTAAGGACGTAATTAACAACGAAAACGTTTCCAAAACCATTAACACAAACGCAACCATCTCCATTTTTGACAACAGTAAGTCGGTGTTTGTTTATGTTGAGGCTGACGAGAGCGCTAATGTGCTACTAACCCTTCCCGACGGATACAAAGTACACGCAATAGACTACAATAAAAACGAGAAGTTTTGTAAGGTTAATTTTATCGACCAAGACGGTCAAGAACGCGAGGGATACGTGCTTACTAAGTACGTTAAAATGGCGGGTCTATCTCCTGCAATCATAACCGCAATTATTTTGCTGGTTTTGGACGTAATCATCGCAGTAATTGTAATTGTATTCTTCTCGGTTTATCGCAAAAAACAACGCGCCGAAGCCGAAAAAGACACCGACAAAGAACAACAATCTTAAAAGAACAACTTTAATATTGGGCTTTTATATTAGGTTTTATAATTAAACTTCAACCTTGGGCTTTATAATTATACTTTAACAAATAAATATAGACTTTAACAAAAAATCCTCTGAATAATCAGAGGATTTTTTAATGTTTTATATCTAGTACAGTCAACCCAGCACCCACAAACTTAATGTAACTTACTCCATTTAAAGAAAATTCGTTGCTTATGTTGGTTATAGCATTTAATTGCATTAGTGTTATCTAACCATATATTTAGTTTCGTGTTTTATGCCTTGATATTCTGGGGTTGCAGTTGCCACTTTTGACAGCGACACCTCGTACGCCACCCTCTTTTCAACTTCGCCATTTTCAAGTTTTTTCTCGTATTCTCTACTTTGAATTCGACCGCTTGCAATTACTTTGTCGCCCACGCTTAAATTTTTAACAAACCTTGCGTTTCTACCCCACGCAATACAAGGAAGATAGTCGCTTTTGTTGTAGTTTCTATTCACAGCAAGAAGCACGTCGCAAATTTCGCGTTTAAAAGGCGTTGTTCTGAAAACAGGGTCCTTACACACGTAGCCCACGATGTCGATTTGGTTGGGATTTTTAAGCTTGTCGTACTCCTCAATCTCGCGGATAAACATTGTAAGTATAAGCCTACTTTTATCGTCCTCCATTTTATTAAAACTTCTAAACTGACCTTTGCCAGACATCATTTTGCCCTTTTTAAGGTCGTATTCGTCCAGCAATCGCTCGCTTACTGTCACTGGAATAATGTCAAATGCGTCGCTTAGGCGCATAACTTTTAGATTAAACTCGTAAAAGCCCTCATTAAACATCTCGTGGCTGTATTTCGGATCGTCCATAATCTCGCCCGACAAAGTAACTATATTATTATTCAATTGTTCGTAATTCATTATATATCTCCTTGAAAATGTGCTTAACTAATTTTTTCGTTGAATACCCAAATTGTCGATTTTGTAGTTATCCTTGTAAATCAAGTCGCCCACCGATACAAATTTATAGCCAGATTTGGTCAATCTTTCTAGTATCAACCTTAGCCCGTCTAAAATGTTGTCGGAATTGTTGTGGCAAAGGATTATTCCACCGTTGTCAATTTTGTCGAGCGTTCTATTTAGCATCTGCGACCCACTGAGTCCCTTCCAGTCAAGAGTGTCAACGCTCCACTGGATTGTTTTAAGTCCTAAGCCAGAAGCGGTGTTAATAAGTGTATTGTTATACGAGCCATATGGTGCCCTAAACAACTCCACTTTTTTACCCGTGATGTTTTCGATTTTTTCAATCGAAGTTGTAAGTTCCATCTTCATTTGCTCGGCGCTAAGTGTTGCAAAATCGGGGTGAGTATTACTATGCGTACCTATTTCAACTCCTTGTTCGCTAATTGCCTTAACCATATCGGGATATTTATCCACCCAAAACCCAACCAAGAAAAATGTTGCATTTACATTGTATTCTTTAAGTAGTTCTAGGATACCTAGGGTTTTGTCAGCACCCCAAGCGCTATCGAAAGTTATGGCAATCTCCTTGTCTGTTCTGTCCACCGCGTAAATCGGAACTAACCTAGGAACTTGTCCGAGAAACACGCTAGCAGACGGCGCGCCAACCACATTCAGCGACAGCATAACCGCCACAATCGACAGGCACAAAATCATAAGAACAGACTTCTTTTTTAATACAAGAAACTTCATTGTTTGTACTCCTTCATTTTAATACATTCTCTTAAATTTGATAAATTATCTAAGTGACTTATAATGCTACAAAAAATCTAGTTTTGTAGAATAATGTAGTATTATACGCCAACCGCAATTACACATAATATCTTACTATCGCGACCGCCCAAATATGCAAAAAAATAAAAAACACAAGCCGTGTTTGACTTGTGTTTTATTTCTTAATAATTAAATTGATTTTTAATCAACCATATAATGATATGCGTCTTTTAGAGCAAGAACTTTCGCGTTCTTTTTGGTCTCTTTTACAGGAAGTTGAATGTTTTTGTTTGGCACAAATTTTAGCGAGCCGTCGGATAGCACATACACATAATTTGCGTTTTGGCTGTATAGGTCGGCTATTAAAATTTTGCCCGATTTTGTAATCTTTGTTCCGCGTCTATTCCTTGCACTTTCTGGGATTTCGGCGTATTTTACAAGGTAGGCTCCGGTGTCGCTATTAACCAACACAAATGAGTCCGATTTGGTCACTTGCATTGCGCCCACAACATCATCGTCGTCTTGAAGGGCTATCCCCTTGACACCAATGCTTACCCTTCCGCTTACTGCGATGTCGTTTTTCTCGGTTATCATTGCGTAGCCAAGTTTTGTAAACATAGCAAGTTTTGCGTCGGCGTTATTAAGTCCCACATAAACCACTTCATCGCCGTCTTTAAGTTTGATGCTTGCGATGGCTTGTTTGCTTGCGAAGTACTCCTCAACCTTAGATAGTTTTATCATTCCTTTCTTTGTAACCATCAAAAGCGACTTGTCTTTATTTTGTTCGCTAAGTTCTATTACGCCCACAAACTTATCGTCAACGTCTATCGCCGAGCATAGCGAATGAATATATGTGCCCTTATCCTTAAACTTGGTCTGGTTAATTTTGCCGACTTCAAGTTTTACACACATTCCCTTGTTTGTGAAACCATAAACAGTGCTATTTGAATTGGTCATCATACTTGTTTCTGGGATTTCGTGCAAGGTTGCATTTGACGTGCTAAGTTCTTTTGTTGCAAGGTTATATCCCTTAACGCTAACAGTTTTGATAGTGTTTACAGGAGTGGTTATTAGGTGCAACTCTTCGCTTGTAGTGTCTTGAATTGCGGTCTCCTCGACCTCTTCGTTTGGCTCTGCAAACAACGATTTTCTATCCGTCTTATACTTGCCAGCAATTTCCAAAATTTCTTTTTTAACTATTCTCATCTGCATTTTAGGGCTCTTTAATATTTCCGTGTAACGTTTTATTAAGTCTTTAAGTCTATTTAGTTCGGTCACAAGTTTGTTAACTTCTAGGCTGGTTAGGCGTGCTAGTCGCATATCAAGAATTGCTTGTGCCTGAACATCGGTTAGTGCAAAGGTGTTCATAAGGGTTATTTTCGCTTCGGTCACATTTTTGCTGGTCTTTATAATCCTTACAACCTCGTCGATATTATTGATGGCTATTAACAAGCCCTCTAAGATGTGCTCTTTTTTCAAAGCAACTTCTAGGTCGTACTTGGTACGGTTATAGATAACTTGTTGTTGATAATTAACATAGTAATCCAATATCTCGCGCAAACTTAGTAGTTTTGGCTTACCGTTTGCAATTGCCACCATATTAACGTTAAACGATGTTTCTAGGTCGCTATACTTATATAGCATATTAAGGATTGCGTTAACGCGCGCGTTTTTCTTTAATTTGATAACCGCTCTCATTCCGCTTCTATCTGACTCATCGATAATTTCGCTAATGTATGTTAATGTGTCTGTTTGGTCTGCCTCTTTAAGTTTTACAATCTTTTGAAGCAATTGCGCTTTGTTTACTTGATAAGGTATCTCTGTGATAACTATGTTTTTCTTATCATTGTCGCCACTCTCAATGTGAAGTTTTGCACGCAAAATCAATTTGCCTTTGCCTGTTTCGTAGGCTTTTTTGATTTCACTTCCTTCCATAATATATCCGCCTGTTGGGAAATCGGGACCCGGCATAATGGTCAACATTTCGTCGACCGTTATGTTTTTGTTATCGATATACGCACCAACTAGGTTACACACCTCATTTAGGTTGTGTGTAGGAATATTGGTGGCTAGTCCAACCGCAATTCCGTACGCGCCATTTACTAGCAAGTTTGGAAATCTACCCGGCAACATATCCGGTTCTTTACACGAGTCGTCGAAGTTGAAACTCCACGAAACGGTGTTTTTCTCGATATCTCTTAAAAGTTCTAGTGCAATAGGTGCAAGGCGCGCCTCGGTGTAACGCATAGCAGCGGCGCCGTCACCATCGACGCTTCCGAAGTTTCCGTGACCCGACACCAAAACTTCACCCATATTGAAGTCTTGCGCCATTCTAACCATTGTGTCATAAATGCTCTTGTCGCCGTGAGGGTGATATTTACCCATACAGTCACCAACGATACGAGCGCTTTTTCTAAACGGTCTATCCGGCAAAACGCCAACTTCCAACATACTATATAGCACACGGCGTTGAACGGGTTTCAATCCGTCCTCAACCCTAGGAAGCGCCCTATCCATAATAACAAACTCGCTATATGGAAGCATACTATCGTGCATTACTTCTTCTAGCGCTTTTGTTATGACTTGATCTGATGAATACTTACTACTACTTTTTGTCATTATTTGTTACCTGTTCTTCAAATTTTGATGTTTTATTAAAGTTTGCGTTGTCGCTAATGTACTTCTTTCTCGCCTCAACGTTGTCGCCCATCCAAGTGGTTATCATAAGTTCCGCTTCGGCAACGTCGTCCATTGTTACTTGCACCAAAACCCTATCTTCTGGATTCATTGTGGTTTCCCAAAGTTGTTCGGCGGTCATTTCACCTAAGCCCTTATATCGCTGAACACTATATCCCGCACCAACTTGTTTGGTTATGGCGTCGTAATCTGCCTCGTCGTAAACATACTTAACCTTGGAGCCTCTATACACCTTATAAAGAGGAGCAATTCCCACATACACGTGCCCCTCGCTTATAAGTTCGCGCATATACCTATAAAAGAACGTAAGAAGTATCGCCCTAATATGTGCACCGTCTTGATCGGCATCGGCTAGGATAATAACTTTGCCATATTTAAGGTTGTTAATATTAAAGTCTTGTCCGATACCTGTGCCCAGCGCGCTTATAATAGTCCTTATTTCCTCGTTTTCCAAAACTTGATTAAGGCGTTTTTTCTCAACATTAAGTGGCTTTCCTCGTAGTGGCAAAATCGCCTGAAAAGTCCTATCGCGGGCTTGTTTTGCGCTTCCGCCGGCGCTATCGCCCTCTACAATAAACACCTCGTTTAGCATAGGGTTTTTGCCAGTGCAGTTGCTAAGTTTTCCCACCAAACTATATGTGTCAGCGTTGTTTTTTTGTCTTGTAATCTCTTTTGCGTGTTTAGCCGCTTCTCTAACCTTTGCCGCGCCCTTGCCTTTGTTGATTATTTCGCCAACAACGTCTTTGTATGCCTTGCCTTCTAGTAGTTTTGACAACTGCTCGTACACAATATTTTCAACATCATTTTTTGCTTCGGGGTTTCCAAGTTTTGTTTTGGTCTGCCCTTCAAACTGCACATTTTTCATCTTAACCGAAAGGATTGCAGTCATACCCTCTCTAAAATCCTCGCCAAGAAGGTTTTGCTCTTTTTCTTTTATAAAGCCAAGTTTTCTTCCAGTCTCGTTAAACACCCTCGTGATTGCGCTTTTAAAGCCTGTCTCGTGGGTTCCACCTTCGCTTGTAGGAATGTTGTTTACATAACTAAATATGTTTTCGCTATATCCGTCGGTGTGTTGGATTGCAAGGCTTAGAGACAATACCTCGCCCTTGCCTTCCAAGTAAATAGGTTCTTTATATATTGGAGTGTTGCCAGTGTTAACATATTTTATAAAATCAATAAGACCGTTTGTATAATTATACACATAAGTCTTGTAGCCGTCGTCAGTTTTTTGATTTTCGTCTATTAGCACAAGTTTTGCACCCTTATTCAAAAAAGCCAATTCTTTTAGACGTTTTGAGATTGTTTGCACGTCAAACTTAGCGTCTTTAAAGATAAGTGGGTCGGGCTTAAATGTAACAAGTGTGCCCGATTTTGTGGTTTTACCAATCTCTTTAAGCGGACCTTGCGGAACACCGCCCGTGACTTTGCCACCCTTTGCCACGCTCTTAAATTTCATGCTGTAAATTTTGCCTTCCTTGTACACTTCTACGTTTAGCCATTCGGACAAGGCGTTTGCAACGCTTGCTCCTACGCCGTGCAATCCGCCCGAATAAGCGTAGTTGGAATTATCGAATTTTCCGCCCGCGTGAAGTTGGGTAAACACAACCTCAACACCGCTTACTTTCAGGGTTGGGTGCTTATCAACTGGAATGCCACGCCCATTATCCTCAACCGAAATCGAGTTGTCAGGGTGCATTGTAACCGTTATGGTGTCGCCGTGACCATTTGCAACCTCGTCCATTCCGTTATCAACAATCTCCCAAAGCAGGTGGTGCATTCCCTTTTCGCCCGTTGTGCCAATGTACATTCCGGGTCTAAGTCTAACCGCGTCCAAGCCCTGCAAAACAACTATATTTTTACTATTATAACTCTGCTCCATAAAACCGTCCTTAAACAATCGTTAATTCTGTAATATTATAGCACATTCAATCATTTTTTGTAAAATTGAAACAATCAAATATTTTACATTATATTTATGCAAAAATCCGTATATTTATTGAAATATTGACCCTATTTTGGCAACTTACAACCAGTTCGATTTTGTGCCATAATTCGCAATCCTCGCCCAATATTTTTTATATTTTTTAATAAAACAACATTTTTCTACATAATAATATAATAAGGAGAATTATGATGAAAAAAGTTGTTTTTTGTGGAGGCGGGACGGCTGGGCACGTTATGCCAAACATCGCCATAATTGAGAAATTGAAGGGGAAAGCCGAACTTCATTACATAGGCGGAAGCGGAATGGAAAAGGACATTTTAAAGAAGTATCCGTTTGTCAAATATCACGAAATAAGGACGACGAAGTTGATAAGAAAACTCACACTTAAAAACCTTGCAATCCCTTTTAAACTTATGACCTCTATTTGCGACGCAAGGAAGGCGCTTAAAGAAATTAAGCCCGACGTTATTTTTTCGAAAGGCGGTTTTGTAAGTGTGCCAGTTGTTATGGCGCACGGCAAAATCCCTGTGCTTGCCCACGAAAGCGACTTTACGATGGGACTTGCCAACAAATTGATTTATCCTAGGTGCAAAACAATGTTTTTCTCTTTTGAATCGACCGCAAAAAAATACGCCAAGAAAGGCGTGTACTGTGGCACCCCTATCCGAAACGAGATTTTTAGCGGAAACAAGGAAAAGTTAAAACGCGAACTGAAAATCACAAACAATCTACCAAACGTGCTGGTTGTCGGGGGAAGCAGTGGCGCATCAGCGCTAAACGACATTATTGCCTCAAACATAAAAGTATTGACCGCAAAATACAACATTTTACACATCTGTGGCAAAAATAAGCCCACAAATGCAACCTCACCAAATTATTACAAATTTGATTATGTAAACAACATTGGCGATTTTTTGGCTTTATCCGACATTGTGGTTTCAAGGGCGGGAAGCAACGCAATATTTGAATTTTTGGCGCTTAAAAAGCCAATGATTTTGGTTCCTCTCCCACTCGATCAATCGCGTGGCGACCAAATCCTAAACGCTAAATATTTTGAAAACAAAGGCTGGGCAAAAGTAGTACCGCAAGAAGAACTAAACCAGGACACGCTTCTTAACGCTTTAAAGGTTGCACCAGCACTTACAGCAGCACTTAAAAAAAGTTCGGCACAGAAAAATGCAACCGAAATTATATTGAAAGAAATGAAAAAATACTTAAAGTAGAAAATATAAAAAATAATTTTAAAACCTAAGCATTAAGACATAGGAAAATACGCAAACCAAAATGACATACAAAATATATCGAACATATGTTTGACAATTGCTATCATCTATGTTATAGTATGTGTATGAAAACAGATGTTGCATTAGGGATTATAATAACAATATTAAACCGCGGGAAAATGACTTGTAAGGAATTGTCCGCAAAATATGAGGTTTCAACGCGCACAATTTACAGATACATTTCGCTTCTTGATACCGCCGGCGTGCCAATTGTGTCAAAATGCGGAAAATCTGGCGGAATAGAAATACTAAACACATTTAGACTAAACAATATGTTTTTAACCACACAAGAAAAAATGACACTAATTACTGCCTGCTCCCACATCAATAATTTGGATATGAGAAAAACAATTCAAGACAAATTACTGCTAATTAAGTAAATAAACTTTTAAAATAATGGACACGTAAAAAAACACATAGCAGCCCAGACACTTAAAGGCAGAATACATAAGCAAATATTAGATCAAAAGGACAACTTTAAGAACAGAAATTCATAGAAAAAATTAGTTTTATTACGACTTAATATAAAAATATTTATCTAAAAATAAAGAACCGCGCTTGCTGTTTTTTATTCATTTTATTGCATAATTATTATTTTTCAAATTTATTTATATTTGTCAATTTTAAAACATCTGATTTAAAATCAGTGCGGTTATTTTTTTCTAAAAATCTTCTTCTTATCGCATCAATAATTAGGTCATTAACAACTTCATCTTCACTTATCCCTTTGGGTACAAATAGATATAATGCAAGCGAACCAGGAATTGTATTCATCTCGTTTACGTATAATTTTTTCGCAATATTATCGTAAATAAAATCAAACCTTATTACCCCATTACAGTCTAAATTTCTATACACCTTTTCCGCCGTCGTTACAATTTCGGTGTATAATTTCTTACTAATTTTAGGCGGAATCTGCTTTGATTTTTTAGAAGCGTTTCCTGAAAAATTAAGGTACTTTTCTTCAAAACTCAGCATATCTTTTTGAACTAGTGGCTCCTCAATTTCAGATATTTTTATTCGATCAACAGTAGAATATAGCGCGACATTAAATTCTCTAAAATCACTTAAATATTTCTCAACTATCAATTTTTTATCAAATTTCAAGCAATTTTTAAGTGTTTTTTGCAAATTCTCTTTATTTTTGCAAATTTCAATACCAATACTACTCCCCTGCCTTGCTGGTTTTACAATACAAGGAAAACCAATTTTTCGCTCAATTTCTTTTATAACTTTTTCAATATCATCAAGACTTTGTTCGGTCACTTCAACATAATTAAGGGCTGGCGCGAAAGGCGAAATACAATTTTTAAAAACCGCTTTATCCATTCCAATGCAAGCAGTTTCAAGATTTGGCGTCGCCCTAGCCACATTGTTTATTTTCAAGTATCCGTCTATGGTTCCGTCCTCACTTCCCACGCCGTGCATTATTGGAAGCACAGCATCCACATCGCTTAGTTTTTTATATTTTCTTCTAGTAAGAACATACAACGCTCCGTCTATTAGTGCCACACGATTAAACTTTTTCAACGACTGAAATTCAGACAATAGCCTAACATTTTCCACAAGATTAAGGCTATTATCTTTTCCAACGTAAACCAGAAAAAGATTGTATAAATATTCATTAACATACTTTAAAACATAAAATGTAGAAGCAATACTTATATCGTGCTCTGTGCTCGCTCCGCCGAACATTATAACTATATTCTTTTTCATAACACCTCACTGATAATTATCCGGCAAATCGTTTTCAATTAGGATTACCGAATCACTATATTTTTTTAGGTCAATATCTTTAAATCTACTAGCAAACGATACTCCTGCTATATCGAAACCAAAGTCCATTATACCTTTAAGCAAAGCAGACTTATTTACCTCTTTTACAATAACAACCTCATCAGCAATTCCAGCAATTTGTTTACCAAAAACATAATTTAATTGAAACTGTTTCTTCCCCATTTCAACAAAGCCCGGCGTAATTACCACCTTTTTAAACCCAACATATTCACTCAATACATCAAGGGAACATTTCGCAGAAAAGGGATTCGAATTGTAACCATTATTTAGCACCAACACGTCATTATTTAGCCGAGTCGGATATAACCTACTATCTATTGGAACAACATATGACAAACCATTTTTGATTAAGTTTTCACTCACACCAAGTCTATACGCCATTGCAACCGACAAGCACACATTTATAGCATTATGAAAACCAAGTAAATATGACTCAACCAAAATCTCATCTTTTCCAAAGCAAATTTTATATGAGGTTGAATCAAAGTTTGCTCTATATTCACTCACATAGAAGTTTCCACCCTCGCCCACCAAATACATTCCGCCAGAGAAGTCCAGGCTAGCATTGGCAACATAAGAATTGTAAGTATTAAAGACCATAAATTTTTCGTTGACAAGGTTTTGTTGAAGTTCGCACTTTGTTTTAATTATGTTATCAATTGATTTAAAATCTCTTAAATGCTGTTCTGCGATTCCCGTAAGAATCCCGAAACTCGGTGGAAACAATTTACACAATCGTTTTATTTCGCCACGCTTCTTCGCGCCATATTCAAGTATTAAATAATCAACATTTTTTAGGTCCGCTTGATTTATTGTTTTGCAAATGCCACTCGGAGTATTAAAACTCTTAGGCGACATCACAACATTGTATTTTTGAATAAGCAATTGATATAAGATATGCTTAACACTTGTTTTTGCATAACTTCCCGTTATTGCAATAATCTTAACATTATTGTCTTTAATTTTTCTTTTTGCTTTTTTGATATAAAACCCAAGCAAAATACATTCAAAAATCAAATTTATTAAAAACGACACAATATACAATATGTATATACTTATTGTCACGTATTTGAAAATAAATGGCATTAGATTACGTTTTTTTGACATTATCTTTATGGTTATTGACAATAATGACAGCACTATAAAAATCAAACAAAATCGAAAAATTCTTTTTGTAGATATATATCTTTTTATTTTTAATTTCCTTTTATAAATATAAAACACCGAAAAAAACATATAAGACAAAAGATAAATTAGCGATATTATCCAGTGATGTATTTTGAAAATCGCAAGCGTAAAAAGTACAATATCTAATAACAACTTAGCACAGAACACCTTATTGTTTTTGTACTTTGTGTGAACATATTGCAGAAAGTTGTACCCTTCAAGTTGTAGAATAGACAAATTAAAAGGAAGTTCTATAACCGAATAATTTAAAATTAAAATAGCAAATAAAATTATCTCCAATTAAAAAACCTCACAAAAACGATTTTAGTAAATGAATAAAGTTTAGATAGTTTTCAAGATAGCAAAAGTGTCCCGAGTTTTCATACAGGTACATCTTGCTTCCGCTTATCCCTTTTTGAATTTTCTTTGCCATATACAGCGGTGTGGTTTTGTCACACACCCCCCACACAACTAATGTTTTTGACCTTATGTATTTAAGTAAAAATTTTAAGTCTTGATTTACAATTTTAACATAGCCTTTCTTTTGCAAATCATCAAGCTTTTTGTATTCGTCACTACCATACTTTTGTAGCGATTGTTTATCTTTAAGATTTTTTCTCACAAGATATTTTGCAATCTTATACTTAATCACCCTATACTTGTATTTAAGAGTATGGCGAGGTTTTATGCCTGCACTGCCCACCAACACAAGCCGGTCAACAGTAATATCAAACATACTCGCAAGAAGTATTGCGATGCGCCCGCCAAACGAGTGTGCAACAATGCTAAGTTTTGTTACGCCTTTACGCTTTAAAAACAAAAAGACTTGCACCGCATATTCATAACTATCCAGCACCACGTCCGGATATTTACTTTTCCCAAAGCCGTACAAATCTAAAATAATTACTTTGTGATCATTTGAAAGTTTTTCAGCGATGCCAAAAAAAGAGTTGGTGCTTCCGCCCCAACCGTGCAGAAACAGAACACAACTCTCGCCTTTTCCAATTATTAAACTATTAAGCGGATAATTTTTCAAAAGTTACCTTCCGTCTACAACAACCTCTCATACACAATGGCATTTTGATTGCCGTAATAATTTTTTCTAGTGATAACTTTTTTAAATCCCAATTTTTCATAAACTTTAATTGCTATCAAATTGTTTTCGTTCACTTCCAAATAAAACCTTTTGACCTTAGCGTCTGTTAGGTAATTTACCGCATACTCAATAAGGTTGGAAGCAATGCCTTTTTTCCTATACTTTTCCAAAACAGCAATTTGTTGAAGATTTGCCTCATCTAGGAACACATACACCGAAATAAATGCAAGCAATTCACCTGCATTATCTTCCACGAAAACTTTGACCTTATCGCCCTCAATGTCGCTCAAAAACGATTCCACCGAATATGGACGCGAAAAACAAGCGTTTTCAATTCCCATAAGTTGGTCGATATCCTTAGCAGTCGCAAGCCTAATCATTCTTCTTCTCCAAATTACGCTCCGCTTGAGAAAGTTGAAGATACAACGGCTCCAAAGTTTTGTCAAATGCCTTTGCTTCAAGTCGATTTGCAAAGGCGGTCGCAATTAAAGCATTATAGTCGGTTATCACATTAAATTTATATGCAAATCGTTCTTGTAAATGTTCTTCTTCCAAGCAAAACATAGGCATTTTTTCAAATTTAGCAATTTGGTCGTTATCTAACACACCCATTTCGGAGATTTTAGAATTTTTAAACACCGCATAATACACGCTTGAAGCGGTACAATTAAGCAAACAAACGCCAGACCTCACCTCACTTGCAACGATGTCAAACACACTTACGCCAATTACAGGCTTTTTTAGCGCAAAGGCAAATGCTTTAATTGTCGCAATGCCCACTCGGATTCCAGTAAAACTTCCTGGCCCCACCACAGCGCCAAAAACATCAATATCTCGCGAAGCCAAGCCGTTTTTAGACAAAAATGCGTCAATATGAGTCATCAGGTTTTCGCTCTGTTTCTCATTTTCTGCCAGTTGGTCAATTTTTGTTTCGCCGTCATTTAGCACAATTTTGGCACATTTGCCTGTCGTGTCTATTGCCAATAATTTCATCTTTCCACCTTAAATTCTCGGGCATTTTCCGAGATTTTTTCAATATTTATCTTTATCGGATTTTTATATCCAACATCCACATTGTATGGCCACTCCACAATCACAACATCGTGCTCATTGCCGTACAAAATATCCTCCGCGCCGATTTCCTGCAACTCACTAGCGTCTTCGATGCGGTACATATCAAAATGATACAACTTCATTTTTTTGCCGTCGTACTCTTTCACGATATTAAAGGTAGGGCTAGTTACAGCCTCTTTTACGCCCAATTCTTTCGCCAAAAACTGCGTGAAAGTGGTCTTTCCAGCGCCTAAATCTCCCACCAGCAAAATCGTTTCGCCACCCACCAGGGATTTAGCAAAACGCTTTGCAAATCGCTTGGTTTCTTTCAAACCTTCTACTTTTATGGTTTCCATTATTCGTCCTTTTTAGCGCCCGAAACATCTTCCGGCTTTTGATTGATGGTTTTAAACACCCAAGGGAAAACGGTTGTAGCCACAAGTGCGGTTGCAAAATAGTAAATTGTTAGCATAAAATCAACTGGTTTTTGCGATAGGAACAAAATGTAAAAGGTTGTAAGCAATCCAAGCCCAACGCCCACTTTTACGATTTTTTCCTTTAATGGCTCGTCTTTCGCATCGTATTTTATAAACTTTTTATCAATGAAATAACCCACAGCCACAGCCATAAAAATCCCAGCAAATCTATATACTTTTTCAAGGGTGTCAGGTGTGGAAATAATGCCGGTTGTTGCGACAACAATATACGCCACCAAAACAATTGGAGCAAGCACAGCAAGCACGATTTCGAAGTTAATTTTGCCCTTAATTTTTTCAAGTAGCCAGTTTAGAATATATGTCACGCTTGTTGCGATGTATGCACCCAAAATTAAACCCGCAATAACGTCGGTCAAATAATGCGCACCAAAATACATTCTCGCTAGCGCCACCAACAACCCAAACAAAATATACTCAATCCACATATCGGCTTTTTGCCACTTCTTCTTAGGTTGACCATTTCTAACCAACTCGTACACAAGTTGGGTTGACGCGCCAGCATAACTCATCGCGTGACCACTTGGGAAGGAGTAGCCACTCTCAGTTGAACCCGCAGGTCTTGGGCGTTTAACTAACGTCTTGAAAATTTTGTTAAAACCGCACGTTGTCAAATACACAAACATATACTTAAACGCAAACGATTTGGAGTACATCCAATAAAGTGCAAAAAACACCATATAGAAAAACAAGTCCTCACCAAACATATTGATAATGCCCATAATTACATCAAGTGCTTTGCAAGACCAGCCTTGAATAAATCTAACAATTTGTAATTCCATAAAAAATCCTTTGACTTTTAAATTTATAGTAGTATAGCACCTTAAAAGCATTTTAACAAATCAAACGATTGGTTATATTTCTAAAATTTGGTCAAAGATTATAGTATGCAAACAAAATTTAGTAAAATTTCAAACATTATTTTAAAATACTTTCTAATTTTCGCCATAGCATTTTTGTGGCTAAACTATTTGCACGTCGACAATATTTTGTGCTTTGCGCTGTCGATTTGCATTTCCGCCGGCATTGGATACGGGATATATTTAATTAACAAACCGCGCGAAAAGCGGGCTAATATTAGCGCATTAGAACGTGAAAAAATAGAAAAAATCTCGCTACAATTTTTGTACTCATCAAAACAAAAAACTATGGATTTTTTTCAAAAACTTTTCCTGGACAAATACGACGCGAAAAAGTTTAACAACTATCTCGACCTTGGAACGTACGCGTTTGTGCCATTTTATGAGGCCGATACAATGCAACCGAACGACCTATACAAGGTGCTAAAATATAGCGACAAACCACTTGTTGTAGCGTGCGTAAATTACGACAACAACATCGAAAAAGTCGTAAAACTAACCCGACGAGAAATCCACATACTAGACCAAACGCAAGTTTACAAAATACTAACAAGTTATGATAAAATCCCCGATTTCGGCGTGGAAAAACAAGAAAAAACTCGCCCGAAATTAGGCGAGTTAAGACATATTGCCCTTGCCAAAGCGAATGCAAAAAACTACCTTATTAGCAGTTTTTTCATATTCCTAACAGCGTTTTTTGTAAGGTTTAATATTTACTACACAGTTTTTAGCACACTCCTTCTCGTCCTTGCTGGGGCTTGTTTGTTCCAGCCAAAACCAAAGGTAGAAAATTTTACACTTTAAAAAAAGTTTATCATTGTTAAATGAGTAAACAAGTAAATACTCACTTACAATTGATAAACTTTTTTTTATTTCTTCATTATGTTTCGAATGGCTTCAAGGGATTTGTTTGTTGGTTTTTTGGAAGCCTTGTATAGTACAATTTTGTTGCCAATGGTGCAAACTGTTTCGCAACCGCATTCTTTTTCAAGTTGGGCGGTTATTTCGTCGAAACTTAGGCTTGCGCTATCTTGAACTTTAATCTTAATAAGTTCGTGAGCAAACAAATTGTCGTTTACTTGTTTAACAACGTTTGGGGTCACATCGCCCTTTCCGATATAAACCAAATCGGGCAATTCTTGTGCCAAACTTCTTAGCGCTGTTCTCTGTTGTTTTGTAATCATATTCTCTCCTTTTACTCGGTGTATTCTAGTTCGATGCCGTTTAGTCTAACCATATCGCCGTCTTTAAGACCTTTTTTCCTTAAATCGTCGATAATCCCCTCTTCGCGAAGTTGTTTTTGGAAGTAGGCGTTTGATGTGTAGTCGTCTAGCACAACCCTACGTGTAATCTCCTCGATAAGGTTGCCCGTAACCTCGTACAATCCCTCGCAAACCTTAACAATTTTGTAGGAGCGATCCTTTTTGTCAATAGCCACTTGCTCGACTTCTATTTTCTCAGGCACAGGGATTTGTTCTAGTTTTTTAACAATCGCACTAAGCAGTTCGTTAAGACCGATGTGCGCAACTGCGCTTATTTCATATACTTCGGTCGATTTTGGGAGTTTTTTCTTAAACTCTTCAAGTTGGGTTCTATCCTGAACTAGGTCGACCTTGTTTAGCGCAACAATCTGTGCAATACTTCCCACTTTGTCGCTGTATTTTTTAAGTTCGTTGTTAATAACAGTGTAGTCGTTGTAAGGGTCTCTTCCCTCGCTTCCCGACACATCAACAACGTGCACCAAAAGCCTTGTGCGCTCCACGTGGCGCAAGAAGTCTAGCCCAAGCCCTACTCCTTCGCTTGCCCCGCTAATTAGCCCTGGAATGTCTGCCATTACAAACGATGAGCCGTTGGCAGTAACAACGCCGATATTTGGCGCAAGTGTAGTAAAGTGATAGTTTGCAATCTTTGGCTTTGCGTTGCTAACCGACGCAAGTAGCGACGACTTTCCCACGTTTGGGAAACCCACCAAGCCCACATCGGCTATGGTTTTTAGTTCCAATTTTAGTTCAAACTTTTCGGTCTTAACGCCAAGTTCGCTATACTTAGGGGCTTGTCTAGTAGGTGTCGCGAAATGAGTGTTTCCTCTGCCACCAAGACCGCCTTTTAGCAAAACCACCTCGTCGTCAGCATTGTACATATCTGCCAAAACCTTGTCGTTTTTAGCGTTTTTGATAACTGTGCCTTGTGGAACAAGTATTATTAAATCCCTGCCCGATTTGCCAAACTTATTGTTGCTTCCGCCTGGTTCGCCGTCCGTCGCAAGATAGGAGCGCTTGTATCTAAACGCTTCCAAGTTGGAGACTTTGTTGGTCGCTTTAAAAACGATGTTTCCGCCGTCGCCACCATCACCGCCGTCTGGTCCGCCATTAGGAACAAACTTGGCTCTATGGAACGACACCTTGCCGTCGCCACCATTTCCTGCTTTACATTGAATTGTTACTTTATCCAAAAACATAATTATTTCTCCTTATAGTACTGGCAGTACTTTTTTAACTGGCAGTTGTCGCAACTAGGATTTCTGCTTTTACAATAGTATCTGCCAAATAATATCAACATATGATGCAACTTAACCCAATCTTTTTCGTCGAAACACGCTTGAAGTTGGCGTTCTACCTCGTGCACATTTTTAGAGTGTGCTAGCCCTAGTCTATTGCTGACCCTAAAAACGTGGGTATCTACTGCAATTGCGGGCTTTTTAAACGCCTCGGCAAGCACAACGTTTGCAGTCTTTTGTCCCACTCCGCTAAGCGACATAAGGTCGTCCATATTGCTTGGGACTTGTCCATCAAACTTCTCCACAATATCAATGCACGCTTGCTTTATGTTCTTTGCTTTGTTTTTGTAAAATCCGCAAGGTTTTATTATCTTTTCAATATCGGCAAGTGATGCTTGCGATAGTTTCTCTGGGCTATCATAGACAGCAAAGAGTTTTTGGGAAACCTCATTAACACGCTTGTCCGTACACTGGGCGCTTAGGATCACCGCAACCAGCAACTCATAATTGTTTTTAAAATTAAGTTCGCACGAAGGGTTTTCGATAAGCCCGTTTAGGATATTAAATATCTCGTTACATCTTTTATCCATAGATATATAATAGCACAAGTGTACACAAATTGTAAAGAATAATATGTTAGTTTACCCTATCGTACACACTCCCCCTAGATGAGGTAGATTTTAGATAAAAGCCATTGAAACTAGGGAAATTCCCACTGTTTAGGATAACACGCGCGCGGTTAAGTTTGTCTTTTGGAAACATAACCGATAATCCGCAAGAGTTGGTTATTTCTCTGGGTGTGTTTATGATGTTGCAACATCCGCCCATACGTCTAAACACGTCGGCAAATTGCAAGGCTTGGGTTCGATTGAAAAAAACAGCAACTACATACATAGCATTTTTCTCCTTAAACATTTTTAAATCTACTTCATAATATTAACTAACAAGAATTTTTGTTAAAAGGAGTAAGAAATTTTTGATTTATTTAGACAACGCCTCCACCACACATCGCAAACCGCTTTGCGTGAAAATAGGCGCACTACTGGGGCTAACAAAATACAGCGTAAATTCCAGCCGAGGCGGATACAATCTGGCAATTGACGGAGGAACGAAAGTACTTGGGGTTAGGGAAAGAATTGCAAACCACTTTAACGCCGATGTAGATAAAGTCATATTTACATCAAGTTGCACTTCGGCAATCAACTTAGGGCTAAGGGGCACGGTCAAAAAAGGCGGACACATTGTTACGACCGCTATGGAACACAACAGCACGCTAAGGACACTTGAAGACTTGCGCGCTCGCGGGGAAATTACATACACAATTGTTGAGCCCAAAAACGGCATAATCGACCCGCACGACATTGAAAACGCTATAAAACCCAATACATATTTAGTGACGTGCATACATGTAAGCAACGTGACGGGAAACGAAAACCCAATTGGTGAAATTGGCAAAATATGCAAGGCACATGGGTTACTTTACTTTGTGGACTGTGCGCAAAGTGCGGGGCACAAACACATCGACATAAAAGCGCTTAACATAAATCTACTTTCACTTGCCGGACACAAGGGCTTTTACGCTCCGCAAGGGATTGGGTGTTTGGTGTTTAATGGCGTGAAAGTAAGCCCTATAAAAACAGGCGGAACGGGCACATTTAGCGAAAGTATTGTTCAGCCCGATGAGGCTCCCGAGGGACTAGAAAGCGGGACTCTTAGTATGCCGTGCATATTGGGGCTTGGCGCGGGAGTGAAATATGTAGATAAGCACTTTGACAGGCTTAACGAGCGAATAAAAAAACTCGCCGAATACTTGTATAGCGAGTTGAAAAATATGGACAATTATGTTGTGTACAGCAGTGGAGCCGAAAATGGCGTGATTTCCTTCAATCACAAGCGACTTACAAGTAGCGAAGTTGGCGAGTATCTAAACGACCACCACATATGCGTGCGGACTGGGCTACACTGCGCACCGCTGGTTCACAAGTCATTTAACACGCTCAAAAAAGGAATGGTGCGGGTAAGCATAGGCGGATTTAACCGAATGCACGACGTAAAGACGCTAGTGAAAGTGCTAAGAAGCTTAGAATAGTTTTTTGCCGTCAATCCAGCCAAAACCCTCGCTATTTCTGTCGAATGTAATTGGATTGCACGCTTTAATTAGTTGTTTTTTAATGCGGTCAGGAGAAGAATTTGGGTTGAGTTTTATAAGCCGACTGCACAGCCCAGCGACAATTGGCGTGCTTACGCTTGTTCCTGACATTGTGGTGTAAAAAGGGTTGACGGAATTGTTTAACCCTTTTATGTCCACACCCGAAGCCAAAACATCGGGCTTATAGGTGTTGTTAATTGGCCCCCTGCTCGAAAAATCTGCCACCTGAAAACGCTCGTACTGCGGTTCGTCCAAAATCCTTTTATCGTCCAGCGCTCCTACTGTGATAATTTTGTAACTACTCCCTGGCGACTTAATTGTTTCGCTCTTTGGCCCACTATTCCCCGCCGCGCACACCACAACTATGCCCGTGTCCCAGAGTTTTTCGGCGCCTAGCATTAGCGGGTCGTTTTTGCCGAGCGCAACACTGCCAAAACTCATACATACAAGGCGTATTTTGTACTTTTTACGGTTTTCATAGACCCACTGCATTGCGCTCAAAATTGAGTTTGCACCCGTTTCGCCGTTTGCGTCTAGCGCCTTTATTACAATAAGGTTTATGCCGGGATCAATGCCTCGGTGTTTTGGGCTGAGAGCTCCGCCACCACAAAGCGCGCCACACACAAATGTGCCGTGTCCGTTGTCGTCGTACGGATAATCCTTAAAGTTGACAAGGTCTACAAACTTTACAATTTTTTTTCTTGGCACCATAAAGTCTAAATGTGGCCAAACACCCGTGTCGATTACAACAGTGCTAAAATCGGCGTTCTGTGTTTCGCTGGGAGTTTTTAATATCTTGTTAGCAACGTTTATGCAAGCGCTCACTTTGGTTGCTTGTGTAATATATGTGACTTCTCTAATGCGGGCAAGTTCAAAAATGTTTTTTAGTTTTAGTTTTAATCCAAACGCACCTATAAAAGGATAAAAAATCGGCCTAAACTCGTCATTCAAACACTTTTTCACCTTGTAATAATCGGACGCAAAAAGCACGCAATCAATTGTTTGATTTACGCTTAGGGCACTCACATTTTTAAGTATTGCAGGTTCGATTTTTTTAAACATATCATTTTACCATTTTCATTATTTCGTTTAATCTTGCTTGTTGTTCTTTGTTTAGATACGGGCTTAATGTGTCTTTAATTCTATCAAGACCCGCGTCGTCCATTTCGCCGTTTTGACGCTTGAAATTGGTCTGGCGCACAAACTCGTTTACAAGTTCGTCCTCGCTATATCCTCTGTACTTGTTCACTAGGTCATTTATCTCTCCCTCTCGCTCGCTGGAAACTTTCGGAATGTCGTTTTTTATGTATTCGCTAAACTTTGCCATATTACTCACCTCAAAACTTTTTTAACTATTTCATTATATGCCCGCATATATAATAATGTTTAAAAGGGAGGGATTTTGGAAAACAACGAATTTGTAACCAGCAGTTTGGATTATCCATATGGAATGTTTCCTTACAACTACACCAAAAGCGGTCAAAAACAACTTAAAGAAAAAATGGAGGAAGTCTCGACCCAAAGCGTGACTACTCTATCTCAGCCCGAGCCCCAAAAAAGTGGATTAGATATTTCAAAACTATTGCCTCTATTTAGCGTTATGAACAATAAAAAAAGCCTATCGCAAGCGGATATGCTAAAACTTTTTTTACCGCTTTTGACAGGCAAAGAAGTCGATATAAGCGACCTATTAAAAAGCATCGAAGCCCCACAAGAGGTTATGGAGGCGGAAGACGTGATTGACGACAAGGTGGGAATATCAAGTTATAAAAAAATAGAATGACTACTTCATTCTATTTATTTTTAAGCATTTCATAAAACATAACAAGGTTTTCAAAGACGATTGCATCTCTAAACACCCTTATGTCCAAGCCTATAAGGCGCTTGATTTTTTCTATTCGATATATAAGCGTATTGCGGTGCATATAGCCCTGCTTACTAGCCATTGTGATGTTTAGGTCGTTTTGAAGCAGTATTTTGGCAGTACTAATAAGTTCGTCGCTATTTAAAACCGCTTGTATTTGCTTAATTTGATACAAACTCTTGTACTTATCCAAAAACTCGGCGTTGCAATTGCTTAAAATGTTTTTGTTTGACAAAATATTCATACAATTTTGTTTTATCTTATCTACTGATGTCCTTTCTACCATAAACTTTAACTTACGCAACCATTATCGATTGTAAGTCTTCTCCCTCCAATTTTTTTAATAAGATTTTCATCGCTAACAGCAATCAACGCGGTGGCGTTATTAACCATAACAAGGTCGTTTATGTAATCCACAGTCTTTTTGCACTCGGTCTCATTAAGGCGTTTAAACACGTCGTCAATAACGAAAACTTCGATGTTTCGCAATGCAAATCTAGCCAAACAAAGTTTAATTCGGTCGAAATATGATAAATCCTTAACCTTTTGGTCTTTAAGCCCAGTTAGTCCATAACTTACCAAAACGTTGGAGATTTTGATGTTTTGAAGTCCCTTGCTAACCTTTCTAAGTTTTAGCGGATATTCAAGGTTTTTAAGCACGGTTTTGTTTTCCATAAACGCAGGGTGACAAGGCAAAAAACCAAGCGAAACCTCGTTTTTGTAGTCCACCTTGTTAGCAGGGATACCCTTAATGTACACTTCGCCCTTTGCAGGAGTTTCAATGCCGACTATCACGCGGATAAGCGAACTTTTTCCGCTTGCTTCCCTACCGTACAACACAGCCTTTTCGCCTGGTTTTATGCGAAAACTTACATCTTGTAAAACATTAAAATCCTTGGTGTACTGCAGATACACATTTTTTACTTCTATCATATTTTACTCCTAGATATATCATAATCAAAAACTCTCAATTTGTAAAGCAAAACTTGAAAAAATAAAAAACCACAGCAATTTTAAACACTGTGGTTTTTTGTAATTTAAACCTTAATATGTGATATCGATAAGGCCTAGGTCGTTGTCGGCACGTTTGTATAGCACGCTCACAAGCCCCGTCTCTGCGTTTAAGAAGATAAAGAAGTTGTGACCAAGTGCGTCCATTTGCGCTTCTGCATCCGAAACAGTGATAGGTTCTAGTTCGAAGTGTTTTGTCTTTACAACTTTGCCGTTTGACATAACAGGCATTTCGGATAAGAACTCAAACACGTTTTTCTCAACGTTTTTAAATTTCTGTTTGTACTTTCCGCTATTTTTAACGATTTGTTTTTCAATTTTTGGAAGAGCCAAGTCGATGTTGTTAAACATATTGTCGCTTACTACTTCGCTACGAATATACAACCCATCTGCGTTGATTGTGATTTCAAGTTTTTCTTGCTTGTTTTGAGTAGAACAACTTACTTTTACGTCATAATCTCTTGGGAAATACTTATCAAGTTTTGTTAATTTCTTTTCTAAAATTTCTTTAAAGTTTTGACCAATTTTGTAGTCTTTTGCATAATATTTTACTTTCATAGTCTATCTCCTTTTTCATATTTTAATTGTAGCAAATTTCTCTCAATTCGCCAAACAAAATAAACAAAAAAAGGCAAATTGATTTTGTCAAATTGCCCTTTTTTAATATTATCTTTCTACGCTTAGGCTTAGTTTGCCGTCTTTAGCGGAAATTATGATTGTATCGCCCTTCAAAATGTTTCCTTCTAGCATCTCTTCGGCTATTCTATCCTCAATTTCTTGCTCAATAAGACGTCTAAGAGGACGCGCACCGTATTCGGCATCAAAGCCCTTATCAATAGTGTATTTTAGTGCACTTTCGGTCACTTTTAGGCTAACTCCTTGCTCTTGAAGTTTTTTGTTAAGTTTGCTTATGAAAATCTTGCAAATCTGAACAAGTTGTTCTTGTGTCAAGGAATGAAACACTGTAATTACGTCTATTCTGTTCAAAAACTCTGGCTTGAATGTGCGTTTTAATGCGTCCATAAGGATACTCTTAGTCATATCTTCATTAACACTTGCTTGTGCACCATTAAATCCAAGACCCGCCCTATTCTTAGGCAAATCGCTCACGCCACAGTTGCTAGTGAAAATGATAATTGTGTTTTTGAAACTTACAAGCCTACCTTGGCTATCTGTCAAACGGCCATCGTCTAGAACTTGCAACAACAAGTTGAACACGTCTGGGTGAGCCTTTTCAATTTCGTCAAACAAAACAACGCTGTATGGTTTTCTTCTAACCTGTTCGGTTAGTTGACCGCCTTCGTCAAAACCAACATATCCTGGGGGCGAACCAATAAGTTTCGAAACGCTGTGTTTTTCCATATACTCACTCATATCTAGCCTTATAACGGCGTTTTCGTTGTCAAACATCGCTTCGGCAAGCGCTTTGCAAAGTTCGGTTTTACCTACACCAGTTGGGCCTAGGAACATAAAACTTCCGATTGGACGATTTACATCTTTTAGACCGATTCTAGCACGCCTTATCGCCTTACTTACTGCTGTTACCGCCTCGTCTTGACCGATAACGCGGTTGTGCAAAATGCTTTCAAGTTTTAGCAAACGCTCTTTTTCACTTTCGGTTAGTTTTGTAATAGGAATACCAGTCCATTTGCTAATGATTGTGCAAATGTCGTCGCTTGTGATTGTAATTGAGTTGGTTTGAGATTGTTTTTGAGCCAAAATCTTTTCTTTGCGTGCGTTTGCCTCTTTAATTTTGTCTCTAAACTCGCTCGCTTTTTCAAATTTTTCGTTGATAAGCGCCTCACGTTTTTCGGCTTCATAACCCGCTATTTCTTCCTCGATTTTGCTTACTTCTTCAGGCTTTTTACTTCCATAAACTTTGGCTTTACTACTAGCCTCGTCGATTAAGTCAATCGCCTTATCTGGAAGGCTTCTATCTGGAATATATCGGTCGCTAAGTGTTGCCGCCGCAATAATTGCGTCGTCGCCGATATTAACCTTATGGAAAGCTTCAAAACTATCCTTTAATCCTCTCAAAATCGCAATTGTTTGCTCAACAGTTGGAGGATTGATGATGATGGGTTGAAACCTTCTTTCTAGGGCTTTATCTTTCTCAATATATTGGCGATATTCATCGGTTGTTGTCGCGCCAATTGTCTGGAACTCGCCACGAGCCAAATATGGTTTTAACATATCCGATGGGTTAACTTCGCCCTTATCACCACCCGCCTGAGCAAGTGTGTGAATCTCGTCGATAAACACGATTATGTCCCTATTTTGCGTGATTATGTCAATAAGAGATTTTAGTTTTTCTTCAAGCGCGCCCCTAAACTTTGTGCCAGCCATAAGCCCACCAAGTTCAAGCGAAAATATGCTTTTGTCTTTTAGCAAATCTGGGACTTTGCCTTGTGCGATTGCAAGTGCTAGACCGTCCACAACAGCGGATTTTCCGACACCCGCTTCACCTATCAAAACTGGGTTGTTTTTTGTCTTTCGACATAGGATCTCTATAACTCGGCTTATTTCTTCTTCCCTGCCGATAATAGGGTCAATTTTGCCTTCGCGCGCTTTTAGCGTCAAATCTTGTCCCATTTCAAGAAGTTCTTTTGGAAGTTTGCTTTCGCCACTTTGAACGCTGGTATTTCCTCCCATACTCTGCCCTTCAAAAGTGCCCGCTTTCAACACTTGCAAAACACTATTTCGTAGGTCGTTAAGGTTGATTTTAAAATTTCTTTTTAGGATATTTATTGCATAACTGCTTTCACTTAAAAGCATTGCAGCAAGCAAGTGTTCAGTCGAGATAAAATTGTGACCTATTGACATTGCAAAACGCTTTGCGTTGTTGAAAACCTCTTTGTTTCGAGGGCTAAGTTCGATTGTGTTGCCCGACAAAACCAAATTTTTCTTTACTTGTGTTTTGTTGAAAACCTGTTCTAGTTTGTCGGGTGTAACGCCATAGGTGTTAAGGATTTTGCCCGACACTGTGTCGCCAAGCGCGGAGATGCCGTATAGCAAGTGCTCGGTTCCCACTTGATAGTAGCCGTATTGAATTGCGATAGTGCCCGCAATTTGCAACGCTTTGTTTACGTTATCTGTAACTCTAAGTTCGCTATTAAACATATTATTTATCCTCCTTTTTGTCGTTTTTATCTTTAAGTTCGTTTATCTTTTGTTTCAATTTGCCCGCGTCTTCATATCTCTCTTCGGCGATTGCTTTGTTGAAATCGTTTTCTAAGAGGGTAAGTTCGCTAGGCGTTTCGGTTAGATCCAAATCAATATCGGTCGGATTATCCATATTTTCTAGCATATCGCGAATTTCCTCATTGAAAGTGTCGTAACACTCGCTACAACCTAGTTTGCCTCGTTTTAGAAAATCCGAGAATGTACTGCCACACTTAGGGCATTTTTTGGTGTTTTTTTCAAGATACAACCCATTAAACCCAAAGTTGTCGTTTATCAAATCAAATATGTCGTTTGGAAAACCAAAATCCATATCGATATCCATATCCATATTTAGGTCCATATCTTTGGCACACTCTTCGCATAGATGTGTTTCATAGCCTTCGCCATTTATCATAACCGATTTGTGAAAAGTTGCCACATTTTTTTTACATCTATCACACAACATATTAGTTATCTCCTTTTACAATATTTATTAAAACATTCTTTAAAATATTTGCACGTAGTTTGTTTTCCATCTTAATTGGATTGGAAAGCGACTTGTTGGATATCGCCGAAAGAATAATGTCATATTCTCTATCGGTTATTATTTTCCTATCCCTAAGCCCGCTAACCAACTGACAAGCCAAATTATAATCAATCTCATCTTTAATAGTGTCGCAAATGAGTTTTTCGATGTAGTCGTTTTTGTTTAGGTCAACACGTGTAAGTTTTATGTAACCACCACCACCACGCCTACTTTCTGTAATAAAACCCTTAGGATTGGTAAATCTTGTAGACAAAACATAGTTAATTTGGCTCGGAGCACAGTTGAAAAACGACGCTAGTTCGTTTCGTGACAAGTTTACTTCTTCGTAGTTTTGCAACTGCTCCAAAATAAACTGCTCTATAATATCACTTATATTTTGCATAACTCCTCCTTTCAAGGTTTGACTTTCTTTGACCTTTGTTAAATTATATCACTGAAAAATTTTAATTGTCAACACTTTATGCAAAATTTTTTTAAGATTTTTTGATTTTTTTTAGAAAACTTTTAAATTTGTGGATTTTAGATGTTTTAACCATATTACGTATACAACTGCACTCCTTCCAATTTGGTCGCCGATCCCTTTGCTCGTTGGCGCTGTACTCCATATTAAACTTCTTGCCCTTCTTGAAAACCACTCCTCCCAAATACCAAGGCTATATGTCAAAACGTAATGTTATAAATCAAACCAAATCGTCAAGCGGTTTATGCCATCACACACAAAAAAAGGAAGAGTTAAAAAAACTCTTCCCCACTCTATATACACAGTGCCAGTTTTGACCATTAAAAACAAAACTGTCACTAATTGTTTTTATATTATTTTGCAAAACCTTTAAGCACTACAAGAGTAACAAACATAAACAACATAAATTCCATATATTTATCCCCCTTTTGCTCTTTTTGTACTTTTATTATATCACATTAAAATTTGATTTTCAATAGTGAAATCCAACTTATTTAACGCGTTTTTTGCTATCATAAAGCGAAAGTGCAATTTCTAGACTTTCCGACTCGTTTTGAATGGCCTGGTCGTTAGTTTCCTTAACGCCTTTTAGATAGTGACACAGTTCGCTACGAGTGTCGTCCTTGCGATGGATAACCTGCTCAACAGCATTTTTAGGTTTAATAATTTTGTATATTTCTTTTGCGTGCGCCTTCATAGCATTTTCGTCATACAAATTTTCCACATTTTTCGCTGCGTTCAAAAATAGTTCGTACGATTTTTTGATAGACTCAGCAATGTCGACCGCATAATCAAACTCTTCGTGAGACACAACGTTTGTTCTAAACTCATCTAGTGTGGCGTGCAATGCCTTTTTTAGATATTCGTTTTCGCTATTTTCAAAAAACATATTAAGGTTTGTCATTTTGGTGCGGTTTTTAAATCCAACAGGTAGCATACTAAATGGATTCATACAACCATCATCTTCGCCCAAAATCAAATAGTCGTTTGGACATTTTTCAATCCTATTAAGTAAAATGTGATTAACGGCTTGCATGTTGCCAGCGTCAAACGCACCTTTCAATGCGTAGTCGTGAGCGAAATATGACACCCAATAGATTTTCTTTGTTTGATAATCGTAAACCCTATGAGAACCGCAAATTAAGTCAGCAATACCATCACCAGACTCAACAGATTTGTTGTCTCCACCTCTTAAAAGGCACAAGTAATATGCGTCGTGCAATTTTTTCTCCATCAAACTTGCCACTCCCTTAACAAACACACAGCCGTCAATGTTAAGCGTTTTGTCCAAGTCGTACATTTCCCTGTTGTATCTAGTCACAAACTTAGAATTAAGTAGACGAATTTCACTTCGTGGATATTGTGGAATTTGCGACTCAAAAAATCTCTTAGCAATTTGCACATTTGGATTTGACTCATCTAGTTGTGGATTTTTGCTTGACAACTCTTTTAATAAAATTTCAGTCATTTTGATTCCCATACCAGCATAGCGCATATCCAAATAATTTTCAACATTCCTTATAGGATCATTTTTGTCAAAATAGTCGTCATCGAAAAGTTCCAAAACTCCTTCATCAGAAAAATATTTTGGCGCACAACCTCTCATAAAGGAATATAGATACAATATTGCATTTTTAGTAGAATTCCAACCACGGTTTTCAAATTTCATAATTTTTCCCTCTTAAAAAATAATTGTATACATTATACCACGCCAAAACCCACTTGTCTAGACCCAATATTGAGTAAAAACTCATCTTCTATATATCACTTTTCCATTTGCAATTGTGCAAAACACATCGGAAGTATTAAGGTCAAGGAGATTGAGATTATCTAAAATTACAAGGTCAGCAATCTGACCGACTTTAACTTCTCCCGCATTTCTGCCAAGAAGTGCGTTTGCATTTATAGACGCTAAATTAAAATATTCGTTTATGGAAATTACATTTGCCTCATTCAATGTACCAGATTGCAAGTCAAACACAAGAGCAAGTTCTCTTAACATATTGTCACCACCAACACACACTTTGACATTATGTTTTAGTAGCGACACAACAGGCGCCACTCCATTACCACAACGCAAACTTCTTGTAGGAGTTATACAAGCAAATGTGTCGTGACAACCCAAAACTTCAACGTCATCTTTATCACAATTATCCACACCAAGTAGCATATGTGGATTATCTAAAATAGCATATTCCTCCAAAAGCCTAATAGGAGTTATACCATATTTTTTGTCGCACTCTCCCACCTCTTCAAGTGTCTCATTAGTGAAAGTAAATATTGGGATATTGCCATATTTTTTTGAAAATTTAAGCAATTCAAAAAACTGACCTTCGTCACATTCAAAGGAATTATTAGCAAACAAAACCACATTTGCACCAACACTTTTTACTTGGTCATATTGCACTTTTAACGCCTCTTCGCTTAGCACATCATCACTTGTAAAAGCGCCAATTCCAGCGTAAACATTATATCCTTCGGACACAATATTTTTAGCCGTATCAATATCGTTTTTCAAAAACACAATTGTCGAAACCCCATTTTTTGCTTGATTTTTCAAGTTTTTTTCATTTTGGAAACATGCGTTCACAAGCCCACTTATTACATACTTTCCGTCAGCATTTATTATGTTATTGTCACAAACAATGATGTTTTTGTCAATATCTTGTATAATATTGTTGCTTATTAAAATATCATAGTTTTTTAAAATTTTTCCATTTGATAATATGTTTGCATTTTTAATTATTGTACTCATCTTTAATTTCTCCTAGATAAATTATATCACAGAAAAAGAAAAAACCAAATCGTTTGATTTGGTTTTATGCTTGATGTTTTTTGCCGTGATAGCCAACTATAATTGTGTCGCCATTGTAAAGCATTACATTGTCAAGGCTAAGTTTTTGAAGTAGTACTGTACAGTCACCATTGAATTTCTTTTCTAACGCAGCCTTAAAAATTTGAGCAGTTTGTTCTTGCATTGCATAGCCCACTTGGATTGTATAGTCAGCCATATTTATGCTATTACTCTCTATCATTTCTACAATTTGATTGAGAGCTTTTTTTCGACCATTGACATAATCAAGAACGCTTATATTGTTCATCTTATATTCCACGATTGCATTCACGCCAAGTTTTGATTTAACATTTACACTTTCACTATTTTTACAGATTGAAATAAACTTTTTCTGATTCGTAACTATGTAGCCTCTCGCACACGTTTTAAACTCATCTATAAAGTTTATAATCTCCAAGTCGGTGTCACCACGCTTATATAGAAGTCCTACCTCATACAACAAAACGCCCGCCACAACAGAAGTTAGTTCGAGGTTGTAAATTTTTATTTCTCTATCGGGATACTTAATGTTAAGTTCTTTTACAGCGTCGCTAAAAGGTTTTGTGATATTAAACACAATTTGATTTGTGCTAAGATACAAAATATTTTCTTCGTTATCAAGATATTGCTGAAACGCTTTTATAAAATCCTGTTTATCAACATTTAGTTTCAACTCATCGTGTTTTGTACACGCAAGATTATACGCGTCGTCGCTTTTGCCAACTGCCTTTCCATTAAGTTTTACAGGAAGTTGCACAATTTCTAGCCCAAGTTTTTTTGCTTGAACCGGACTTAAATCACACGCACTATCAATAAATATAACACTCATCTCTCCCTCCATAACTTAGCAATTTTATCCACTATAACACTTTGAATAAATTTTTGTCAAATTTTAATGACACAATATTTTATAAATTTTTTTGTACCGAATTATCTTTTTTACATAATATTTTGTCTGCTCTACCGGAATATTCCCAGCCTTGCCGTCAAAGCCATTTTCGACCCAATGATTTACATTATTGTATCCAGCATTGTATGACGCAAGCGCAAGCACTTCGTCGCCCTCATATTTGTCAAGCAAAAATCTTAAATAATAGCACCCGACTCTAACATTGTCGTCTGGGCTAAATAAGTCTACTTCCGCCATATTGAGTTTTGAGCCAACTTCGCTTGCAGTGCTCGGCAAAACCTGCATCAGCCCCACTGCACCAGCGCCCGATTTTGCGGTTTTATCAAACCCACTTTCGGCGTTAATAACAGCAAAAACAAGGTCGGGAGTAAGCCCAAACTCGTTACTATATCTTAACACTATTGACTTATATTTTATTGGATAAATGGTGGAAAACACAATAATAAAAACCGCTATCCAACCTAGCAAAATTACCCACACCCACTTTTTCATAGTATATTTTATGTTATTTTAGTGTGGTCAATACTTTTATATGGTTTTTTATTTACAATTGTTCAAATCCGAGTAGCGTTGAGTTAATAGCCCTGCCAATAAGTCGCCCCGCCCTTTTAACCGCTCCTTCGATGTCTTTTAGGGTTACAAGTTCACTCCTATTTGTTTCGGTCAGTTTTTTTATTTTGGCTTTAAGTTTTTGGTCGTCAACACTTTTTTGGTCAATCCCAACATCGGCAAGCGCGCACTCCACAAACGTGCTTGAATAAACCACAAATGGCACACCAATTGATATTACCCGCACGCCCTTTAATAAGGCTTTTTTTCGCGCGTTTCCAACCCCGTCGCCAGGCGTAATTACGGTGTCAGATATCTGAAAAGATTTGCCAAGGCGAGAGGAATGCGACGCACACAACGCATCTACGAAAATCACAATATTTGGCTTTATTTTGCCCACAATCGCCTCAACAGTGTCAGCAGTTTCAATCCCCGTAAGACCAAGCACCGATGGCGCGAATGCACACACCTTAGGCAGTGTTTTGCTCATCTCTCTTGTAACAACAAGGTTTTTGACAACTTCTGCACCCAAACTATCGGCCGAAATATGGCGATTTCCAAGCCCAACAACCAAAATCACATCATCTGTACCCACTTCGGGTAAATAGCCCTTTAAGGCGCGTTTAAATGTGTTTTGATAGTATTTAAGCGCTCTGTCATTTTCCAAAAAATCGCGAAAAAATAGCAAAGTGTATTTGCCTCGTTCTTTGCCAAAAATTTTTTCTTGTCTTGCGGTCGAAATCTTGTACGACTCAATGCAGGTGCCATATTTCCCGCGTTTTATCTCGTCTCCGCCCTCTTTAAACACCGAAAACTCAGAGTTTAGTTCGCTAATTAAATCCGAAATCAAAATTTAATCCCCTTAACTCTTAATATTATTGGTAAAATATAGGGATATTATTTGAAATAGTTTAAAATTATCCTTGCAAAATGAAAAATAATGTGCTAAAATAATTCAGCAAGAATTAAGGATATAATAATTTTTACAAGGAGAAAAAAAGTGGCAAACATTAAATCAGCAAAGAAAAGAATTTCTACCAACGACAGACAAAGATCTGAAAATCGTTATATTAAAGCGACAATCTCTACTTATATCAAGAACTACCGCAAAGCACTAGAAGAAGGAAATTTGGAGAGCGCTAAGGCTCAACTTACTACCACTATTGCTTATGTTGACAGCGCTTGCTCTAAGGGCGTGCTACATAGAAACAACGCTTCTAGAAAGATTGCTAGACTTACAGCAGCATACGATGCAGCTAGCAAAAAAGTAGCTCCTAAAAAAGAGACTGTTAAAAAAGTAGAAAAGGCTGAGAAAGTAGAAAAAGTTGCAGAAGAAGTTAAGGACGCTCCTAAAAAGGCTACCGCTAAAAAGACCGCAACCAAAGAAACTACTGCTAAAAAAGCACCAGCAAAAAAGACTACTAAGAAAGAAACAAAATAATTATGAAATAAAAAAACACCCGCAAGATAATTTGCTGGTGTTTTTTTGTCGTCTAATTGCGGTTTAATTTTGGCACTTTACGCCAATAATCTTAACGCTAATAATCCCCACATTAAAATCATATAAAAAAAAGAAAAAGTTTATTAACCCCAATTTTGCAGAATTAACTCACTTTTTCTTTATATATATAAAGGATTTATTGAAATTTTAACAAAAAACCATAATAAAATTAAAATTTCAATTTATCTCTTTATACCAAAAATAATAAATTTTTCCATTTTTTGTATACATTAAAATGCCAAATTTATTGGCGTTATTAAGTGGATTTTTCACCCAAATTTAACACCGATATATTATAGCACTTATACCCGATTTTAACAAGCCAATACTCCTTATTGTTTCGGTCAAATTAACCAAAACAATAAGGTTTTTTTGACTTATTGACGACTAGCGTAATTAAACGCTTTTGCCAATGTTATATAGCCAGCCATCGTACTGTTTTGTAACGATAACTGTAATAACAATGCCAAGTTTTGAGTTGTCAAGCTCAATCTTGTAATTAAGGTTTGGAGTCTTATCGATATTTACGCTCGAATTTGACCCAACCACATAACTTACGTCTGTATCCTTATCAATCTCATAGAACATCGACTCGTATATGCCAATCACGTAGTCACCACCATTTAATCCCTCAAACACAACTGTTTGCGCTGTGTCGTTGGCTGTGATGATGTCGGCATAAGCCATATTGGTGCTCTTGTTGTAAAGAACAATGTTTAGATACTCGTTTCCACTCGTGTTGATTTGAGTTTTGTCATTAGCAGCAGCAAATATAGCCTTGATTGTTACGCTGAATACGTCGTTTTTAACTGCAACGTAAACTTGTTTGCTCGAATCAACTGTAATTTGATAAGCCCCATCAGCGCCTGTAATGTCAGTAAATGTACTTAGGTAAGCAGTCTTATCAGCATCACTCTTTTCGCTTAGGTGCGTATCATTATCCGCCCTACTTACGCTACCATTGTAGTAGTCTCTGACAGCCGACTTGTCGATAACGTAATTCTCGTCTGGAACTAAGTTAAAGTCAAGTGTGGAGTTTTTAGGAATGTAAACTTTTCCATTGAAGTAGAATACATTGTTTGGTAGAACAACTTTTCCGTTTTCAATCTCAATAGTGTTTCCTATTAGGTCGTATTTCTTAACTGTAACAGTCGTATTAACGTCTGTTTCCGTAGCAGAAAGCGCCGTGGACTTAATCGACTTGCCTTGACTCAATGCTGTTGATTTCAAGGTGTGAGTCGTAATTTTGCTGTTGTTAACAAATGTTACTGTCTCGCCCACTGCCCATTCTAGAGTTGGATATCCGCCATTGAAACTCTCATCAAGTGTCCAACCGTCGTATGCTTTAAATTGATTTGTTAGGTTAAGCGCAGACTGTCCGCCCGTTCCATTTACATAGAACACAGCAGGAGTCACTTTACCTGTAAATGTGCTTATGCCGTATGGTGTTGTTCCAGCGTTTCCAGCCTTACCAACTGGGATTTGTGTTGTCTTACCGCTAGAATTGATTGCAAAGATAAGTTTTGTAACATAGTAAGAATTAACTATTGTCACATTGTTTTGCATTGCATAACCACCTATCTCACCAACCTTGCTGATTACCGCAGTGTTCCAAGCATAACTTGTTGTACTGAAATTACCAGCAGTTAATGGATTATTAGTTGTTGACGATAGAAGTGTTTGAGTGCCGCTCCAGTATGCTAAACTGTCAACATAGATGGTACCAGCGCTATAACAATTGTTGATTACGGTATTGTTTAGTTTACCCATAATACCACCAATTACGCCGTGTCCGTAAAGTGTTCCAGTGTTGTAACAATCGGAAATCACGATCTGAACCACGCTTCCTTGGTTGTTATCGGTTGTACCAACGATACCACCTAACGCATAACTTGTACTTTCCAATCCACCACGTCCAACAACGCTTGCTTGGTTGTAACTGTACTGAACGTTTGCTGTTCTTGCACTACCAGATGTTAAAGCAGGGATTTGTCCAACGACACCGCCCGCAGTACCAAGAGAGTGAACCCAACCGCTTACACCGCTGTTTGCGATGTATTTGTCAGATGTCAATCCAAAGTATGCTACGATACCGCCTACTAGATTTCTACCCAAAACTTGTCCATCAACTGTCAAACCTTCAAGGTTTGCATTTGAAGTGAAACCAACTATACCACCTGTATATTCAGCATTACCCGATACGATATATACATTTTTCAAGTTGATATTTGTAATATTTCCACTCGCAACTCTACCAAACAATCCAGCATAACGTGTGTTGTAAGTAAACACTCTAAGCCCTGTGATAACGTGGCCATCGCCATCAAAAGTGCCCTTAAACTCGAAGTTGGAACTTTCGATATTAACTGTTGCAGGAAGATGATTTGTTCCAATTGGAGTAAACAAGTATCCGCTGATGTCAAGGTCTTTGGTCAACTTGTAATACTTGCCAGAAGCGTTGTATGTCGCGTTGATTGCGGTTCCTGTGCCATCAAACTTGCCGGTGTTGATCATATTAGCGAATGCGAATAAGTCGTTTTCGGAAGAAATTAAGTATGGACTTGCCTTAGTGCCCGCACCGCTTAGCGATGTCGAAGTGCTATGTTTGAATCCTAGATAGTAGATGTCGCTACCAACGCTAGCGTTAAGCACGCTAACCTTGTACATCTTAGGTTCGACTATAACCCCTCCTGTCACTCCGCTAGTGCTTAGTGCCCAAGAGTTTTTAAAGTCTAATCCTGTGAATGACGAAACGCTGTTTGCTGTACTGAACGAAACAATGCTCGTACCGTTTGAAAGCCTGTATTGGTTTGAAGCGGTCATATATACGAAGATGTTTTCAACAACAGTATTGTCGGTCATAAGACCCAAGATGTTGTATCTAGAAGATGTTGTGCTTGCAAGCAAGCCGTTTGCGTGAACAACCACATTTCTGTAAGTTGCACCCGTTGTGTTTGCGTAAGTTACAAGCGTCGATTGCGATGTGTTGATTTTCGATGTGCTATTTGAAGTTACACCATATATCAACAAGTCTTGAACAATCGAAGCATATCTAACGAAATTTGATAATGTCCTTATGCTAAACGAAGCGACATTGTCAGTAACGTTAAATGTAGAGTTTACAATGCTCATACTTGTAAGTTGTACTGCCACTATTTCAACAGCGAAAGCACTTAGAAGCGAGCCATTGTAAGCAGAATTGATAGTCGTGTTTTTAACAGTAACAAATGAAGCATTGCCACTAGATACATAGTATCCAACTCCGGCTGCGCGATACTTGTCAGAGTAAACGTTGATGTTTTCAAATCCGACATTGTTTAGACTTATTAGGTTGTAGAACATTGCAGTGTAGTTGTTGGAGTTGGTTCTGTAAGTGTCAGTATCATAAACGTAAACGTTTTTGATACTGCTGTGCTCATCAGATATAATTCCAGCAACACCCCAACCCGTTTTGCCAACAACCGCTCCACTATCGTTTAAGCCATCGTAAAGTCCTGTTGGGATCCACATATATGCGCTCATATCGATGTCCTTAGTAATCTTGAACCACGCCGAACTATAATTTTTAGTAGTGCCATTTGCGGTATAAGTTGCCTGAGTGTTGATCAAGTAACTCATCATCGCCAACTTACCAGGAGTATCAATTACGAATGGATCATATTTAGTACCCTTATTGGACGAATCAGTTCCGCTCAAACATGTAAATGCCTCTAATTTATCGGAAGATTTATAGTAAGTAGAAGGTGTTGTACCTGTCGAATCAATTTCATACCAATAATTTGGAGCGTAATTTACTTTGATTTCGAATGACTCGGTGCCAACTGTGTAAGTTGCAGTTGCGGTTTGACCAGATATTTTCAAGTCTCTTTTCTCGCCATTAACTGTAATCGAACCAACTTTCCAACGAGTATTTGCGCTTGTAGCAACCACAGTAACTGTATCGCCACTTGCGACTCCTACTACATTGTAAATTTCGGAATCGTCACCAGTAATGGTATTTAACAATGTGCCAGTAGCCGAACCCTTGTATGCTTTGACTGTGCCGTTTCCGGTGTTGCCAAAACTATCAAGGTAAGCATTTTGAATTGTACCAGCCATTGTACGGCTTTCAAACTCAACGTAATAGCCTGTTGTGGAACTTGTAGATGTTCCGTAAGTCGAACCGCTTAGAACGAACTTAACGTACATTGTATAAGTCGAACCGCTTAGGGTTTCGCTTATAACCTCGTAGGTGTTCTTTGCCGAATCGGTCAGACCTGTTGTTTTGTCGTAAATTTGAGTACCTCTGTACCTAATCTTACTTACCTGACTATCGTTTGGATAAGTAATCTTTAATAGTACAACGGTGTTATTAGGATTAAAGTCAGTAGCATTTATCGTAGCACCTGTTGTAGATGTCTTAACAAATGTTGTGCCACAGCCCGTGCGCCCGTTGTTTGTCACACCAACTCTGTAAGTGTCAACATAGTTTGCCATATATAGGTAAGACTTATTAACTGAGTTTACTGTAAAGTTTAGTACGCTATTATTAGTGTTACCATTAGAAGTTGTTACTCCGTTTACAGTTCCTATAGCATTCATCGGGCTATCCATATCAAATATGCCAATACCACCTAGTGAGAAGTCCATCGTCTCGCCTGTTGGGCCCAAGCCTTTAAATACAATATGAACTACTGGTGCTTGTATGCCAGATTGAATAGTAAACTCATAATAGTAAATATTACTATTTTTATTATGTAGTTTTTCAAATTGCATAGCATCATATTCTTTTAGAAGAGTCTCGCTGGCATCGTTGGAGAACAACTGCACCTGAATTCCAGCATTTTCACTAGTCGATTTGCAAGTTTTGAAGTAAATACGATATGTATGCCCAGGAGTAAATGGCGATGCATTCAATATTATCCTAGGATAATAATCACCAGCCGTAAACTCAGGTGGATCAAACGAATTGGTAATAAAGTCAATATCAAATGTTTTGCCTACTGAATTACCTACATATTGAACGTTACCCTCTACAAACAAGTTTTCATACATTGTCCAACCACTTAGACCCTTGCTTGTGTTAATCGAATAACCAGTGTCGCCACTTGGGCTATCTGTTTTGGCTGTAATAGCAATGCTATCGCCATATTTAACAGGGCTTGATGCTGTAACAGTACCAGCAAAGGTATGATCAGATTTGTCAAAGCCATTATTGCCATCGGCAAGAATGTAGTATTCAATAACTTCGTACTTAAATGTCAAAACGTACTCAGCAATCAAGTGGTTTTCGTTAATGATAAGGTCAAGTGGATTTGTTGTTCTTGTAACGTACTCACCAGTGAATGCTTGTGTGCCGTCTGCTGTTGCAGAACTAAATGTTTGCCATGTGCCAGTGCCAACAGTGGAGATAACGTGTGCTGATGCTTGACCATATGGGATACAATAGGTATTCGAATTTGTACCCACAATATAATCAAACTCAGTTGTACCGTCTGTCGCTTTAAGCGTGTAGTCTACTGTGCCTGTTGTGGTGTAATTTAGAGAAACATAATACATATTACCGCTTGCTTTTAAGTATGGGAAGTTGTCGTTGATACCCGACTTCCAAGCCCAAACCTTATCAAAGTCGTAATGTGTACGGCTATAGATGTCGGAGCTATTTGTTGCCATCTGAGCAAGGCTCTTAACCGAACAAGAAGCATCTGTCGAGGTACTTGCTGTTGCAGTAGATGCGATAACCAATCCCGAGAAGCCCATTGTTCCACCGCCACCAGCGTAAGTGCGTGCACTTGCTTTGGTTGCGCCTGTTACGGACATAGCGATATAGACTGTATTGAAGTTGCCGTAGTTTGCATAGTATCCAACTGGGCCAAATAGAACATTTGCACTTACCGTACTGCGGTTGATAAATTCGCCACGAGCATAGCAGTTTTTGATAGTAATCCTATTCGAAGTGTCCTTACCTAGAACCTTACCTACCAATCCGCCCGCCTTTGCAGGTGTATTGCCGTAAACTTCAATGTTTCCTACGAACGAGGATTCGCTAATTTCAACTGCAGACTCGCCACTTGTTTTACCAACAAGTCCGCCAAGGAATGGATTCCATTTGTTGTCCGAGTTAGCGTTAAATGTTGTTTCGGTGTTGTTGTCAGTGTGTTTAATCACAGTGTCAATCACTTCACAACGACTAATTGTCGACTTAGCACTGCCAGAAATTGTACCTGCGATTGTACCATAAGCGAAAGTGTCGCTTCCGGTCGCAGCCAACATATTAAGGGTGCTATTTTTAATAGTGACATTTCTAACTGTTCCACCTTGAATGTTGTTAGCCAATATACCCAAATTTGTTGCAGTGAGTCTTACGATGTAAGACGAATCAATTACCAAGTTTTCAACAGTGCCCTTTATTGTGCTGTATAAAGAAATGCTATTAAATGAACCAAAGTTTTTAATACTATATCCATTTCCGTCAACAACCTTATTTGCTGGAATTTCTCTCGGTGTACCTTGTCTGAAATATGTCGAACTATTTAAAGAAGAAACTCCGCTGTCGCTACCTCTACTTACGCCAGCCATATCAATGTCGCATTGAAGTTCAACACGAGTATACGTTGTGCCTTGATTTAACAAGTACATAGCATACAAGTATTGTGCTGGGCTAGCAGGTTTTAAGGTTGTGCCGTCGATAACTAGGTTTTTACCAAACTCTGAGTTGTTTGCATCGGTGTTTGTGTTGCCACTTGTGAAGATTGGGTTATAAGCAATCTCGGCAACCATAGACGAATATCTCTTATACTCTGTTACTGTGCCACTGGAAATTGCTTTGTACGACGTATATCTATAATATCCATTCAAATCAAAGCCGGCATTTTTCATAATGGTACTAATCTTCTGAGCGTCGGTTGCATTGGCGTTATCTTGTAGATAACTTGATGTTCCCGTTGTCGAATAGTAGTATTTAGCACCATAACCGTTTGTTACAGTCGTACCAGCGTTTGACAATGTGCTGTTATACATAATGCTTGATGTTGCATCGAATGTGCCTGCATTACCTTGCAACTTAGAAGCAGAAGTTGTAAGTGTGACATTGGTGTTAGACGATGTTGTAGCGACTCTTGTATTATTAAGCACCGATGTGTCAAGGTCGATTGTACCTGCGTTGTAACCTGCTACAATTCCGTGATATACAGTGGTTGCTGTGGTTGCATTCATTGCATATACATAATTGTAACTTGGGTTTTGCCATATATTGTATAGTGTTAGCGCTGTTCCGCTCTCTACTGTTCCAACCATTGTACCAAGGTTGATACGATTGTTTGCAACAGTGTGTGTCAAGTGGATTTGTGTTGTGTTTGACTTGTATGTGTCGTTAATCCTTATGAACGATTGAACATAACCATTACCGATAACCACATTAGCAGTCTTGTTGTCGAAGTTGGTGTAAGTCTTAGTGCCGTTTTTGTTAACAACACCAACAAGTCCACCAATACTACTTGTTCTGCCATCTGTTCCATCAGAATCTAGTAAGTAAATCCAGTTGTTAGCATTGAAAACGTAGTTAACCACACCACCAGTAAGGTATGCGGAGTAAATTCCGACTACGGAGTTGACAGGAGCAAATACGATTGTACGATTTGTATACAAGTAATTTGTATATGTATCGATCGCCTTTCCTATATATCCCGCGTAAGATTTAGTTCCGTTAAATACTGTAAAGTTAAACGATGTAACTCGTAGTTGAGAGTCAAACTTAGCACCATTAGTCTCTTCGAAAATCGTTGCCGATGTTTCTAGCGAACTTAGTGTCGAATTTGTGCTATCAATATAATTTTTAGCGCCGAATACAAACGAGGTTCTAACAGATAGATTTCTGAATGTACCATTGAAGTTCTTAATAGGTACCCACAAGAACTCGTTGTTGCTTGTTTTGTCGTCGGATAGATAAATGTGTGTGTTTGATGTAGTATTTGTGAAGTAAGCCGAAGCGTATTTAGTAGCGTAATCGCTCGCTGTATAACTTAGGTAAGCAAGTCTTGCCAAATCCTTGTTTGATGTAATCTTGTAAGGATCTGCGTAAGTTCCGCTTCCTGTGAAGTCGGTCGTTGTGTAATTTCCGTCGTCAATCCAAGTGTTGCTCTTGTATGCAACAGTGATGGTTGTTTGAACGCCCGCCGTTGGGATTTCGTAAACGTCATAAGACACAAGATTGTAAGTAAGCGATACACTCGAACTTACCTTAATAGTTACGCTCGCAGTAGCGATTGTGGTTGCATTCAATGCGGTAGAATTTACTGCCGATGTGCAAGCCAAATCATTGTAAACCTTAGAATCTTTTACATAATAGGTTCTGCCATATGTATAGGTTCCAACATTATCTTGGTATTTATATACAAATCCCTTAACTGCATACTTTGTAGCCATTGGGCTTGCAGTAACGTAAGCGCCTGTGCCATTCTTGTATTTCAAAGTTGTGGATTTGTGACCATATTCGGTCTTAGATAGTAAGTAGATGTTAGAATTTGCTGTGCTTATCACATAACTTGAACCAGCCTTCTTAGGGTCGGTCAAGTCAAACGATGTAGCACTTGTTCCAACATACATTGTTCCAATACCACCCGCGCTCATATCAAGATTGTGCGAACTTCCAACATACTTAGCCGTAAGCGTTGCACTTGCGGTAGGATTGTATGTGTAAGTAAGCGATGTTGTAAGACGCGTATTGCCGTTGTACCAGCCAGCGAATGTCCAACCAGTTACCTCAGTAGCGGTTAGAGTAACAGACTGATTGTACTCAACGTTTAGAGTAACTGTGCCTGTTCCTGTGCCACTCTTAGGGAATGAAGTGCTTTCAGGAATGTTTACAACTGTACGAGCAACTGTCTTGCTAGCGTTGATTGGGCTTGAATTTGCGTTGATTGTAACATAAGGAACAGCCTTAAAGTTAAACTCCACGCCGTTATCTGCAAGTGGGAACGATTCAATAGTGTAAGCTTTGTCGGTAAGCGTTATGTCGGTAAGGGTCAACTTAGTAGTCGTCTCCCCTTTAACTTTGTACAATGCGTCAAAGTAATGACCTTCTTTAATGCCGTTGTAGACAATTCTAATCTTAGTACCTACTTTAACCAAAATTTCTAGATCTTTTGGATCGTCAGTTGTGCTAGAAGCAATTGCTTCCCAACTTCCAACCGTGGTAGTTGTTCCAGTTTTGTCTGCGTCCTCTTGTACATTCTCTACCCACTGTTCAACTGTGAAGTATACCGATTTGCAATTCTCAGCATCTTCAACAATGTCGGTGGATTTTACTATAAACTTAACTTGTTGAATTAAGTTTGCTTTAACTGTCGAACCTGAGGTTCCAGCATATAAAATCGTAGATTCTGCGTTAGGGTCAGCGATTATGTTGTTGCCAGTAGTTGTCCAGTTGTCAAATAAATACAAGTTGCCGTTTGCGTCGGTCTTAGGAGTAACTTTAATATTTATTGTCTCACCAAGCCAAACCTCAGACAATGTTGCTGTTCTGCCTTGGAATTTTGATTCTAGTCCTCTGCGGTTAATCGTAATGTCGCCACCAGTAACTGGATTTGCCTCAACGTTAACCGTAGCCAAAATAGGAACATATGCTGCATAGAATGTGTAGGTAGTATTTGCATAACTCTTTCCAATACCACTCTCTGGATAAACCTCTAATAGATATGGGTTTGCCTCGTTGATTGTGGTCTTAGGAGCAAACTTATTATCTGGCAAAGTGTAGAAATTGTATTTGCCAGGGTCGTCTGCCGAAGTCGAGTTGGTTTTGCTATAAAATGCAGTGTTATTAAATGCGACAAATGACTTATTTACGAATTGTAGGAATTCGTACGCTCTCGAACTTAGATATTGATACGTGTAGGTCGTATTATCTGCGTTCTTAGTAGCGAAGTCAAGCGATCCCTTTTCTCCATCGTTTATTGTAATTGTTTTAATTACAATTCCAGTGTCGACTGCACCATTGCCAAGTGCCATAGCCTTAACGATGATAGTGATACGTTTTTGAACGTATGCATATACGCTAGCTATATTTGTCGTTCCAAGATATGTTGTACTCCAAGGAGAATTTCCAGTAGGAGGTGTAAGGGTGTTGTTTCCGAAGAAACCACGGAATGCGTATGCTCCGTTTGAATTATCGGTGTATTTTACGGTCAACTTACCAAAGTAACCAAGCAAAACTTTGCCAGTGTCAGGCATAGCGTCTTTGTAATCGGTAGTCACTTCGAATTTACCAACATTTGGAGCGGTAATTGTGAATGCCCAACCAGTTGCGGTCGAACCACTTGTGGTTTGAGTCTTAGTAACTGTTGTATTAGGAAGTACTGCATCAGTTTCAGTGAACGATGGGCTCGTGCCAAACACAACTTTGATAGCCGAATCAATTGTTCTTACCTTTTCTTCAATTACTACTCTAACTGCGTCAATGTTTCTAGTTACCTTAATCCAAAGCGCTGTTGTGCTAGGGTCAACAGAACCCGCTTCTGCTGTTGCAGGAGACCAAGTTGTTGCGCCATTGAATTTAACTTCCCAACGGCTAAATACAAATCCCGTAGGTAGATCTGTATATATAAACCTTGCCCAAGTATCTGCTCTGTAATATGTTTTGCCATCAACTGTTGTTCCATTAACAGTTCCGCTTGTGGTCTCTTGTGCAGAATAAACTGCTCCCGCTAGTCCACTAACTATTGTGCTAGGGCTAGCATTGTAAGTATGAATGATTGCGGAAGATGTAGGAGGAATAGTTACGTAATACTCCTTTTCGTAAACCACACCAACATTGGTGCTACTGCTTGCGCTAGGTGTATGAGTAAGGTTTGCCCCACCAAATCCGCTTGTAACTGCCGTATATGTTGTGTCAGTTCCATCTTTAACAACGCTTATAATTCTAACTTCTTTTTTGTCATATGTAAGTGTGTCTGTAAGTGTATAACTTAAGCCACTCACAACCTTTGCGGTTATTGTGGTGTCAATCACATAAGTCACACCATTTATTTTAACTGTTCCGCCCTTAGCGGTAATAGCGGAAGAAGTAATTGAAATTGTGCTTGCTTCCGTAACTGGGTGATTAGTGCCATTTATAGTTACTTTTCCGTTTTCAACCGGATAAGATGTTGTTCCGATTGTAATGGATTCTGCCACGCTACTCTGCGCTGTAATAATTCCATTATCCGCAGATTCAACCTTGTACACTGCTCTAACCGATGTAGAATTTAATTTTCCACCAGCCGATGGGCCAAAGAAGATTGTTGCAGGAGCGTCAAGTACCGCCACATAGCCATAACCAGTTGCCAGTTCGCTAGAAGCCTCAAATGTATAGGTCGTTGCACCGCTAACATTTGTTCCAGTTGCAGAACCATCGATAACATATTTGCCACCTGATAGTTTTAGTGGGTATTTGTACCAACCAACAAAGCGGTATTGAGTATCTGTTGCAGGAATATAAGTAAGAGTGATGCTCGAACCATCTAGGTAAGTACCATCTTTATTAAACTTAATTGTTCCAGTGTTAGTAATATTGCCAGTATTGTCGTTTCCAACAAGCGATTTTGCCTCGCCATTGTTGTCAAGCGTAACCATATCGCTAACCAATCTGTATGCCTCGCCGTATTTAGCAACATAATGCCCAACTCTTGTAGCAAACGCGCTAAATCCTGCGGTATACCAAGAATCATTTGAAGAATAGTCAAATGTCATACCATGAGAAGAATCAAAAGTGTAACGTCCACTGAAACCCTTTTCCCCAAACCAGATAGCCTTGTAGATGTAACCGCTTGCTTCGTTGGTATATTTGTCATTTGCACTATCATAACTTGTATATACCTTGCCGTCAGTGCGATTTACATAGTATTTAGTTGTGCCTACTGTTACAGTGTCGTCCGCTTGAATTGTATAGTCAGTATTGTTGAAGATTACATAGTTTGGAGTGTACAACCAAGCCACAAACTTGTGGTTTACACCACTAGCGTTTGATGCTTCTTCTTTTACTCTAATTGTAATACTGCCACCCTCGGTAACCGTAATGCTGTTTACAAAATTGTTGTTTCCTTGAACAAATCCACCAGTTAGGTTGCCTTCTTTGGCAAGAGTGATGTTTTGTTTAACTTTCAAGTTAACATTTAATTTTAATTTCTTGGTCGTGTCTGTGCTTAATGTACCAGTGTACACGTTAGCACTAGCCGTACCAGCAAAGTTTGTAATTCCACTGAAACTTACAAATTCCAATTTATCACTTTCAGCAATTTTTACAGTGACTGCTAGTGTATCGCCAACAACGCCATAGTATTTACTGCCTACCTGAGTAATTGTATTTGTTTTATCAAAGATTGTGATAGTAACAGTGCCATATTTGGTGCTATTACCAGCAACTGATTGATAAGTTGCAAATGTCATAGTAAGCGTATTGCTTCCGTTGAATGATACATTGCCACCAGAGATTGTCTGAGTGATATTTATAGGTTTACCATCAACACTCCTGTCAAAGTATCTTTGAAGTGTAAGTTTAATGTCATCACCAGTAGTAGGGATTTCAATCAACGCATCAAATTGTGCAGTAACTGAAACGTTTGCTCTAAATCCTTGTATTTCACACAATGTAGAAGTCTTTGTAGCCGACCCAACATTGCTTTCGCTTGTAATAATCCAAGATTTATATCTATACGCTGAGTTGAGATTTGTAATACCAACAATTACATCTGAGAAATATCCGACTGTAAACGTAATATTCCCTGTAGATGTATTCCCCGTAGGTGCTGTTGCGTAAGTATCCTCAAAGTTAATCTTCAAATCAGCAGCCACATTTGGCGTAGGATCTATTAGTGTTAAAGTGTAGGTCTTTTCACTGAATGATGCCGTGATAGTGGTATCTCCCGAAATAGACATCTCATTTTTTGTGATAGATGCGCCATTCCACTTCCAGCCTCCAAAGTTGTAGCCTTCATTAACAGTAACTGAGAAATTCTTAGTTTCAAGAGTGCTTCCAGGGACTGCAATTACAAACGATGTTCCAGCAAGCCATAGCCCGTTAGGGTTTGCGCCACTGCTTGGTGCAGTAAATTTAAGAACTCCACCCGCATTTGTTCGCGACTCGGTTGTATGCGTAGTAGAAGATGTAACTGTATTATCTGATTTTGAGATAAGATTTCCTTCGCTATTCTTCAATGCAAAGTAACTTGCGTATTGAGCGGTCAATGTGCAGTTGTCATTGATTACGACATCTGTTTGAGACGCTTTGTCGTAGTCTGAGGTTATGGTTGAACTACCTGTAACTTCCCAACCAGTAAACTGTTTGTTGTAAGCACCAATGGTCATAAATGCCATATCATTACTACTTGCAGGAGCGCCGTCTTTTAGCGACCCCACTCTTATGGTTTTCGACATACCATTAAACATTGGTGTGGACCTTATCTTAAATGATGATGCACTTGTAGAATTTACAACAACATAGAATCCAGCAGGAGCATTTTTACCAGCGTCCTTCCACGTAATTGTAATAGTTCTAAGACCGCTATTCATTCCACTACTGCCCTTAATGTTGCCACTGCCATCAATAAAGATAATATTGTAGTCAACGTCTGCGTCGAATGTATATTTTGAGCCAGTAGTTGTGGTGTAAGCCTTACCCTTAGGAGTAGCCATTTGTGTACTGCTATCAGCCCAAGAGTAACTGCTTCCACTTCCACTCCAAGTTCCCTTAACAAATGGGGAACCCGAAGAAGAAGGAGTTGTCGTCGCATTTTCGTTGTCTTCAACAACTACGCTATACACTTTTTCAAACCAAGTAAGCGTTAACGATAATTCTGATGATGTAGGAGTAAGTGAGAATGTTGCACCATCTGTACCGTTAGCGACATAGTCGCCAACAGTCCAAGAACTGGTAGGTGCACTAGCATTTTTGTATTTATCGCCATAGTGTGTACCCATTGAAGAGTTCATATAGAACAACTTGCTTCCTTGCGAGATGGTGAATGTAAGTTTGCTGTCCTCTCTCACCATCAAAGAATTTAGCGATGAATTGCTATTAAATCCGCTAATTGTTACTTCCACTTTGGTATCGTCAGATCCAAGCGTACCCGAAATTGTCAAGGTTGTTCCGCTGTAATTAGAACCGCCCGTAATGGTAGCCAACGATCCAAAACGGCCATCTTCATAGTATGTCGATCCATCTAATCCATACTCTTTCCAAGACCAGTATTGAAGTTTAACCTTAGAATCATCAAATCCAACAAGTTTAACTACCTTAACAGTAAGTTTTGAGTTTTCAGCAACATTTGTAAACTTAACACCGCTTGTTCCGTTTGTGGAGTATGCTCCGCTGATCGAAACGTTTGCATATTTTAAGTTGCCTGCGATTGTAGGAACGTCCATGTTTTGAAGTTCGTAGTTAGCGTTGCTTGTACGGAATGTACTTTCTGCTTTCATATTGCCAAGAAGCACATATCTTCCAAAGTATCCAAGCGTAACCTTCAATCCAGAAGTAATGTGTGTCCAATCAATTGCCTCGCCAACAGATGTCACGCCCTCCGAGTAATTAGCGTCACTATATTCTTTCAATTGATAGTATACGGCATTGGTATAATCGTTTACAACGTTTCCGCTTGCGTCAAATCTTGCACTCGCAAGTTCCAACTCATTGGTTTTCTCTGTAAACACAATGTTGTTTTGGAAACCTGTTACATCTTTTTCAGGAAGTTTGTCGCTTGTGTTAAATCCGATGTTGTAGGTAAGCGTATATGTATAAACGCTGTTGCCAGAAATCGTCTCTTGTGATAGGGTGACTTTGTAAGTCATAGCCATTTTACCCGTAACTTCACCGCGATTATTTACAACATCATAATATACAGTGATTGATTTAGATGTTGTGGTTGTAACACCCTCGCCCACCATAATATTTGATGTTTTGGCAGTCGCACTTTGTGATGTATATCCGTCGCCAATGTTAAATCCTTTGAACGTCAAACCTCTCATACTTGTAGCAAGGATACTGTATGTTATATACATTGTATTGCCACAATTGTAAATGTACAATCCGTCAGACTGAACAAATGGATTTGGAGTTTGTTTTTCGTAATAAATTGTAGTATCGCTATTAGTTTGTTTAGCACCAATCATTGCACCGCCATATTTGGTTGTGCCGTACAACTTTTGGTTTTCTAGAATTGTACCCGTTTTATCTGTAGCATATTTCGATGTGGCTTTAAGTTCTGCCACGCTATTCACGGTAAATGCTGGGAAGTATGTAAAGTACATATCAACCTTGCCAAATACATATCCATATACACCGTGGCGTTGTTGACCAGATGTTTCATAGTTTTGTTCGTTATCTAGTCCAGGATTTGAAGTAATACTTGAAATTTTCTCTGTATATGCACCATCTGCTACGTCCCCTCTCACTACAAATATCTGTGTTCCCGCTGCAACAGTGTATACACGATATCCATCTTTATCTAGGTCGTAATATTTTAAGCCATCCGCTTTTGTTTTTTCAGTAGTTGTGGTTAGTTTAACAGCATAAGCAGAAGACACCTTAGTGTTTGTATAAATACCATCAATTGTTAATCCTGTTGGGCCAGGAGTATAAGGTGTTGTGCTTGTATCCAATCCAGATAATGTCGTTGTTGCAGATGTTCCATTATAGTATGTATAGTTGGTGTAATCACTGCCGTATGCAAATACCGAAGGTGTATATTCAGGATTGTTTTCTCTTATATCCGCATTTGCAATCTTAACCCTAATCGTATATTCTTTATAAGCCAAATTAAGGGATACAACATAATCTTTTGAAGTAACAAAAGGTGCAACCTTATCAAGTGTTATTGACAACGTATCGCTTGTTGACGTTTTAGTTGCATATGAGTGCGAAGCATTCATTCCAGAAACATAAGCATATTCATCTGTACTAATTCCATTATTTGTCCACAAATCAGCAGTGGTTTTACCAGAAATACCAGATAGAGATTTATGTGTCCATGTGATTGTAGGTGTCGAACTATAATCAACGCAACCACTACTCAAAGGGTCACCAACCACATGAGTACTTGTTGCTGTCATACCATTGTAAATATAGGCAGTTCTATTTCCAATAGATACACTTGGTGTAATACTAGATGTATCTTTATAGGCACTATATTCGCCAGTTGTTGTAATTTTCGCATTAACATACACTTGTTCAATAAACCAAACATTAACTGTTGTAGCTGTGTTTATAGCACCTACCACATGATAACTATTGTTTTGAGAACCTGATGAAAGGTTTCCCATTACAAGCCTATATAAGTAGTAATTACCATCAGTTGCTCGTAGCATATATCCATCATCAAAAGTATTAGAACTTCCAATACTTACTTCTGTGCCATTAGGTATATTAAATGTTGCAGAATAAACCTTGTTGACAGAGTCATATGTAAGTTCAACATTACTAGCGATAACCTGAGTACCTGCTTTATTTAAAACTGAGAATCTCGCACCTGTTGGAGTATGTCTGAAATAATGTTGAATGCTGGTGTTGCCGTCTGTTGCATATTGCACAGTAAGCGTTTGACCAGTTGCTTCGTAATCAAACGAGGTAAGAATATAATCCTGTTGAACATTGATATACGATGCCAAATCTAGGTTGTATCTCAATATTCCACTGGTATCCGTTGTGGTTGTAGGAAGATTGATAGTTGTTGTGCTGTTTACAAGCATTGATTTCAATATCTTACCATTAGGGTTTTTCCACGTAAACTCTTCGTTAAAGTTTACCGACCCGGTACTTCCGTCACTGCCGAATGTAACCAGCCTGTACTCTGTCGCATTTGTCACACTCATTCCGTCCGCCGTAAACGCAAAGTTCGTAGGATTACTCAACTCAACCTTGTTCTTAACACCAAGTACAACTTGAATGTGCATTACACTGCCAAGTGTACCATTATACTGCAAGGAGAAGTCCTTAGCAGTCGATGTTGCGGAAAATTCGATTGAATTTAGACCGAGTGTAGTTGTCGTTACTGGTGCCGGAGTAATAGCCCCAGTCGTTTTGTTTATTGTAGCCGACATTGTAACAGTGGTTGGAGTCGATAGATAACTTCCTTTTGCTCTATTGTAAGTAACAATAATGTCTTTAATGTATAAGGATTTATATGTATCCTTAATTGTTGCTTGCATTTTAGTGTAACCACCAGCACTCTTTGTTTTTGTGATAGTTACATAATCATTGCTAGCATAGTAATCCTTATAACTGCTTTCAGAATCCATTTCGTCTGTCTTAACACCAATCATTCCGCCACCTTGTAGCGACAAAATTATAGGTCTTAAAATTATGTCTGATTGAGGATTATCATGCGCGTAATCATATATCGGTATACCATTTCCAATGCCCGCAGTTACCCCGCTTGGGTTAGCCGAAGAAAGCAATTGGTATGCGCTATATCTATTAACCGTTGGGAAATTAACACCATCGTAATAGTATTTAACCACTTGTAGACTAGGACACATGTCAGTTAATGAACTATTAGGATAGAAGTTGTTAGGTAAGTTAGTATAAGCAGTTGTGAAAGTCACACCATCAACATAGTAACCATAGTTATAATGCATTTCGGTTGCGGTCTGACCATAACCAGCAGTACCTGCGATTACCTCGGTAATATCACCATCGGTTCCACCAGATAGATGATCAACATCTAATAAATCATATACCCACGAATAGTAGAATTTACCATCTAATTTATCCACTACTGCGTTGGAACTATTATATAGTCTACCATTAAAGAATTTGTCCATCTTAACGTAGTATTCATTAGTTACTTTTCTTGTGCCACTAATGTTGTAAATAGAACTTTTGCTGGTGTTTGGTAGTACGAATTTATCATTAGCGTTATCATAATACATTTGTGCAACAGATGGATTCAAGAAAATAGTGCCGTTGTAGTCGTATTTCCAAGAACCAGTGTAGGTAAATGTACAATCTTGATAGAACTTATATGTTGTACCACCTATTGGCACTTCATAATAACATCCAATACCACTATCGTACTTCATAGTACAATCACTTAGTCTAATAATATCAGTACTATACATAACCTGATAGTTTGCCATAAGCGCCCTATCATAACCGAACGACCAATTGGGGTCTCTTGCCATACCAGCAACAATATTAACTGCTGGAATATCGTTACTCATTCCACCCATTGAAAGAAGAGGCATACCCAAGTTGAACTGGTCAGCAAATACTGGATGTTCAGTCATCGAACCATCGAGGTTGTATTCTTCTTCACCAGTAAATGGATTTCTATCCTTTCCAAACAAGCTCTTGTGTATCCAACTAGTTGAAGGAAGGCTCTTTACAGGAACTGTTGTGGTCGAATAATCCATTGCGTATTGATCAACATTTGCTCCGGCCCATGGACTATTTTCACTACTTTCATCTTGTGTCATAATAACAGTCCACCAAGTGGTGTTAATTAGTCGATAACATCTACTAGAATCTTCCAAAGGAGAAACTGAATATGGTTGATATTGATTGTTTTGCGCTCTCTCATTGATAAGCATAAAGTCGTCATCATATCCATTGCTTACTATGTGGTATAATCCCGCCAAGGTAAGAGGTCTAAACAATGGAATAAACAAACCATCGTAATTAAATGGAGTCAAATAACTTGCCGCGATGTTGTCATACTCTTCTTGAATTTGACTTGTATTGCCAAGATCCCAAGTTGTACCACCCATTGAATAAGTACTAGAATACATCTCAGGAATATTAAATACTCTTGCGATTATTTTATCTGCGGCTGCGGCTGTATCGCTTTTACCAGCCAACTCGGCAAGGTCGTATATAAAGTTCCAGTCACTGTAAATATAGTTTGCTGGCAAGAAGTAATTGCCGTAGTTGTTTGAGACGCTACCGGCTGTTCCGTTGTCCATATTAGTTATTGTCATACTAATACCCGACTGAATGCTACATTCTGGTTTTAATCTCAATGCAATTGTCGAATTGGTAATTTCCGATGCAGATAGATTGACATTGTTTGCTTCAACACAATCAACAATGCTTGTGCAGTAGTAATTGGAAATTACTGCATTTGTACAACCTATTCCAACACTACCATCGTTATCTATAAGTGGAATATTGCAGAAGAAGTTGTCAATTTTTACTCCAAACATTCCTTCGGTGGCACCACCAAAAATTCCGCCACCATCATATGCGCCATTTAAACCTACTGGCATTGTGGACTTAACATCGTAATATGTCTCATTAAGAGTACCTTCGTCGTTTCGTATACCATAAGGATACAAAGTATCTCCGTCGTATCCTATGCTTGTGCCATCTGCATTGTAGGCAACATTAGTGTCAACAAGCCCGACATTCGTAATTGAAACATTGTCCGCTATGTCAAAAATAAAGTAAGCACCACCATCTTCTAGGCTATAGAAGAATGGATCAACAAATATTACATTGGAAATACTTGCGCCCTCGCCAAGTGTCTCAAAGAATCTATCGGAGTAGTAATTGTAAATTCTGTGTCCCTTTCCATCAAAGTGTCCGTTAAATGTTCTTATACTATTGTAGATTATTCTAGGACCATAATTTGCGTAATTGGTACCTGTCCCCGTAGGGTTACCTACATAGTTACCATTAGGATCAATTGCCATATAGATATCGGCACCAAGTTCAACGTAGGAACTTTCAACATTTACTGTTCCGCCTGGATGAGCGGCTCCTCCATTTTTACTCATGAAGTATGCCAGCCCCTCTGCATCGTTAATGATATATGGATCTGCTTTGGTACCCTTACCCGTAATATTAGCATAACCTGCCCAAGAAGGCGCCTGATGGTTTCCAGGAGAAGTTGCATAATCTTTCCAATCTAATGATATAGCAAGTGTCGCATTGTCAGAAGGCATTGTAAATGTATAAGTGTAATGATCATAGTCATCACCAGAATGGGATGCTGCATATTGTGCACTTGTAGTGTACGAAACATCATGAGTAGCACCACTAGTCACTGTTAACCTAGTGTAAGAACCGTCCCTAGCAATAACTGTTTGAGGTACTTTAATTGTAATATTAACGGTTTCCCCTGGAAGAATCGTTTGTGAGGTTCCGCTCATCATAGGGTTACTTTCATTACCATAAGCACCATAGTAAGCCATGATGTTGAAATAACTACTACCATTACCACCAACAGAAGGCATATCCCATCCCATATCTTGATAGGTAACCGTCAATTCAACCTCAGTTACCTTATACAAAGGAATAATGTAATAGGAACAATCTTTTGTTGCAGTGGTCCCGTCTGGGAAGTACACTGTGGACGAATAGAATGGAGAAACTACGGAATATGTATTTGACGACGAACTATAAACACCAGACATATATTGGTTTTTCAAAATCGCATTTTTAATGTCACTAAGCGTAGGAGCCAGCAACTCTTGTCCAGCCTTAATTGGCAAGCACGCTACGCCTAAAAAGTCATATCCAGATACTGCTGGGAAGTTGAAAGTTGATAGCCATCCATTCGTATTGGATCCCGTTAATGTTTTGGTATATTTAAAGTATGAGTTTGATGTGTATTTATAGCCATTAGTTGTTTGATAGGTAACACCCGACAATGATCCCCCTGTCGCATTAGAGAAAGAACTAAGCACAGGTTGTGTTGTCATTGGCGAATAAGCATCAACGCCAGATTTTGATGAATCATACAAGAAACCACTTATGCCCTTTACCTGAGACAAAGGCATGGTGCTGGTAAAAATTATAGGCTCCACAGTACCCGATGTTATAGGATTTGTCTTGCTCCCAAATGAATAATGTTGTATGGTTGCGATTTGATATCTTACACACTCATATGGCAAAATTTGATATTCATCACTTCCAAAACCCTCTCCTGTTTTTGGATTAACCACAGCAAAAGGTCTTGCCGCTGTTGAATCATGTTGTATGTGCACAACACCAGTAGCATAATTTCCACTTATACCAACATTTATGTAATCAGCAAGCAAAAGTCTATCATACGCCCAAGTATTAGGCACAAGCGCTTGTCCATTGTTTGTACTTGCTATGGACAAAGCATTTACTTGAATTGTGTACTTGATATTGTTTATGTTAGGAGAGCTTATTAGTCCCATTTTATAGAACGGAGACGCGTTGGTTGAATAAACCGCTTTCATTATAACAAAGTAGTTGTTCTCGCCCACTACTGAGATGTATTTTTGAAGTCCGCTAGTAGCAGCAACACCAGTAATCTTAGAAGCACTAATAAGTCCATAATCATCTTTTCTAATACCGAAGTACTTGTAGTTTGAACCAAAATAAACTACTGTTTGACAATCTCCATTGCTTGACCCGGCAAGTTGTCGAGCATTTTCAGTATTATATACTCGGTCACTGTTTGCAGTCATATCCCAAGTTTGCACTTCACTGTACTCGGTTGTGCCATCGCCTTGACCACCATTCTCCTCTGCCCAATCTAGATATACATTTTGTTCAATCAAAACACTATAAGGCACGCTCATGGTAACTATCGTTGTTGTGTCTACCCAAATGTATCCACCAATGCCGTCAGTGATGCCTGCTATAACAAGTTGTGCAAATGGGTAATCAACTGAAGTTAAATATTTTGATTTGGTTCTAATAGTGACCGTTGCACCAGTTGTATTGCCCTCCACGTAAATTGGGACATAACTAGAATTTGCGTCAAAGTTGTGGAATGTTATAGCTCTAATTCCATCGCCGACATATGGATAGCCAAGTACGTGGTCGAAGTTTAAATATTGTGGAGTTGATACCCATTGCCACTCACCCATTGTAGCATCAATACTTTTATTATACATAAACTCCTGAGTGAATGTGGAATTACTACTCATAGTTGCTTCACTATAAGTCAAAACAACCTTGCTGGTCGATTCTTCCTCATCGCATATAATAAAGATTGCGTTATAACTGCCATCATAACGCCCAGCGCTACTGAAATAGGTACCACTCTTTAGGTAGCCATCGTAAGTCGAGGAAGCAGTAAGCAGACGCGATGCTGTCCATTTAAATGCTGTTGGCGTGTTGGAACCACTATTACCCGACCAGTTGTTTGGACAATTGGAGGCAATTTTATAGTTAATATAATCCGAATTAACTCGCATATTGCACACAAATGCCAAGTACTGTCCTGATGTACTATCGATGCGATATGTAAGTGGATAGAACTTTACTCCGGTAGTAGTCAATGTATAATCATTTCCTCCACCCGACGCAGAAGTTGAAGCAAGAGGTAATGGATTAAGCCCAAGATTTAACTGACTATTAACAATAAGCGACTGAACATTAAGTTTGTAGAAATAACCATAAGGTGTAATACTAGCATATTCCATATACATAGAGTTAGCACTACCACCAGTTGGGTTGTGTCTTATCCAGTCAATATTGGCATTAAATCCAATATATGTGGATTTTACATCCAAGATATTTCCACCACTCGCAGCATAACCAAACAACATACCAAAGCGACTTGGAGAACTATTAAGCGAAGTAGATCCCGTATAGAATCTAGTATCTTTAGAAGTATTAAGGCTACAATCATTTAAATTTATCACATTGAATTTTATTGTATTAGTGTTGTTTCCAGTCGCTTGAGACATCGTCCCCACAATACCACCCGCATTAAAGTAACTATAGCGGTATCCTTTCAAGTAAACATTGGTATAGTAATCTTGAATATTTGTAAGTGTGAAGTTTTTAGCAGAAACATTACCAAACAACAGACCTATTTTAGAAGTGGAATAACTATTGAGGTTTGTCATATTAGCATGTTCTTCTATGGTAATTCTACTTTCAATTTTTCCATCAGAAGCAGATTGAGTCGAATCACCATTGCCATTAAAGGCAGAGTTTCCGGACACCGAAACATTTTCAAAACTATGATCGTAATTGTTGGCAATGATGCATCCCGCAATCGCACCCACATATAGATATTTATTTAATGTAAGCTGTTCATAACTTATGTAATATCCATCAATAGTACTCTCCGAAGAAAATACTTTTCCCGTATTCTTAGGTGCAATTTTGAAACTGTCATTATTCATGTATCCTAGAATAACACCTATATACACATTGGTTCCATAATGCGATTGTTTTGATGCCGAACTGTAAGATGCATTAGAGCCATCGGTTGTGCGAATATAAGCATTTTCAAACATTGTAATATCAGTATGATATAGCGTAGTTGAATAATAACTATACCCAATAAATCCAAGACCATAATTGCTATACCCTTGCTTTGATGACTTGGCAAGGGAAGTTGCAATCGTATGATTGCCGTGGACATACATGTTTTTGATTGTGCCATAGAAGTTAAATGTTTTGCTTCCACTATACAAGTGTAATGGAACCCAATACAAGCCCGCCAAATCAATATCGTTTTGGATATTTATGGTCGAGAAAGCGGATGGACTGCAATACAAATATCTAGCCAAAGCACCAAGACCTTTCGCTGTATAAACATTTGCAGTAGTTCCACTTAGCACGATATCGCTTGTAGTTACTGGATAAGTTGAACTACCATATCTCATCCAAGTATCACCAAGATAGTCAACAAAAGTTGGAGAAGTTGTCACAACAGACTTGGCAGTATTACCATTTATATTAGCATAAAGACCAAGCCCAAAATTTTCTAGCGTTATTAGCGACGAATAAGTGCTACTTGTATGATTTTGTAAGAAGAATCCATTACTTCCATTTTGAAGGACAGTATTATACATTCCTGGGAAAACATCAAGTCCTTCAATATACATATTGCGGAATTTAACAGTTTTAAACAATGATAAATTGAAAATGTTGATTGGCTCCCAATAGTAACTTGATAAATCAAATACCATTGGATTACCATCTTCAGACTCAATAACCAAATCATATAATTTCATTTGACTTGTATTAGGGAAAGACCAGCCTGTTATACTAGGATATGCTTGATATGCCCCAAAAAAGTAACCTTGTCCTGCTCCATTTATTAACGACGCCAAAACACCTAAACAACTTGCCGTATCTCCCTGAAATCCTTGGGCATCTCTAGTAATTTTCACATAGTAGGTAGTTCCACTTTGAGTAAAAGTTAACGCCTCCTCTGCCGCTTGATCATATATCATGCTACTCCAACTATTATCACGATAATAGTATGTTGTTGATGATGTAGTATAGAGCTTATCTGTGAAACTTTTTTGCGTAGAATCAAGTGTCCTACATGTGTTATAAGAATATATATTACTCCCGAAACCAGTTGTCACAATTCTTGGTTTAAATGGAGCGCCCGACGAACAATCCCACTTAAAGTTTTCATTGTACGTCCAGCCTTCCATATCCCAAGCCCATTCAGTGTATTTCCCACTTGAATTGCCGGCTGTACCATAAGCAACATTCCTTACTTTTTGTACAAAGTCTTTAAGTTCTGGATGCGTAGAAGCATTTGTCGTCACTGTGGTAGTGTCAATGTAAGGAGTGCCACCCAAAAAGGTTTTATAAGCAGTGATCGCCTCCGTTCTGTCGAGTGCCCGAACACCATCAGTACTATAAGTAATAGCATAGTTTTTAGGATAATACACCAAACCCTTTACATTTTCAGTATTAGTAGAACGAGTTTCGTCTTTATCTATGCCAGGAATCCACCTGTTATAAGAGTAGCCTACTTGATTTCCAAAAGAAATATAAGAAGAACAGTTGCTTGTGGTAAGAGCGGTACCTGCTGTGGTTTTTGCTTGATAAAACGAATTAGTCACTCTATCAAAAAAACCCACTGATGCACTGCTACTGGAATTTTTTGCAGGGATAAGTTCTCTTACAAGGGTATTACCTTCATAGATTTTAACATAGTAAATTCGACCTTTAAAGGTACGGGAATCAATTGATCCATTGTTATTTACACTACCAATCACCAAATTGCAAGCCGTCGTAAACGTTGTGCCATTGTAGTTCTTTGCATCAGAAACAAGAGCATTGGCATGATACATTCTGCCGTCAACCACCCGTGTTGTGTTTACGCCACTTGTTTTGTTAGAGAAGGCCATAACAGTTGGCCACTGTGCACCATATTGCAACGTGATGCCATTAGTAGCCTCAGTAGCATTTGCCCATATTACATACCTATCTGACGAAGTGCTTGATGTCCTAGCGCCCAACATGGCCATTTCCGGAGAAGCAGTGCTATATAACGACTTAATCTCTATATTTGTGGTGTTTTTAGCCTTATATCCAATATCAACATATGCTCCACTAGGAGAAGTTTTAAAGTCAAGATATTCATAAAAATAATAGCCACTATAACCGGTAGAAGAGTAATAATTTGAGGTCGAATAAAAGTTGTTATTGCTACCTATTTGGTTGCCGACATTTCTGTGGTTAGAATCATAAGTAAATGCACTTTTACTATTCAGTTCTGTATATAATGTTGTTCCGCTTTGGCAAGCCTTATTTGACGCTCTATCCACCAACCAGCCTGCTTGCACTAGGTTACTACTATATACTCTATTTGGGTGCGCCTGGCTACTACCCCATAATTCGCCAATTATTCCACCGGCAGCAAAACTAGAACCACCGCCTATATAGCTACTATATCCACCAAGGTTGGATGATTTATCCATGCTAAATCTTCCAGCCATGTAGTTGTTTTTGATAACGAATGTTGTACCATTGTCGACCTTACCTACTATTCCACCCATTGTAAAGTGGCTGGTATAGGTGCCAGTCATTGTCACACTTGCACCACTCCTACTTTGGAAATACTGATAGACAGTACCCGAGAACACGCAGCCTGAAACTTCCGGTGTCATAATAATAGCATCATCACTTTGATCTTGGATCATTTCATAACAAATTCCACCAAATTTCACACCGCCGAAAGCACTTAAATTACTACTTGTGCCATTCTCTGCGAATCCCGCGTAAACGTAATAATTTGCGGTGTTCTCGCAATTGGTAATTTTCCCGTAATTAAAAGCTGCAAATCCAGAAGCAATACCACCAGTATATTCACAACTTAATCCCCATTCTCCACTCATTCTACATGAGTCTATTATACCATGGTTATATTGCACAAATGGGCATTCTTCATAGATTTCCCATCTATAGCCACCACTTGCGCTAGAACCTACTATGTTCAAGTCCGAAATCGTCCCATAGTTCTTCATAAAAATAGAATAACCATGTTGCGCGTGCGCATCTTCCTCACGTTGAATCCTTATGATCTTTCCATTTCCCAAATAATGGCCATAGTTTTCAATATCACTACCATCCCACATCCAGAAATCTGCCATTTGTTTTGCATAAAGATTTTTACCACTAGAAGAATTAAAACCTAAGGTTTCCAAAGCTTTTAAATCATCTTCATCCCACACTTGATAAGGGTTGCTATAAGAACCATCACCACCAACGGTTTTTTGTATCTTAATTGAGTAGTTAAGGATACTATCAAATGGGAAAGAAAGTGAGATGAATTCTCCTGGATAAACTGTACCAGTCTCACCGTTTTTAGGCCCTCGACCATTCGTGTTAAAACTATATCCCGTGATAGTGTATTTAAACACTTTACTTGTTGTATTTGAAAGAGTTATTTTGAAGTCTGAATTACCTGTTTGATTTGTATAACCAATTACAGTGGACTTATACTGGTTACTTGTCGACTCTGTTAGTTTTTCTGCCGAATTAGATGTTGTAGTCACTGTGTAATTAGAACCATCGGAAGTATGCACTACAATCTTTTTAATAAGGCTTTTGTTTATATATTGTCCTTGCAAAGTCGTAGTAGGTGAAGTAGGAGAAGTATTAAAGAAACTCGAGTCAGACATATACTGAGGCGTATTTTTCGAGCTTGTGCTACCTATTAACCTATAACCTGTATAGCCCTTACCAACATTAGCGTAGTTGTTTGCCGTGGATGTCGAGTAATAGATAAGTGGGTTACTAGATGTCGTATAATAGCCACAATGATCTACCCCTAAGACACGCTGAACATTGTATGTTGAAGTAGTGCTAGTATTGGTTATCGCTGGAGAAACGCCACGATCACCCGAAGCATAATAATAGTAGTTTCTGGTTGTATATCCTGTTGCTCCATTTGTAAAAGCAGGCGCAAACTCATAAAAAGTTGATAGTCCGATCGTGTGAGTAGTTGTCCCATCGGTAGTTGTAGAGGAATAGTATGCAGTGCCAATGTAGGCTCTAACAAATCTCTCAGGATCGCTAGGATGAGTATACTTAATATAGCACGAAGGATTTCCGAAATAACAGCCAGTAAGCTTAACATACGAAGCCGAATTACTCATATATCCAAGGAATGAACCCAAATTAACAGTACTTGTCGAACTTATTACTGGATGGTGCGCAACAGTACCATTGCTACTACAAAATTCAAATTGAAGACAGTTTGCAGACCCTTGTTCCAATGCCCCCACAAAACCGCCAACATAGTAATTATATCCTTGATTTGAGCAGTATACTAGGTTTTGGTTTGAGCTCCTGTAGAATTTAGTCTGAGCATTCGTATTATTAAATTTACCATAAGCAACACCCGCAAAACCACCGACATAGTCATTTCCAAGAACAACTACCCTGTTGGCACATGTATATAAAGTACATCCTACCATATGCCCAGCAAAAGCGCCTACTTTGCTACTTGAACTACTTCTAATTCTACCATAAGAACTATCATATCCAAAAGATGATTTAGTGCTACTATACCATGTTAAACTGGATGGCTTGTAGTTTGAATAAAGCAAACAGTTGTAAAAGTATGATTTTATAGCAACGCCAGAAAACCCGCCTAGTCCACTTCCACTATAATCAACAATGGGTTCCGATAAGACGGTATCGAAAATTTTTGCGCCATACAATGAGTTAAATAATCCGGCACCACAATTTGTGCTAGTACAAGTCATATCTGTAATTCTATAACCATTACCATAAAATGCCCCAGAGAACGCACCGCCAGTGCCTGTGCCAGTTGTATTGTAATATGGAGCAGAACCTAGTGTAACGGTAGTTGTTGTAGGCACAGAAGTTATCTTCTTACCAATACCTGGCCACAAGTGAGCACTTAGATTAATATCTGCTGTAAGCATAAAGTACTTTCCGTATGCGCCATTGTTTGCATTTGTATAGGTCACAAGATACGCTAGTTGTCCAGCAGTAGCAATCTGATAAGGATTACTGTTCGAACCATCTCCTCCAGCAAACGATGTTGAAGCGTACGCCGTCCAAAGATTTGAATCTGCAGCCTCTACCTCCTTTTTAGGCGAAATAAGGCTTGTGCCAAACACACCTAGGATTGAAGTAAGAACCAAAACAAGGCCTACTAAGATAGACCTAACCAAATACCCGTAAGGATGTTTTACCCTAAAATTTGGTTTAACAGTTTTGTTTTTCACAGATTTCATAAGTACCTCTTTTATTTAAGAGCAAGTAAAAGCAATACATCAGGTGGAATTCATTTAAAATCCATAAGTGCCATTGTCCAAATTTATACAAAATTATTTTGTGAAACAATAGCAAATTTATTACTTTAATTGCCCCGATTTTTAAATTTTTTTGTAATCTAAAAGCAAATATTATTATATATATAATAATAATTTTGCTAGTCTCATTATAGGACATAAGTGTCTAATATGTCAAACGAAAAAATGGGTATTTTAAAACAATTTGTAAAATCATACAGAAACAAAAATTATAAGCACGAAATTCGTCAAATTTTGTCAAACAAAGCACTCCAGAACGCCACCAGCAGCGACAAGACGGTGGCAGAATATTGTCTCTTTTCACAGCATTCTTTTCTCTTCCTCCTGTTTTTATTCTCACATTTGAGACCGCGACAAAAACAATTCTGGGCACTTTTCTAGATAGATATAGCAGAGAAGAAAAAAAGTACACAGCAAAAAACACCCCGATTTATTTCGAGGTGTCATTTTTTATATTTATTACACATATTGCATATTTATGCGACAACAATTTCTCACGCTGCTGTTAGAATTTAAAGTGATAATAAAGCGATATTATTGCATAATTATAAAGCATTTACAAATCGCTCTACTCTGCTATCTACTTCTTTCTGGCCGATAGTTTTTGATATTGCAAAAATGTCAAGTGAATCCGCCTTACCGGTAAGCATAAGCCTAATTATCAAGCAATAATCAGCCATATTGCCAAGGTATGCATCTGGGTTCGCTTTGTATTCTTTATTGTTTACAGCAAAACCCAATTTACTGGCTTCGGTTTTTAAATTTTCAAACCAATCTTGTTTTTCTGTATAATTATTATACGACTTTGCATAGTTATTCACAATGATTTTTATCGTATTTTTGTCAATTTTTTCGTTAAGTATACCGTGAATATTTGCATAATTATGCAAATTAAACATATAATCTAGTTTTTCAGGAACCTCACTCCATTTAGCAAGATCTTTTCTAGGCTTCTCTCCGCCCCTATCTATACTAAATACTTTGATAGCGTAATCTTTATTATTTTCTAAGTATTCGCAAAAACCTTTATTGTTTTCTTTCGCCCAAGCAAGAGTATTTTCGTATACCTCCTCAGCGGTCAAACGCGAAATAATATTTTTACTAATGTCGTTAAGTTTTACTAGGTCAAATGTTGGGCTTCCTGCCGTGATGTCTTTCACGCCAAATTTAAAGTCAGTCCAAGGCAATGTCGGATTTTGTTTTCTCCACGCTTCAAAGCCGGAGTTGATAAGGTTTAAAAGATATTCCAAAACAGCATTTATAGGATAACCCTGTTCAAAGTAATATTGCATATTAAATTCTGGGTCTTTTCTCTTGCTTATCTTTCTACGATTTCCCGTTTCTTCGTCAATTTTACAAATAAGTGGATTATGGCAATATGTCATATGCTTAAAGCCTAGTGCGTCAAATAGTTCTAGGTGCGCTGGCGTACTACTTATATACTCCTCGCCACGCACAACAATCGTCGTTCCCATAAGGGTATCATCGATTGCGTGAGCAAAGGCATATGGTGGAACACCGTCGTTTTTCAAAATAACAAAATCCTTGGCGTTTGCCTTTGCATCAATCTCGCCCTTAATTAGGTCGTAAAATTTGATTCTTTCGTCGCCAGTATTCATAGTCCTAAGCCTAATAGCAAATTTGTCGCCATTTTTAAGGTGCTCTTCAACTTCTTCAAGGCTCAAATCGCGACATGGGTCGTACTCAAACTTATCCTCTTCCGCCCACTTATCTTCTCTAAGTTTTTTAACATCTTCAATTCCCTCCGTTTTTTTACAGAAACAAGGAAATGCTCGGCCGATAGAAACAAGGTATTTTGCAAAGGTTTTGTAAATCTCAACCCTTTGGCTTTGAATATAAGGGCCATACTCGCCAATATCTTTGCCGTCCAATGTTTGATATTCGGTAAATTTTATATTAAATCTATTTAAGATGTCGTAAATTACATTCATGGCACCTGTTTTTTCACGTTTTGAGTCAGTATCCTCAATACGCAAAAAAATCACGCCGTCAGTCACACGCGTAAGGTTGTAAGATATAAACATCTGAAAAAAGTTTCCAATATGCATCATTCCAGTTGGGCTTGGCGCATAACGCGAAACAACTTGCCCGTCTTTCAAGTTTCTTTTCGGATACTTTTTAAAATAATACTCTGGGGTTTTGTCTATGTCTGGATAAAGCAAATCCGCCAATTTTTTATAGTCCATATTTAATAGTCCTCTTTGTCTAAAATATACTAAATTATATCACACAAGTAATCGTTGCACAACATTTTGTCTTAAAAAAATGCAAAACTAAACGTTTTGCATTTTCTGTTTTCTTAGTCATAAAGCCAAAACTTAGGCAATCAAATCTTTGAATTTTTCGATGTATTCTTCCATGATTGTGTTTTCGAAACTCTCAATCAACGCAATGTTTGCTTTGTTTACATCACTCAAAGTTTCTTTGTAAGCACTCATAATATTTTCAGCCTCAATAGAACTCGTCTGATAAGCGTAGTTCAGATAAACCCCATTATACTCGTAATAATCAACAGCATCGTACACTTTTTTGTACACCGTAAATTTCTGCATAAAAGCATTGCGGATATAAATAAACTCCTCAATTTCAGCGCTTTTACCAGTCACATTTCCACTAAAACCGGCGAAATTATATTCCCCAATCCTGTTTAGAATAAACAAATATTCATTGTACAAATCGCTAAAATCACCATTTTCAGGCACCAAATCACTCAAATCACACTCATTTGTGCGGTCAAAAGATTTAAGCGTTTTGTAATAAATCGCTTGTGCCATATTCAAATAAAACTCATCACAAAGCCTATTCAAAACCTCAGAATTTGTAGTTTCAGACACATTTTCGTCTGCAAACAAATTCTTAACTTGCACATCGCGGAAGCGATTTACAAAGTCAGAATACACTTCTATTAGTCTATTAAATTGATAAGAATATTCGGTTAGATTTGACCTTATGGCGCCAGTGTACGTCATAATGTTGATGTCAGCCTCAACCTTGTTTCTAGCCACTTCAAAAGCACGTAAAGCCTCTTTAAGGGTTTCAAGCGACTTGTAAAGCGAGTTTAAGTCTTCCTTTTGAGCGTCTTTTAGGGCTATGCCATCATAAAACTTAGTTGCCCACTTTGCATAGTACTCACTAATGCGCGACAAAACACCCTGTTGAAAGTTTTTCAACACATAGTATCTTTTGTACAACCTTTCGTCTGGCCCAAAATCGCCAGAAGTATAGGTGTAAGACGTGTCCATTCTTTCAAGTTCTGCCAACTCGCCGTCGTAGGTTATATACAAATCGTCGCCCATGACGCCGTCTTTTTCTTTAAACAAGTAATTGCTGTTTGCGTACTCCGACTTTATTTCAACATACAATTGCTGAACCTGTTTTGCGGTTTTGTCCTTGCCACAACCAGCCAAAATGCCGAGTGCGCACAACGGCAAAAGCATCCAACACAATATTTTCTTAAACATTTTTATCTCCTTTCAAAAAGATTATTAAACACTTTTCAGCATCACGCCTATGCAGTTTGAACGATTGATTGTATGCCATAACAAGCCAAAATGTATCTCATTTGATCGGCACATTGTTCCGATTTCATAATTTCGGCATTTCTATCCTTTTCATTGCACGCCAAAACAGCCCTAAACTCGTCAAGGTATCCCTTTTCTAAAATATACGAATAGCATTCAACCATTTTGGAGCCTTTAAGGTTTACAATATATCCTTTCACACTGTCCGAAAAGTTAAATCTATCCTCAAAAATTAAATATTCGTTTCTAGTAATTAAGGTAACCTTGCCAAGTAGGATATCATTCGCATCTGTTGTATATTCGCCAGTTTGTTCGTTTTTGCCAGTAATGTGTTCCCACTTATTACTTGTACTATTGTATTTGTATCTTTCACCAGAAACAGTAACTATTTTTACGTCTTTTTCCTTATCCACACCAGTGACTTCGTCCAAATCGCGGATTGTATATTGATTATCAGAATATATAGCAATTGTTCCAGGTTTTACCATTCTAACACCAGAATTCTCAATTTCTGCTTCACTAAAACAAACAACATCGGCAAGACGACTAAGTGCAATTTTTCTTACGTCGGTGTCAGCGTTTCCGAAATCAACACTCATAGCGTTTTGTACGGCGTACAAGTAAATATCGTATTTTGTGATATCACTATCGTTGGTCAAATTGCCGTCAAAAACATACTTCGAAACGAAGTCTTTTACTTTAAGCGTAAGGTCAGCATATTGTTTTAAATTTGCCCTGTATTTAACAACAGCATTCAAATATCTAAGGCTCAATTCGCCTTTAAAATCAGCAAAATTACTTGCAGTAAGGGTGTTTTGAAGACTTAGAATTGAGTTAAGGCTTTTTTGTAAATCGTCAAACGACGACTTATAACTCTTAATGGCTTTTTGGATTTCGTTTTGAGTGGATTTACTTACTTTTTTGGCTGCTTGGGTATACGCGAAATAATAATTGAACACATCGTTAAGTTTGTTGTCCATATTATAGCAACCATCAATAGCAGCAGGGTCTATTCGGTCTCCTTGACTATTTAAAAACTTATAATTTTGCAAAAGTTCGCCATCAAAGGCACCAACTTTTGTTTCAAGGTCTCTCTTTCCTGTCGCTATAAACTCCATCTTTTCGTTAAGACGTCTATTTGAGTACTCATCGGAACCCTGAACTCTTTTGTACTCCATAACTTCGGACAATTTTAAAAACACCACGTCGTCGGCAGCGGGTTTAAAGAATATAGCGTACACGCCAAATCCAAGCGCCGTAAGTATTAAAACTGTAACCACAACCCTCAAAAATACTTTCATTTTTTCCTCACCATTTTTCATTGATAATTATTGTTAATATTTATTATATAATACAATATAGCCTTATCATTAGTCAAACCATTTGCAACACATTTGCAATTATTTTGAATATTCCACATTTACCAAAACAAGCCCTTTTGCTTCCGCAGTTTTGCCCGCACGATTTCTGTCTTGGCTAGCAATTATCGTCCTAATATCGTCGGTTATTTTACCTCTGCCAATATCAATAAGCGTTCCCACAATTATCCTCACCATATTATACAAAAAGCCGTTTCCGGTAATCTCGAAAGTGTACAGTCCATTATCACATTTTAATGTCGCTTTATATACCTTCCTAACATAGTCTTTTACACTACTATGCGAAGCACAAAAACATTTGAAATTATGCTCTCCATTTAGCCATTTTAGCGCAGTTTGCATAGTACCTAAATCAAGCGTGTGTTTTATATGGCTTGCAAACCTGTCATAGTAAGGGTTGTTCACTCTTCCCGTGTAAAAATAATACCTATAAGTTTTACGCTTTGCGTCATATCTCGCGTTAAAATCGTCCCCCACTTTTTCTACCGAAAGTACCCTAATATCTTCCGGCAGAACCGTATTTAGATGCCCCACAAAATCGGATTTTAGACTGTCACAATCAAAGTGCGCAATTTGGCAAATTGCCGAAACACTGGCGTCAGTTCTACCACTAGCAAACAGCGATATCCTCTCACCTGTTACAGAAAAAATGGCGTTTTCCAAAACACCTTGAATAGTGATTTTATTATCCTGAACTTGCCAACCGCAATATCTACTGCCGTCGTAAGCGATTTTCATTAAATATCTCATAGTTTTATTTTACACCAATTTAGTTAAAACGCAAAAACTTTTTAAGATATTTTTAATATGTTTGACTTAACATATAATAAATTATATAATCAAAATAATTAAAGTTTTGGAGGAAAAAACATTGAGTAAAATAACAATCGACGGCAACAACGCGACCGCAAAAATCGCCTATGCTTTCAGCGAAATTGCCACAATATACCCCATTACACCTAGTAGCACCATGGCAGAAGTTTGCGATGAAATGAGTGCCAGAGGCGTGCCAAATTTGTTTGGAAAACCCGTAAAAGTAGTAGAAATGCAGTCCGAAGGCGGGGCAAGCGGGGCCTTGCACGGAAGTCTTAGTAGCGGAGCCTTGACCACAACATTTACGGCGAGCCAAGGGCTACTTCTTATGATCCCAAATATGTACAAAATCGCGGGAGAACTACTTCCTTGCGTTATGCACGTAAGCGCCCGAACAATCGCAACCCACGCGCTATCGATATTTGGCGATCATAGCGACGTAATGGCAGTAAGGCAAACTGGCTGGGCAATGCTTTGCTCTTCTTCGGTTCAGGAATGTGAGGACTTAGCACTTGTTGCACACCTAGCAACCCTTAGATCAAGCGTGCCATTTGTACACTTTTTTGACGGATTTAGGACAAGCCACGAACTTAACACTATTGAAGATATTGATTTAGAAAAAATAAAACCTTATATCCCTTACGACAAAATTGAAAAATTTAAACAGCGCGGATTATCATCTTCCAACCCTCATATGCAAGGCACCGCTCAAAACCCAGACATATTTTTCCAAAATCGCGAGGCTTGCAACATTTACTATCAAAATGTTCCTCTTAATGTAAAAAAGGCTATGCAAGATGTTTACGAAATAACTGGCAGAAAATATGGACTAATGGAATACTATGGTCACCCTAAGGCTCAAAACATAATTATCCTTATGGGCAGTGGCGTCACAACAGCCGAGGAAACAGTTGACTACCTAAACGAGCACGGATACAAGGTCGGACTAATTAAGGTGCGCCTGTATAGACCATTCGATGTCGCCTCACTTATAAACGCCCTACCAAAGAGCGTAAAGAAAATTGCCGTACTAGATAGGACAAAAGAAGCCGGCAGTCAAGGCGAACCACTCTACAAAGACGTTGTGTGCGCCCTATCCGAAGCAGGCTACAACAACATCGAGGTCGTAGGCGGACGTTACGGACTTGGCAGTAAAGAATTTACACCAGCAATGGTAAAAGCCGTGTTTGATAATTTAAAACAAAAATCTCCTAAAAATCATTTTACGGTAGGTATTAAAGACGACGTAACATATAGAAGCCTTGAAGTAGAACCCGAACTTCAAATCCATTCCGCAGAAACTAGGAACTGTAAGTTCTATGGATATGGCGGAGACGGGACAGTAAGCGCAAATAAAAACAGTATTAAGATAATAACCGACAATACAAATCTTTTAGGCCAAGCCTACTTTGAATACGACAGCAAAAAAACAGGCAACGCAACAGTGTGCCATCTAAGATTTTCCGACAAGCCAATTAAGAGCAGTTATCTTGTGCAGAATATGGACTTTGTCGCAGTACACAACCAAACATACCTAACCAAGTACAATGTGCTAAAAGGTCTTAAAGAAAACGGAACATTGCTTATAAACACCGAATGGAATATTGACCAACTTACCGAATTACTTCCAAACAACATTAAAAACACAGTTTATGACAAAAAGATTAACGTTTATGTCATTGACGCCTACTCCATTGCCAAAAACTTGGGTCTTGGTGCCAAAATCAACCTTATAATGCAATCCGCATTTTTCAAACTTTTAAACGTTTTCCCATATGAAAAAGCAAAAATTCAGATGAAAGAGTTTGCAAAGAAAAGTTATGGTAAGAAAGGCGAAGCAGTTTTGAATATGAATTATTCAGCAATTGATAGCGCCGAAGAACACTTGAAAAAACTTGACATTCCAGCATCTTGGGGTACAAAAACTCACAATTGCAGTACATGCTCACACCCTTGTAAATACTTTACAGATTATATTGATCCTATTCAAAAAATGGAAGGAAACGGATTACCAGTAAGCAGTTTTTCACCCGACGGACATGTTCCTACCAACACTACACAGTACGAAAAACGAGGCATCGCGCCAGCACTTCCTTGCTGGAACAGCAAGAATTGTATTCAGTGTAATATGTGTGCCTTTGTATGTCCTCATGCAGCAATCCGACCAAGACTTATAAATCCTGGCGATTTGAAAGATGCCCCAGACACACTTACAACCGTGGACGCAATTGGCGAACCATACTACAAATATGTAATGCAAGTTAGTCCAGAGGATTGTACAGGTTGCGGAGTATGCGCTAGCGTTTGCCCAGCAAAAAACAAAGCAATCACAATGACTGAGACTAGCGAAATATTCGAAAAAGAAAAACAGAATTACTACTATGTAAATTCACTTACTCCACAAAAATCAAAACTATTTAACGAATTTACAATTAAGGGAAGTCAATACAATTTGCCATACTTTGAATTTAGTGGCGCGTGCGCGGGTTGTGGAGAAACTCCATATATTAAAGTTATATCCCAACTATTTGGCAACAGAATGATTATCGCAAACGCAACCGGTTGTTCAAGCATTTATGGCGGTAGTTCTCCTACCAGCCCATACGTTAAAGACAAAGACGGCAACGGAATCGCTTGGGCTAACAGCCTATTCGAGGACAACGCAGAGTTTGGATACGGCATTAAACTTGGACTAAATTACCAACAAGAAACCCTTAAAGAAAAACTTTCAGCATTTAAAGCGTTCAAAAAGACAAAATGCAACGAACTAATTGATAGTTATCTCAACGAAAACGATCGATTGAAACAACGCGAACTTGGCAAAGAAATAATAAATGCAATGTCAAAAATAAACACTAACGACGAAAAAATCAACAATGCGATTAAAGAAATTTCCAGCCTATCAAATCACTTTATGACCGAATCAATGTGGATAATCGGCGGAGATGGTTGGGCTTATGACATTGGATACGGCGGACTTGACCACATACTTGCCAGCGGAGAGAATGTAAACATTCTAGTGCTAGACACCGAAATTTACAGTAATACTGGTGGACAAGCAAGCAAAGCCACACCTAAGGGTGCAGTTGTGAAATTCGCCAACAATGGCAAACGCACAAACAAAAAAGACCTTGGGCTTATGGCAACAACCTACAAAGATGTATACGTTGCAAAAGTTGCAATGGGCGCGAATATGAACCAATTCTTAACCGCAGTTAAGGAAGCCGAAAAGTACAATGGCGTTTCGCTAATAATTGCGTATGCACCATGTATCGATCACGGTTTCAATATGAGCAACAGCCAACTTGAAATGAAACGTGCAGTTGAATGCGGATATTGGCAACTATGGAGATTTAATCCAGAATTACTAAAACAGGGCAAAAGCGGATTTATCCTAGATAGCCCAGAGCCAAAACTCGACTTTAACGAATTTCTACTTGGCGAAAACCGCTACAAACAATTATTCAAAAAAGACGAAAATCTTGCAAAACAATTATTTGAAGAGACAAAAACAAAAGCCTTATCGACTTATGCAGAATTAAAGAAATTGTCTGAAAACTAACAAAAAAAGCGTATTTTTGTGTGAATTTTAATGTTTTCCACTATAAAATACGCTTTTTTTATTTCAAAACCATACACAAAATTATAGAATAAAACTCATATAAAAAGAGATAGTTATGCAAGACTATCTCCTTTTTACCGTAAACAGTAATTCATTATAAAACTGTAAATAATTTATAAATTACTTGTTTTACATTATTATTTTACGCAAATTTCGACAAAATATCCAAAAATATTTTATTTCTTTTTACGTTCATCTTTTAGCAGTTTTATTGCAATTTTACATATATTTTTGGCATTAAATCCGTATTTATCCATAAGTTCTTCCGCTTTCCCTGACAATCCAAACGAATCGATGCCAATTTTTATGCCATTGTCAACATACTTATCCCAGCCAAAAGTACTCCCCGCTTCCAAACTTATTTTAGGAACTTGCGCAGGCAAGATTTTCTCTTTGTATGCGCTTGGCTGTTCGTCAAACTTTTCTAAGCATGGCATAGACACAACCCTAACTCCATAATCCTTATGGAACATAAGTTTTGCCACCTCCACCGCAAGTTGGACTTCCGATCCGGTCGCCATAATGATTAGTTGAAGTCCTTTGCATTCTTCTCTTACAACATATGCACCTTTTAAGGCGTTATCAAAGTTGCTGGTCACAGGGTTAAGTTTTTGCCTTGATAAAATCATTGCGCTTGGCGAATTTTCATTGTACGCCATATAATAGCAGGCACAAGTCTCAGTAAAATCACAAGGTCTATACACTTTTAAATTAGGCATTGCCCTTAACGACGCAATTTGTTCAATTGGTTGGTGCGTTGGTCCGTCTTCGCCGACCATAATGCTGTCGTGTGTCAAAATGTATTTTACCGGCAAATTCATAAGCGCACTCATTCTTATTCCGTTTCGCATATAATCGCTAAACACCAAGAATGTACTACAAAATGGTCTAAAACCATATAGCGCAAGCCCATTTGAAATTGCGGACATTGCAAACTCTCTAATGCCGTAGTTGATATCGCGATTTTTAGCCGATTGATTAACCGATTCTTTGCCAATCCTTGCCTTTGTGCTGGTCGACAAATCCGCAGTTCCACCCACAACACTAGGATAAAATCTTGCAATTTCTTTCAAAACTTCTCCGCCCCAGTCTCTTGTTCCAGCGACCGATTTTTCGGTCTTAAAATTTTTAAGAATTTCATATAGTTTTGTAAAGTCAGGGTTTAAAAATTGTTGAATTTCCTCGTAAATCTCTTTACAGTTTTTCTTATAATACTTCTCGCGCTCTGCAAAGTTTTTAGCCACCTCATCAAAACGCTTGTGAACTTCTTTTAGACGTTTTGCAACATCTTTTTCATATTCAAATGGTTTAGATGTTATATTTAATTTGTCTTTTAAGTATGCCAATCCTCGTGTTCCAAGTGGCGAGCCGTGCACTTTACTTTGCCCTTCAAGTTCGCTTCCATAACCGATTTTGGTGTTAACAATAACAAAAACCGGTTTTTTTTCGGATTTTTTTGCTTCTGTGATTGCATCGTCCAATTGACTCAGGTCATTTCCGTCCGCCACTTCAAGCACATCAAAACCAATCGATTGCATATACTTTTTGACATCGACATCATATACACCATCAACACTTCCATCAATCGTAATTTTGTTGCGGTCGTAGAAAACAATAAGTTTATTAAGTTTTAATGTCCCTGCTAGACTTAGCGCTTCATAAGACACACCTTCCATTAGGCACCCGTCACCCGCGATACAGTATGTGTAGTTATCAAAGAAATTACACTCGCTAATGTTAAATCTCTCAGCCATCATTCTCTCTGCAAGAGCAAGACCAACCGCCGACGCAACGCCCTGTCCCAATGGACCCGCACTGCAATCAACCCCCGGCGTTACACCCACCTCAGGGTGCCCTGGAGTATTTGAGCCAAGTTGTCTAAAATTTTTAAGATCGTTATTTGAAATTTTGTATCCCATAGCGCTAAGCGTCGTATATAAAATGCTACTCCCATGTCCTGCCGACAAAACAAACCTATCAGACATTACATTGTTTGGGTCGTTTGGCACAACGCGCATATGTTTTGCATAAAGCGTGTACAAAAGAGGTGCAATATCAAGCGCAATTCCGGGGTGACCAGAGTTTGCAAGTTCTATCATATTTACCGCATTAAATCGTAGTGTGTTAATTACTTTTTCATCAATTTCCATTTTTCATATACTCCAACAATTTTGTTTTAATATTTTTTACAATTTTTTTCTCATCATCACTATTGCAAGAAACAACAATGTCCGCAAATTTTTTACACAGTTTATCTCGCGGAACCGCCATATCCATTTTTAAAGTTACGTCCGAATGGCGCAAACCCCTGTCTTCTAAGCGTTTTTTAAGTTTCGCATTAGACATTTTCAAGTAAATCAAATATGATGTCTTTCTAATTTTTTCCAAATTTTCGTCGTCATTTAACAGAGAAAAGTCACATACAAAAAGCGTGTTATCAAAAGTAGAAACACTTTTTACAACTTTATTCTCAATCTTTTTTATATAGTCCTTACCACAGAGAAGTTCCGCCCGCTCAACATCTTGCAAGTCAAACTCTATAAGTGCCCCGACATCGGCAAAATACATTCCAAGGTCGTCAGCCAAATGCTTGGCACTATTTTTCACGAAATCCTCCGCTAGCCCATATAGACATAAGTTTTGTTTCACTTTTCCCCACTCCTTTTTTATTATACTTTATATCACTATTTTTACCAAATCTTTTTACCTGATTAAAACCTGCATAAATATTCAACATATGGTTTAATTATTCGCACGTTTTTTCTTGCGACGTTTTGAGTATTTTTTAGTTTTTGGTACGAAAAATACTATGGTAACCGCACCTGCAACGATTATCACAACCACAAACCAATCCATAAAGATAAAACTTGACATTGAAGCAATAAGTTTTACTTCGAAGTCCTCTCCCGCTTGAACGTGGTATATTATATTTCCATTTTTAAGATTGCATAAAAATCCCGTATATGTGGATTTATTGTACTCAGCGTCGTAATCAGCTAGTCTATTTAACACCTCATTTGTAGGGTGCCCATAACTATTTTTGCCAACTTGTGCAACCACATATTCCGGTTGAATTTTGTCCAAAAACTCTTTACTTGTGCTACCTTTACTGCCATGATGACCAAGTTTTAGTAAGTCAACGTCTGGCAAATCATATGCTTCTAGCGCGTCTTGTTCCTCTTCTATTGGAGCATCGCCAGTAAGGCAAACCGACTTGCCGTTATTGTTTAGCACCATAATTGGGCTAAAACTATTGGTGTCATCTACGGTCAAATCCACAGGAGCATAGAAGTCAATAGTGACATCGGTGCCGATATTTATTGTATCTCCCGCCTTAAAAAATTCAGTTTCAATATGTTTTGATTTTAAAATATTTATCACTTCGGTGTATAGCGAAATCGCACTTGTAGGAAGGCTCAGCCCCTCGCTTGACTTCTCGCTAGTGTTAAAAATATATGGTCTATAAAACTTTTTTACTGCATAATTATTCAGAACAAACGCCATATTACCGCTATGGTCAGCATCACTATGCGATAGCAAAACGTAGTCGAATTCGCGGTCTCCGTTTTTAAAAAACACATTGTTTAGATAACTTTTTAAGTTGCTCTCGCCCTTAACTGGACCAGAGTCAACTAGCATAGTTTCGCCGTTTGCAAAACGTATCGCCATTGCGTCACCCTGCCCCACGTCTATAAAATGGATTTGAAAATCCTTTTCCTCATACAGCCCGTCAGTGTTGGGTTTTAACTTAAACGCTAGTTCAAGTTGTTTGCCAAAAGGAAGGGATACAAGAAGTCCACATATTATAATTATGTAAAAAATAATTTTTACCAGTTTATTGTTTTTCTTAGTTTCTTGTTTACTCATCTATTTCACCTTATAATATGATAACATACTTTTTTATATAATAAAAACATAAAAATAAAAAAATAAAAAATGACTTAAAATTAAGTCATTTTTGTTTAAGTTTAATAAAATATTATTTCTCTTCGCCGTGATGCTCATACCAATCAAGTGCTTCTTGTACGCTGGCGATGTCGTCAGTAAGACGTTTAACTTGTTTTGTAAGCAATTTGTTGTTCTTTTCAAGGATTGGATATCTGTCCTTGTTTTGCTCGATTACTGCCAAGCAAGAATCAACGCTTTCTTTAAGTTCTTTAAGCTTCTTAACGTTTTCGTCGTATTTAGCCTTTTTATCGTCGCTTAATTTAACCTTTTTGTTTACGCCATAAGCGTTAACCTTTTGATTAACAACTAGCGCCTCTTGACGTCTTAGTTTAACTTCGTCTCTTGCGTATGTTTTGTAAACTTTTTGCAAAGGCATAAAGTCTTTTTTGTTTAGTTTAAGTTCTGCTTGAACCTCTTTTAGTTCGTTTTCCAAAACTTCTAGTCTATTCTCGTAGTATTGTTTTTTAAATCTTGGTTTTTCAATAACAACTTCCTTAACTTCCTCAGTCACAACTGGTTCTGCGTCGTTAAGTGTTTTGGTCTCAACAGTAACTACTGTTTTCTTTTTTAGTTTTTTCTCTTTTTCTTCTTTTGTCTTTGTTGCAATTTTGTTTGCATTTCTCTTAATTGTGCTAAGTCTTTGATTCATACGGGCGATGTTGGCAAGTTTACGTTTTTCGTCTTCCTCGTCCTTTTTATCAACTTCAACAACAACTGGCTCTTTTTCTTTCAATTCTTGAACCGCTTTTAAAAGTTCCTCACGGTCTCTTACTCTTAGTTCTTCAAGTTCAGCAACCTTTCTTTCAAGCTCTTCTCTTTCTTGTTCAAGACGTTTTAACTCTTCATTTTCTTCTGGTGCTGGCTCAACAATTAAAGGCTCAGACACCTCTACTTCTTCTTTAACTTCTTCTACCGGCGTCTCAACCTCTACTTCCTGATTTTCAGTGGCTTCAGTAGTCTCGCTAGCGGTCTCTTCTTCGGTATTTTCAGTAAATTTGAATACTTTTTTGCTCTTAACTTCTGCTTCTTCGTTTAATTCGGCAACAGCCTGTTTTGCAACATCTTCGGCAATCTTGGTGATGTCTTCTTCTTCATCAGCCTCTTCCTCGTTGTCGCTACCGCCAAACAAAGAATCGCTATTTGCAAGGTCGCCTTGCAATTGTTGTTGTTCTTCAACTGCTTTGTTGAAATCAACAGCACTTACAACGTCATCTTGTGGTGCAACATATGGGTCGCTGTTTGCCTCCTTATCATTATATACAATGCCGTTGTCGCTAGTCTCTTCAACCTGAGTTTCTGGTTGGTCGTAGCCTAGATACTTAACGTCCTTTTTCGTCTCCTCGGTCATATTCTTTCTATTGAAGAAAATACCTTGATGGCTGTCGACAGATGCCAAAATAAGGTCAACAATCAAAATGATAATGAAAGACCCAAAAACAATGATTCCAGCGACTCCTAAAAAGTCCAAAACTGTGTTCATAACTGTCGAACCTAGAAAATGTAACATTTTTTTACCCTCCTAAATGCAAAACAATAATTTATTATTTTTTATAAAATGGTGGAAGCGGCGGGAGTTGAACCCGCGTCCGAATAAGAACAAATAGATTTTTCTACATACTTAGTTGTTTTAAGGTTTATCGAAAAGCCCGCAAAACAACAATCGAAAACTTTCCGACCCCAAAATAAGTACAATTGATTTCATTTGGGTTAAAATCAAAGGTTTCCCACTAGATGATGCCTATTTAAAACCCGTGGGCAAGTTTCAATAGACAAGCAGGTGCCTTACGCAACTGCTAGAACAGAATTGTCTTCTGCATTTAAAGTTTAGTTTTTCGTTTTAGCGTAGACGAAACCTACGATATGCAAAATCTACCCTTTACAAACCCGTCGAAACCATTTCGCCCCCGTCAGACAGAGCTAGAATAATTTTTAATATCTCTTTTCATCTCTCTTTCTGCGTCTTTAAGCTTTAATGTTTCCTTTTTGTCGTAGGTGTGTTTGCCCTTAACAAGCCCTATTTCCATTTTAACGTGCTTACCCGAAAAGTACAGTTTTAGCGGAACGATTGTAAGTCCCTTTTCTCTGACTTTATCGGACAACTTGTTAATCTCAGACCTATTAAGCAAAAGTTTTCGGTCACGCCTATCATCTACGGCAAATGATGTAGTTTTATCATATGTCTTAATATACATATTCTTAACAAACACTTCTTTGTCCGCGTTAATTAAAACAAACGTATCCTTCAGATTCACATTGCCTGCGCGAATTGACTTAACCTCTTGCCCAACCAATGCAATGCCAGCCTCGTATGTGGATAGCACAAAATAATCATGATACGCCTTTCTGTTTGTCGCAATATTCTCCATAAAACTACACCTTATTATACCATACTAGAATTATTTTTCAATACCTTTTTTTATTTTTTTTTTACATTTTAGTTAATCAAAACACAACAAAAACACGTTTTTAGCATAAAAACAGCATTTTTAAGCGGATTTTATGTCAAAAACCACATAAAAGTGTGTTAAATTAGCATAAAATCCACTTCTCTTGACAAAATGTCCGCCCTTAGTGTCTTTACCTTAACTTTGTCGCCAAGTTTAAACGAATGATTTTTGCCTAGCAAGCAAAAACGATTTTCCTGGTACTCGTATTTGTCGTTTGGCAAATCCTCAATTCTAACAAGTCCCTCCACAGTGTTTTCCAGTTCCACGAAAATGCCAAAGTTGGTCACACCCGAAATTGTGCCCTCAAAGTCCTCACCAACGTGGTTTCGCATATAGAACACCCTGTATAGGTCGTCAATATCACGCTCAACCTTTTCGGCATTAACTTCCCTATCGCTAGAATTAACCGAACTTGCTAGCACAAACTGTTTCAATTCAGCAATATTGTGCAATCTTCCGTTAATGCTATCCTTAATTATCCTATGAATTGTAAGGTCAGGATAACGCCTAATAGGAGAAGTAAAGTGTGTGTAATATTTAAGCGCAAGACCAAAGTGTCCCATACAATCAGGCGTGTATTTTGCTTTTTTCATAGCACGCAAACACACTTTGTTTATCACAAATCGATTATCATTTTTCTCAATCTTTTTAAGAAGTTTTTGAATTTGAAGTGGCGTAACCCCGTCTATACTTAGCCCCGCATCAATTCCAAGGCTCTTAGTGTATTCCACAAAAGTTGCAATTTTTTCTGGTGCAGGAGCCTCGTGCACACGATACACAAATGGCACCTTTAACTCACAAAAATGCTCAGCCACAACCTCGTTTGCAGCCACCATAAACGCCTCAATCAACTTATGGCTTTCGTTTTGTTCTCTGCGTTTTACATTTAGGACGTCGCCTAGCGGGTCAAGCGAAATGCTGACTTCCGGAATGTCAAACTCAATATAGCCCGCTTTGACACGCTGTTCCATAAGTTTTTCAGCCAATTTGTTCATATTTTTTAACATCGTCACAAATGGCTTATTTCTATTTTCCGCCTCTTTGTCGCCCATTAGGATTGCGTGAACTTCGGTATATGTAAAGCGTTTTTTGCTGTTTATAACCGATTCTTTTATATCGTATCCGATCTTTTTAAAGTTTTGGTCGTACTCTATCAAAACCGACAACGCAAGTCTATCAACTCGCTCGTTAAGCGAACAAATGCCATTCGAAAGTTCCCTAGGAAGCATAGGCAAAACTCTATTAGGGAAATACACACTAGTGCCACGCTTAAACGCCTCTTTGTCTAGCACGCAGTTTCTAGGAACATACTCCCCAACATCGGCAATGTGCACCCCTAGCACCCAATTCCCGCGTTTGTTTGTGGTCAAAGACACCCCGTCGTCGATGTCACGCGTGTCCTCGCCGTCAATTGTTACGATAAGTTCCTTGGTCAAATCAAGCCTATTTGGATACTTTTTCTTATCAATTTCGATCGGATATTGGCTGGCGCTCTCCTGTACTTTTTTAGGGAAATCCTCAAAAAGTTTGTAACTTCTAATAATCGCAAGTTCTTCGGTTTCAATCTTGTTTGGCTTGCCCAAAACCTCGGTTACTACACCCTCTGGTGGTTTTTTGCCGGAGAAATATCTATCAATTCGCACCACAACCTTGTCGCCATTGTCGGCGCGCAAAGTTTGGCTAAGCGGAACATAAATATCCTTGCCGAATTTTACATCATCTGGCTCAACATATGCGCAGTTTTTGTTCATAGTGATCCTGCCGATAACGTAATCGTTTCCACGTTGCAAAACTTGTAGCACTTTGCCCTCAGGTTTGCCGTTTTTGCTAAAAGTAACGTTTGCGACAACTATGTCGTTGTGAAGTGCCCCGTTTAGGTCACGCTCGGATATGTAAACGTCAGTTTGAGTTATGTCGGTCGGGATTAAAAAAGCATAGCCCTTAGACGTGCTTTGAATTTTCCCTTCCACCTTATAACTTTTCTGTTTTTCCTTTTTGCGTTCTAGCATTTTGTAGGCAAGGTCGTAATTATCCTCCACCTCAACCTCTCTGCGAAAGTCCTTTTTAGACTTGCCACGTTTTGCAAATTTCTCGTAATTCAACTTATCGGTTTTCACCTTATTATTAGGAGCAATTGCGCCCGAAACCTTGATTTTACGCTGTTTTACAAGTTCGTCAACAATCTCACGCACATCGTCGTAAGGCTTATTGTTAAGCACGCAAAGTTGGCTAACAACGAATGCGTAATCGCACCCGTCAAGACGGTTTATTTTAATCTGATTTAAAATCTGGTTTTTATCCATAAAAAAACTCCTAAAATAGAAAAAAGGCTCTTTAAAATTACTTAAAGAGCCACATTATTTATGCGCCTAATCCGTTATAAATCTTAACAGTCACAAAATAAACTATGGCGATAACCAACATACAAATAGAACAAATCAAAACCAATCTATTAAGTCTGCCTTCTTTGGTGTTAAGTTTGTTTTCCCCATAATAACTTTCGTTCTTGCCGGTAATAACGTTGTTTCCGCCCTCTGGGTCAGAAGGTTGAAGCAAAACTCCCACAGTAATTACAATCGCATCAATTGTCATAAGTGCAAGCAAAATTGCTTGAATTATTGGGAAACTTGAACTCACCCAATTTGGAACCAAAAGAAAATTAAACATAAGTCACTCCTTAGAATTTTATCATCACTGGCATATTATATCACAAAGAAAATCAAATAACAACAAAATTATTTAACAAACTATTATTTTATTTACTTAAAATCGCAAAACTAATTTTTCAACTTGATATATTTGTAAGTATAGCCCTTCGCTTGCTTTACAATCTCTTCGGGTGTGCCCTTTGCAACAATTGTTCCACCATTTACGCCTCCATCAAGCCCAAGGTCGATAATGTAATCCGCGCTATTGATAACGTCCAAGTTGTGCTCTATTATCACAACTGTGTTTCCGCCCTCAACAAGCCTATTTAAGATTTTAAGCAATTTGTCAACATCGTATGGGTGCAAGCCTGTTGTTGGTTCGTCCAAAATGTATAGCGATTTGCCGGTGCTACGTTTGCAAAGTTCGGTCGCAAGTTTTACACGCTGTGCCTCGCCACCGCTTAATTCGGTCGCCGGCTGACCAAGTTTAATGTAACCTAACCCAACATCAACAAGAGTCTGCATTTTATTTTTAATGCGCGGAATGTTCTCAAAAAACACATTTGCTTCTTCTATGGTCATATCAAGCACATCGTAAATGTTTTTGCCTTTATATTTTACTTTTAGAGTCTCACGATTATACCTTTTGCCGTGACACTCGTCGCACTCAACATACATATCCGGCAAGAAAAACATCTCGACCTTGTTTATGCCCGCACCACCGCAAGCCTCGCACCTGCCTCCGCTCACATTAAAACTAAACCGACCGCTCGTATAGCCAAGTTCCTTGGCGTCGTTGGTCTGTGCAAACAAGTCCCTAATGTCTGTAAACACACCCGTGTAAGTTGCAGGATTGCTACGCGGAGTTTTGCCAATTGGACTTTGGTCGATGTTGATAACCTTATCAATTGTGTCTAGCCCGTCAACACTGTCGCACTTGCCAACGGGCAATTCTGAACGGTTAATTAGATTGTTGACGTAAGGATAAAGTATCTCTGAAATCAAACTACTTTTTCCGCTTCCGCTCACACCTGTCACAACAGTAATCACGCCTTTTGGAATTTCGGCATTTACGTGTTTTAAGTTGTTTTGACACGCATTTTTTATCGTAATAAAGCCATTTTTTGCAGGTCGACGAGTGCTTGGGATTTCAATCTTTTTAGCCCCACTTAGATACTGACCAGTAAGGCTATTTTTGTTTTTCATAATCTCCTCAGGCGTTCCACAAGCCACAACTTCGCCACCAAGCCTACCAGCATATGGACCAATATCAACGATGTAATCCGCCTCGCGCATAGTGTCCTCGTCGTGCTCAACAACAATCACCGTGTTGCCCAAATCACGCAAGTTTTTTAGCGTTTGAATAAGTTTTTCGTTGTCTTTTTGGTGCAAACCAATACTTGGCTCGTCCAAAATATATATAACTCCCGTTAGACCGCTTCCAATTTGAGTAGCAAGCCTAATTCTCTGCGCTTCACCGCCACTAAGCGTGCAAGCTGTACGCGAAAGCGTCAAATAATTAAGCCCAACATTGTTTAAAAATCCTAATCGGTTTTTTATCTCTTTTAAAATCGGCTCAGCAACCAAGCGTCTGCTCTCGTCAAATTTAAGCCCGTCAAAGAATTTAAGACATTCCGAAACAGACATATCGCACACGTCAGCGATGTTTTTGCCGTGAATTTTAACCGACAAAGCCTCCTTTTTTAGGCGGTTTCCGTGACAACAGTCGCAAGGAAGTTCGGTCAACAACTTGCCAATTTCTTGCTTAATAAAATCACTATTCGTATCGCGATAACGCCTCTCTAAATTGCGGATTATTCCCTCAAAGGCAAATCCACCCGTTCGTGATATACCCTTAGACGAATACTCAATTTCTAGTTTTTCGCCCTTGGTGCCATACAAAATCATATCAAGCATCTCTTTTGGGAGTTTTTCAATTGGCGTAGAAAGTGACACACCAAAATACTTTGACACCGCTTTAAAAAACATATTTGCCATTCCGTTGTCATATGCCCAACCGCTCGCTAAAATCCCATTTTGAGCCACACTTTTCTTAGGGTCTGGAATAATTTTGTTAAGGTCGATTACTTGCTTAAACCCAAGCCCGCCACACTCCGGACAAGCGCCAAATGGAGTGTTAAAACTGAATAGTCTTGGAGTCAATTCTTCCAAGGAATATCCGCATTTTACGCAACTATGCATAGTACTGAAAATGGTCTCATTTTCGCCCTCGAAAACATTAATTTTGCCCTTAGAAATTTTTAGCGCAGTTTCCACACTTTCTGTCACTCTTTTTTCAATCCCAGCCTTCACAACAATTCGGTCGACAATTAAGAAAATGTTGTGTTTAATATTTTTATCAAGAGTAATTTCATCGTCTAGGTTGTAGGTTGTGCCGTCAACCAAAACACGAACATATCCGTCTTTTCTTAAATCCTTAAACTCTTTTTGAAATGTGCCCTTTTTACCCTTAGCGATTGGAGAAGTAATCAAAATTTTGCTTCCCTCTTCCATTGCCATAATGCGGTCTACGATGTTGTCGATTGTTTGGGTGTTAATTTCAATTCCGCAGTTTGGGCAATATGGTGTGCCAAGATGTGCAAAAAGCAAACGCAAATAATCGTAAATCTCAGTCACAGTGCCAACAGTACTTCGCGGGTTATGCGAAGTGGTTTTTTGGTCGATAGAGATGCTTGGCGAAAGCCCGTCTATGCTGTCAACGTCTGGCTTACTCATCTGTCCCAAAAACATGCGAGCATAACTTGACAAACTCTCCATATATCTACGCTGCCCCTCGGCAAAGATAGTATCAAAAGCCAATGTGCTTTTGCCACTTCCGCTCACGCCAGTCAAGACCACAAGTTTTTCCTTGGGGATTGTGACGTCAATATTTTTTAAATTGTTTTCTTTTGCACCTTTAATAACAATATCTTTTAACATATTTTAATCCTTATCATTTTTCAATTCTTTGATTTCGTCACGAAGTTTTATAGCCGTTTCAAAGTCAAGATTTGCGCTGGCTTGTTTCATAAGAGCGTAAAGAGCGTCAATTTCTTTAACAATTTCTTTTTTGTTCTTTTTCTTGCCGTTCTTGGCTTTTTTGGTAATTTCTAGGGTGTTTTTGATAGGTTTCACTATGGTTTTTGGCAAAATGTGGTACTTTTCGTTGTATTTCATCTGAATTTCGCGTCTTCTTGCTGTCTCACTTACAGCGCGTTTTATGCTATCTGTCATAACATCTGCATAAAGTATAACCTTACTTTCACTATTACGCGATGCTCTTCCAATAGTCTGGATAAGTGCCCACTCGCTTCTTAAAAATCCCTCTTTATCGGCGTCCAATATTGCTACAAGTTTTACTTCTGGAATATCAAGCCCCTCTCTAAGTAGGTTTATGCCAATAAGTACATCAAACACCTTAGCGCGGAGTTCGTTTATGATAGTAACCCTATCAAGAGTGTCAATATCTGAGTGAAGATATTTTACTTTAAATCCTTGCTCTTGTAAATAGCCAGTAAGACTTTCTGCCATTTTTTTAGTAAGCGTGGTTATGAGCACACGCCCGTCATTTTCTATCGTTTTGTGAATTTCGCCTATTACGTCGTCCACCTGTCCCGTCGCTTTTCTAATTTCCACAAGCGGGTCAAGTAGTCCCGTAGGTCTTATAATCTGCTCCACAACATTATCAGAGTTTTTCATTTCAAACTCGCCAGGTGTCGCCGAAACGAAAACCGCCTGCCCAATCTTACTTAAAAACTCGTCAAAATTAAGAGGACGGTTGTCGTACGCAGCCGGCAATCTAAACCCGTAATCTACAAGGTTGGTTTTCCTTGCAAAGTCACCCGCAAACATTCCCCTAATCTGCGGAAGCGTGATGTGGCTCTCGTCGATAAACACCACAAAGTCCTTAGGGAAATAATCAATAAGTGTATAAGGAGCCTCGCCGATTTTGCGCCCGTCAAAATACCTTGAATAGTTTTCAATGCCGTTGCAATAGCCTACTTCTTGCATCATTTCAAGGTCGTATTGCACGCGCTCGCGTATTCTCTGAGCCTCAATAAGTTTGCCTTGTTCCTCAAACTCCTTGACGCGTATTTCCATGTCGTGTCTTATTTCGCTCAATACGTCGTCAATCTTACTTTGACCAATAATATAGTGTGTTGCGGGCAACAAAAACATATGATTTAAGGTGTTTATTTTTCTGCCAGTAAGCACTTCAATTTCGCTTATCTCGTCGATTTCGTCGCCAAAAAACTCAATCCTAAGCGCAACCTCGCTACTAGACGCTGGTATAACGTCAAGCACGTCGCCCTTGCTCCTAAATGTGCCACGCTTAAAGTCAATATTGTTTCGGTCGTATTGAAGTTCTACAAGTTTTCGCATTATTGCGTTTTTATCCACAACATCGCCCGGTCTAAGTGACAGACACATACTTGAATAGTTTTCTGGTGCACCAAGTCCATAGATACACGAAACGCTCGCTACGACGATTACGTCGCGCCTCTCAAACAGCGAACACGTTGCACTATGCCTCAACTTATCTATCTCGTCGTTTATGCTCATATCCTTTTCGATATAGGTGTCGGACGAAACAATGTAAGCCTCGGGCTGATAGTAGTCGTAATAACTCACAAAATACTCAACACGGTTTTCCGGAAACAACTCCCTAAACTCGTTGCAAAGTTGAGCAGCAAGTGTTTTGTTGTGAGCAATCACAAGCGCTGGTCTATTGATTTGGTTTATAACATTAGCCATCGTGAAGGTTTTACCGCTTCCAGTAACGCCCAAAAGGGTCTGAAATCTAAGTCCGTCGTTAATACCCTCAACCAGCCCCGCAATCGCTTTTGGCTGGTCTCCCGTTGGCTTGTGTTCTGATACAAGTTTAAATTTATCCATAAATTCCCTTTAATTGTACATCAAAATAACAAAAACTATACATCGCACAATGTATAGTTTATTATATCACATATATTATTAAATTACTAGCATTTATTGTTGCATTTTCAAACATTTGTTCTATTTGAATATTGCCCGCAAAATCATACCCACTGCAAACGATAGTATCGCAAGCAACACCGTTCTTGTTATAAGCAGGGTTATTTTTTTCTTGTTGTTGGCAAGGTCGCGAACAAAACTTTCGCCCTTCTTTTCAAGGCTTATGCAGTATATTGGCTTGCCCTTTTTATCGGACAAAATCATAGTTATGTAGTTCTCAAGCACAAGCGCATTTACTATTTCGCCCACATCAACAATCGACAAATCGTATTTCGAGTTAAGGAAATTAAGCAGTTCCTCAGGCGTAATCAAAACCGACTCTTTGCCATCACATTTGTTGAAAATATAGGTCATAGCAAGTTTTTCTTTACTATTTAGCATACTTACCTCACTTAATAATCAATCGCGCCACGCACGACCCTAAAAACGCCATAATTCCGCTAAAAATACCCGACCACAACATAACTTTTAGTATGGTTTTTATCGAATACCCCTTATCAACCTGCACTTCTTCTTCCACTTTTGCTTTTGGAAGAAGGCTAAGGCAAATCACATCTTCGTCGGTGTATTTAATGTCCAAAAACTCGTTGTCTTTAAGGTATTTGAGGCTGGTCTTCAACTCGTCTTCCTTTAACTGCATCACTTGCGAAAGTTCGTCTAGTTCGAAGACTTTGTAGCCGTTTGGACAAACACGTTTTAGTTTATTGATAATTTTAGCGCTTGATTTATCTAACATAACTATTTTCCCTTATGATTATTTTAACACATAACACCATTTTTTAGCAAAGAAAATGTTGTTTAAAAACATAAAAAATGTATCACATATATGCGTTTTTAAAGCGGATATTATTTAATTTCTTTCGATTGCAAACAAAAAAAATACACTTGATATAAGTTTCAAGTGTATTTTAAATATTTACTTATGATTATTTGTTATCTTTTTTCTTTTTGCCTTTTGCTTCAACTGCTTTTTTATCAACTTTTTTAGTAGTGATAACAAAGTAAGAAACTACGCCAGCCAAAATAACAACAGATAGTACTATCAAAACTGTTCCAACAGCATTTGTGTTTTTGTTTTCATTAGTTTTTTCAGGTTCTTTAACAGTGATTGTATAACTGTACTCTGTATCAGAAGAGTTGCCAGCCTCGTCAATCAACTTGATTGTGAATTTGTAATCGCCAGATGAATTGAAAGTATATTTTAATCCATTGTCAGCAATTTCATAATCAACTGTCTCGCTATCTTTTGTCATTGTGATAGTAGCATATTTTTTCAAGTTGTCAAGGCTTGTAGAAGTAACGCCATCTTTAAGAATATTGCTGATAATTGTGCTCATCTCGTCTTTGTTGTCTTCTACATTGATCATATCAAACTTAAATGTCCAAGTATCGCCTATTTCTGCGGTTTGCTTTAAGTCAGCGTCCTTATCGTTCCAAACAAGTGTTGGAGCCTCAGTGTCACCGATGTTAAGTGTAAACGACTTAGAATTGCTTAGCCAATGACCATTAGCAGTATATGTTACGGTGTATTTACCTTGTGTTTTAGGAACAAATTCGTACCATTGTCCATCTTCACTTAGTTCTAGTGTAACATCGTCGCCCTTGCCGTCAACAACCTTTGGAGCGTCAACAATAATTTGTCCATTGTAGTATTTGTCCTTAGCCGATACAGTAGGGATTTTTACTTTTGCTTGCGTTTCAGCATTCTTATCCCACTCAATGTCGTAAGAAGGCATAACTTTGTTGTAAGTGATTTCTGGTTTTTCAGTAGCAACAACATTTAGAAGGTATTCGTTAGACTCGGTAGCAAGACCATTTTTGTCTTTACCCTTGTAAGTGATTGTATAAGTTCCGATTTCGGTAGGAGTAAATTGTTTTGTGTAAGAAGTGTAATTAAATACCTTCCCATTAGGCCATTTTACGCTCCAACTCCATGTTCCATCGCCATCAACTTCGCCATCATCAATGATGTCTGGTGTAGGAATCTTAAACACGTTGCCTACTTCGGCGTCTTTGCTGAACTTATCTTTGTTAACAACCTGAACAACAGGAGGTTTTGTATCGTTTACTCTAACACCAAACGAAACCAAAGATGTGTTTTCATTTGAGTCGATTGCGATAATTGTAACAGTGTAAAGTTTTGCATAGTTTGCTTTGAAAGTAGCGCCACTGATAACGTGAGTAAACTTACCTGCACTCTCAGTAACTTCGTGATTGAAGCCGTTTTCAAGAGCGTCAACTACTACTTGTTCGCCGTTAAGCATATAACTTACTCTAATCTTAAATTCCATTTCGCTATCGTCTTCAACGAAAGTAAATGATGGAATTGTAATTACATCGTCTTGATCAAACAATGCTTTGTTTGTGCCGGTCACATAACCCTGATCGTTCAAAGTCTTGCCAGATGTGCCTTCAAGTTCTGGTCTGATTTGATCCCAAGTCCTTGTTGTGTAAGTAGGAGCAACAGTATCATTGTTTCCGCCAACAAGTTTTACTTTCTTAACGATAAAGTTACGACTAAGTTCTACAACGTCGCTGTTGTAAGAGTTTCTAGAAAGTGCCGCAATATACATAAATTGAGGAGTTGTACTTGGAAGTACTTTTTCTAGATCAATTTCAAATTTGCCGTCGTCGTTTTTGTCAGCATTTAGAAGTCTAACTGCTTCGCCGTTTGCGATCTTTTCCAAAATGTTTCCAGCATTCAATTCGGTATCAAATGAGTAGTAAACATTTGTATCAAGGTTTGTATCGTAGTTATCGGTTGCAGTAGGAACTGCGAATGTGATAGTATCGGTTGTTTTAGCCGATTCTTCGTCATAAGTGAATGTCAAAGTAGGAACATTTTTCTTATGAGTTGTGCTATCCTCTACAATGCTACCATTCTTTCTAATAACGATTGTAAAGTCGCTTGTCAATGGTGTATTATCCTTATCTTGGATAATATATCTAACAGTGTATGTGCCTACGCCATACTTGCCGTTTGTATCGAATGTGTATTTTGCTACTTCGTTGTAAGCAGGATTTTCGCTGTCGTCAGTCTTAACCAAAGTAAGTTTGTGTTGATCGTCGATAGTTGTGCTTACATACAATTCTCTCGAAACGGTAATTTCGTTTGCTTTGCGGTAATCGTCTCTAACATAAGCGGCTGGAAGATAAACATTAACTTTGCCGTCTGCGCCAAGTTCGTAGTACGATCTTACATAATGCTCGCGGTTTCCGATAATATCGTAAACATCGGCCATATCCTTATCAGTAATCTCTTCTACGCCAGTAACCTCAGTTGTTTTGTCAGCGTTGGTGTAGTATTTATTTTCGGTTGCGTCATAGTATCCGAAAGTTTTGTTGTAGGTTTTGCCTGTTGAAGCGTCCAAATAGTAATCACCAGTAAGGTATAATACTGGTTGAGTTGTATCTTGAACGTTAACAATGTTGTATCTAAGTTCGTCAGATTCTAGTCCAAGCGATGGAATCATAGCCTTGTAAGTTACGAAATAGTTTCCGGTGTACTTAGGAACAAATGACATATTTTCATAATCAACAACCATCATTTCGCCAGTCTCAATGTGTTTAACTGTGATACTTGTGAATGCGTCAACATAATTTGTGCTATTCTCAGTCAACGAAACGTTTAGGTCAACAAGGTCGTATTTTACACCAGCCTCAGCAGTTTTGCTTGGGGTCTTAGCGTAGTTTGCGTAAAGTTTTGTAGCGCTCAAAGTGTCTTTAACTTTGATTGTCTTCGAACTACTTACAGCAACTTCCTCGTTTTTGTAGATCAATTTGTAAACCAATTTGTAACTACCAGCAGTTGCAACGGTCTTTTCAAAGTGAGCCTTGTTCTCGGCTTTTGCGTCGTCTCCAGCAACAGCAGGAACGAATGTCATTTCCTCGTCGTTAAGGTAAGCAACAATTTTAGCCTCCCCTTCGGTCTGAGCGGAATCAAACTTAACTTCTGTGTCGTTTGCGAAGCAAGTAGGAACAGGAACAGTAAGTTTCGAACCAGTCTTAAACTCAGATGGGATTACAAAGTAAGAGTTTTCAGGGATTTCGATAGAACCTGTGTCGCCCTTAACTGTAAGAGTAAGTTCGTATGTTGTAGCAACAGAAGATTGCTCGCCGGCAGTCACCTTGTAAGCATTAAACTTGTAGGTATAAACACCAGCAATTTTTGCTTCAAATTCTCTTGCGCCAAGAGGTGTGCCATCAGTCTTTGTGCCACCAAGCGTAACTTCTTTACCAAGTGGGTCAACAACAGTCACATCGCACTTTACGCCTGATTCGGCGCTGTACTCAGGAACAGTGATAACGTCACCTTTGTCGGCAGTAGCCTTATAACTACTTCTAACGATGGAAAGTTCTGGGCCCAAAACAGTATAATTATTTTCTGTACTGCTGTCCTCAGCATATACATTTTTAGCCACACCACCCAAAGTAGCTACTGGAGCTGCGACCATAGTTGCTGCTAATGCTGATACAATAATTTTTTTGCCTTTCATAAAGTAAATATTCTCCTCGTAATTTTAAATCGCAATTAGTTTACACTATTAAGCCCCAACTTGTCAACAAAATATAACAATATATTCGGAATTTATTGGGCTATAGAATAGTATAAAAACGCTTAAATTTGGACAAGCCGAACACCTTGACAACTGCAATTTTTATACACCTAGTATTTTCCAAAAAATGGAAATTATGCAAAAAACAAAAAAAACTCTTTAAAAAAATCGTAGTAACAAAATTTGCTACTACGACATACAAATTTTATGTGGATTTAATTAACGACCTTATTTACAGCAGCAGCCTAGAAGTAAAAGGATAAGGATTATGTACCAGCAACAATCACAGCCGTTGCCTTCGCCACCGAATCCGCCACAGTTGCAAAGCAATAAGATTAAAAGAAGTGTGCAAGTGTCGATGCAACCACAGCCTTTTTGACCCTCGTACCCTTTATTGCAACCGCCATTAAATCCATTGTTCATTCCGAAAAACATATGATTTTCCCTCCTGTTAAATTTAAAAGCATATTGTAGATGCTTTCTACCCCATAGTATGTAGGGAAACAAAAAATGTGTTACAAAAAGATAACACATTTTTTTCGTTAATCAATGTTTTCAAGGATTTTTTGTTTCAACTCGTCAATGCCAAGTTTTTCGTTTGCCGAGATGTAAACCGCATTAGGTTTTTTATCAATATCTCCTTTTAACTTATCAATCTTATTGTACACCGTGACAACCCTTCCCTCACAACCAAGTTTTTTAAGAGTGTCAAGCGTCACTTTTTCTTGTTCGGCGTGGTTTGGATCGGAAATGTCGACAACGTTTAGCAAAACATCAGCGTACTTACATTCTTCTAGCGTGCTTCCAAATGCTTCGATAAACTCGTGAGGCAAATCTTTTATAAACCCAACCGTGTCGATTAGAAGTAGTTGTTTGCCGTCCAGATACAAGTTTCTGGTCGTGGTGTCAAGGGTAGCGAAAAGTTCATTTTTGGCATACACGTCCGCCTTTGTAAGCAAGTTCATAAGCGTACTTTTGCCGCTGTTTGTGTATCCCACAATTGCAACAAGCGGTTTTTTATTTTTAACTCTCTCCGTTCTATTAAGTTCGCGCTGTCTTCTTAGTTCGTTAAGCGCACGCGTCTTTTTAAGGATATTTTCCTCAACCACACGTCTATTTAGTTCAAGTTTTGTTTCTCCTGGTCCCCTCATTCCAACTCCACCAAATCGGTCGGAATTTACGTATGCGTTAAGCCTCGACTTAGAATATTTAAGTTGGGCTAATTCTACTTGCAACTTTCCCTCGCTCGTGCGTGCGCGCCCCGCAAAAATATCAAGGATAAGCATACTTCTATCAATTACTTTGCAGTTGAGTTTTTGTGTAAGATTTTTTATCTTCGCGCCGTTTAGTTCGTTGTAGAAAATTACTGTGCTTGCATTGTTGATTTGCACAAGCCTTACAAGGTCTTCTAGTTTTCCTTCACCTAGCAAATATCTCACATCTGGCTTGTCCTTTTTTTGAAGCAACGTGTCCGCTGTTATTATATGCGCCGTGCTTGCTAGCGACTTTAACTCCTCCAAATCTTGCTCGTTGGTTTTGCTTCCATTTAGGTCGACTTTTACTAGAATTGCGACCTCTTGATTGTCGGTTGTTTTAAACCCAAAACTCGATTCTTTTATAAGTTTGTCAAACTCATAAATTTGTTCCATAAGCCCATATTTATTAAGATACATAGCGTTGGGAAGATACTTTCTCTCCACCTTTTCGCCGTTAAAGAACCCGACCTCTGCATCGTACACGCCGTGCTCGTTTACACTGATGGCGCACATACAATCAAGTCGGCAGTTTTTAAGTGCGGATATGTCCATATCGCTAAGTTTGCAACTCGCGAAGGGGTGTGTGTGAATCACTCTTACTCCGCACAGCCCGTTTTCGACCTCGCTTGCGTTAAACTTTGCGCTGTCTTTACTGCCAGTTCTAACATTAAGCACTTTGCCTTTGCGGTCAATTTCTGCCACCACTTCACAGCCATATTTCAGCGTAAGTTCTTCCATAAGCGACAACAGGTTTAGGTCGATAAACTCAGACTTATTAAATGTGGCATTTTTAAAACTATTTAGCCTTGCCTCATCTTCGTTTTTTAATGTCTTTATTTGTGTCATTTTTACTCCACTACTAATATTTTAAAATTTTTATTAACTTTGCTCATAACTTCTTTTACGTGTTGTTCGTCTCGGGCGCCACCAATCTCGTCATTTTTGTAAAACTTAATTAGGCTCTCTCCCACTTGCAATATTCTATCGCCCATAGCAAACGCGTGTGTTTTGTCTGCCGAAAGATATCCGTCAAACTCGGCGTCAAGTGCATCGAAATACTCCTCAATCACGGCAATAAGTGGCTCGCTGTATCCGTCGATGACCTCATTAAATCGGCTTGCAATTTTGCTTAGGTCGTTTGCCAACTCGCCAAACAAGTAATTGCCAAAATCCTCAAAAGTCGGATTAAGATTTAACCTGTCCACCTTCGCAAAATCAAACGCTTTGTTTGTTTCGCCTAGTGCAACAAGCGATTTAATGTACTTGTTTTTTAGGAAGTTGTCCTCATTTAAAAGGCTTGCTTTAACAATTGGTTTTTCATTAAGGTTAAGGTTGGAAGAGTTCACTTCTTTTATGAAATCCTCATAATATGGCGACTTGTAAAACTCCTCAAACTCACTCACCACCAATTCGTGTTTTTCGTGTTTGATGTTTAGGTTAAGAGCCATATAAAGTGAGTTTATATCCTTAGATTTGTTGTAGTCACGTGTGTAGAGTTTTGTGGCGTATCCGTCCATATTTCTAGCATATGCAAAGTCGGCAAGTTTCCCCGGAAACGCAAAAGCAAATGTAAGCCACACTCCTCCAAAAATAAGCACTATGGATAGTACTATGCAAACTATGATTATGGGCAATTTTGACTTGTTGTAATTTTTATTTTCAAGTTGTTTTACAACATCATCTTCTTTCGTCATTTTTATCTCCTCCACTAAAATAGTATCATACATAAGCGCGTTTAATCATAATCTATATCAAGGTGAATTATGAAAAAACTTGTAATATTTTGTTTAATTATATCCAGCCTATTTTTAGCAGGCTGTAACTCAGTATATCGCGAGGTCAGCAAAACCGTATCCGAGGTGCGCTACTCCATTTATTTGGGCGAAACCGACACCATTAAGGCGACCTTTATGTGTGGCAAGCGCGAAAAGGATTATGTCATAAACGGCTACAACACACCGCTAATAGATTTCGGGATTGTAACAATAGCACTTAAAAAATCTGCCACCACCGACAACGCCAAAATTGTTTTGACCGTCGACACAAATCGTTATGAGGACACACTTGAGAAAAATCCTTTTGACGACACACTTGTAGCCGATCTCAAAATAATCCCAACCGCCAGCGAAATCACCCTAAAAGTATATCTAGGGAATGACGTCCAAGAACTTACTCTTAACTGCCTTAATTCCGACTGGAAAGTTGACCACCAAGACGCTTTGAAACTCGCTTGCAAAACGCTTAAAGGCGAACTTAAAACTCAAATCGACGGGACCTACAAAGGCGAAGTCTATGTTAAAATCATAGAAGACACCAAGGTAAACAAGGGTCAGTATTACTGGTACGTAAGTTTTGCCGGACGCGACGGAATAAAGCACACGGTTATCATAAACCCAAATTCGGGCGAAGTTTTGGCAAAGAGTTAGTCGTCTAGCGCCTTCACTCTTGGAATGTGCCTGCCACCCTCAAAAGGTGTGCTTAAAAAGGTGTTTATAATCTTTTTAACCCTAATAAAAGGCGTGGTTGCAGGAAGCACCAACACGTTCATATCGTCGTCGTTTCGCGCTAGGAACGTGGTCTTTACGCTAGTGCACACGCCCGCTCTTACGCCTTTACTGCGGTTTCCAGCCATAGCAATGCCAATGCCGGTACGACAACTATATATGCCTTTGCTTCCCTCGTGGGCAATCAAATACTGGTTTGCTTGTTTTGCAAACTCCGAATAACTATCATTAGGCGTGTATGTGGCACTTGCAAATTCCACATACTCTTCCCCTATTTTGTTTAGGTATTCTTTAATCTTTCTCATAAGTCCAAAGGCCCTATGATCGTAAGCCAAAACTATCATCTCATATCTCCTTACTTTAAAAGTATAGCATAGGTTTTGAAATTTGAAAAACTTTTTAACAAAAAATACACACTTTAAATTGCGATAAAATCCAATTGTAATAGTGTGTATATTTTTATTATCTTATATATTTTTCAAATCTATTCAAAACAGCCTCGTCTCTAAGTTCTTGTTCAAAAGCCCTGCTGTTTAGAACGTCGTTTGGACGCTGTTGTTTTGGGTCAACAAGCGCTCTAGAAGTGGTTTCTAGTAAGTCAAGGTTTGTGGCATATAGCGCTGGCTTTTTGGTGTCCAAAAATCCAGTTTGCACCGACGCCATCATTGTATCGTAGTACGAACTGCTCTTGCTTGCGTTTAACTTGTACAAGTTGTACATCGCCTTTGCTTGAGCCTCGGTTAGCCTTACTTCGGCTGGATTGTCGCAATAGCCTTTCATATCGCTAAAAATAACGTTTTGGCAAAACATTCTTGTTGTCCTTACAGCCGAACTGGTGTCAATGCCTATTAGCATTAAGTAATTCGACAACATATAGTGGTTTCCTTTCGCCTCGTAAAAGTCGCCGTTTGGCAATATTAACCCCTCAACTGGTCTTTTCCCGCCACACGCAAAGTTACGTATCTGGTCGGTGTCGGTCAAGTCAACAGCAAGTTTGCATGGCTTTGCAAGCAACTTTCCATCAAGCCCCGTCTTGTCGGAAAACGCGTCAATGTAACCGTGCTTTTGCAAGTTGTTTACAAGGTTTATGATGCGTGCAATTTTATGGTTGTCGGGCTTATCCTTCTCGATAATGCTCCTTCTTACATACTCGTTGATTACGTAGTCTATAAACAACGCATATTCCTTTCGATCGTCGCGAATGTGGTTGTCCGCCATAAACTGCTTGTACATCTCAACATATTCGCCTATTGCTTTTTCTAGATATTCTCTGTTATCACTATAACAATTATTAACTCTTTGATTGTATGTTAAATTCCTAGTAATCATCTCAATTTACCTCGCTTTTATTATATATTGTGCCCAGTCAAAAATCAATACTTAACTTGATTTTTTTTCTAACCTCATTTAAAAAAAATATAACTATTTAATTAAAATACTGCCACATTTTTTCAGCGTCGCATTTTTTAAAATCTCATCAACCTTTTTTCTCTGTCGCGTCTTGCGATCTCTTTTTCCAACATACTTGCACTAAAATAGTTCATTTGATAGCCGACATAATCGTCTTTGTTTGTGTTAATCTTAGCAACTTCTGTTTCTAGCGTGTCCAAATTATTTCTAAACACGCCTTCCTTAGAACCTTTTAAAAAACCCATTCCGCAGGATTCAAACATCACAGTTTGAAAAGACGATTTCAATCGTGACGAATTTAGCCTATATGTGTTTATCATTGCGCGTGCTTGTTGGGGCGTTATTTCCAAATCTTTGTCCATACTATAATACCCATCTAGGTCGCTAAACAGCACGCCAATTGACGACAAACAAGAACCAACCCTTATAGCCTTACTTGTATCAATCCCGTTTAATAGCAACCAACTATTTAGGATATAATGCCCGCCAAAAGCATCGTAAAATTTTCCGTCATCCGTAATTATCCCGTCTAGCAAATTCTTGTTTTTTGTTATTGTGGATTTAATTAACTCGATGTCTTTGATTTCGGTGCCTAAGTTGTACCCCTTCATCGCCCACTTAAAGTCAGGCGCGGAAGTGTATCCAAACCTTATAAAGTCCTGTATCATAGCCAGCTCAGACCACTGCTCTGCATTGCTTTCCGTTGTTTCGCCTAGGATATACTCCGCCTCTTTACGTGCCAGATACTCCTTAAAACTCTCAGTTTCTGTGGCGCAATCTTCCGGCCTGTTTATGTAAAAATCATTACGACGACTTAGATATTTTTCATATAATTCTTTTAAGTACTGCACATTATCTTCGCAGTAATGCGTTATTCTATATGCAAAGTTTTTATTGCCCAACTTTATCTCCCTCAACCATCTATTTTTTACAATATTATTATATCTTGATAAGCCAATAATTGCAATATGAAACTTTGGCAATTTTTTGCGTTTTATGATTAAAAATATTCAAAATTTTATAAAAACTGTTGACAAAACACGCAATGTTTCATATAATAATGTCGTTAAGCCTCAATAGCTCAACGGTGGAGCACTCGGCTGTTAACCGATAGGTTGTAGGTTCGAATCCTACTTGGGGCGCCAGAAATTAGCAAGTCATTCTCGACTTGCTTTTTTTGTTTCTAAATCACCAAAAGCCATAACCCGCCAAGACGACCCCACTCGCACCACTCCTGCAACCGACCTTACGAGAAAAATTATCGGAACATTAAACTTGTTTACCTAGCCATTTCCACTTTAATAATCCCAATAAACTTTTTTAAAAAAACGCCCTATATTAGGGTGTTTTTTGTTAATATTTACGAGCCAGCGCCTTGATACTTGGACACGCACCAATCAAAGAAAAGCAGGCAAGGAATTATAAACAACATTCCCAAAAATGGGGCTATTGCGTATATTGGGCTAACCGCGCTACCCTGCAAAATGTAGGTCATTGGCAAGTAGTTAAAGCAAGCGACAGGGAGAATGTAAGTGAAAACTTTTGTTAACCATTTGCTATACACGTTTAGCGGATAAAAAGCGATTTCTTTTGAGCCATTAGTGATTATGTTTATAAACTCCAAGTTTTCCACGCTAAAAACGCTTACGCCCGCGCCAATTATCATAGTGCCTAGGAAAACGCAAACTCCGCAAAGTAGCATTCCAAGCATCACCACAACCTTCCAAAACGTCCATTCTATGTGCATATTGCAAAGCGATATAATGCAAACAATTGTTCCCATAATTACCCGTCCAAGTTTGCTAAATTCCATTTTACTACATAGTATCTGAAATTTTAGGTTGACTGGTCTAACAAGCAATCTATCAAGTGTGCCTTGTTTTATTAAGGTCGAAAAGTCGTCAAATCCTCGGCCAAAGCATTCCGCAACACTATATGTCGCTGTGACCACACCAAACATAAACGCAACCTCGTAAAATCCCCACGTTCCGATTGCGTTAAACTTTTTAAACATAAGGAAAATTGCTATAATTTCGCCAATTGAGATAAGCACTTGCGAAAACGCAATGAAAAGCGTGTTAAGGCGATATTCAAAACTTGATTTTAAATGCATTGAAAGATATTTTCTGTACATTCTAACCTCCCTGCACCACAACATTTTTTAGTTGTTTATTAAGTAGCGCTTTGCTTAAAAGGATTATAACCGCCAGCCAAACAAGCGAAAGTCCCACTCGTATCAGCCCGCTTAACCAATCTATATTTCCGCAGTAAATTCTAAACGGCAAATCGCTAATACAGCCGAAAGGAAGCCATTTTACAAGGGTTTGCATACCACTTGGCATAAGCGGAATTGGAATAAGCCCGCCGTTAAATAATCCTACTATTACGTTTACCATTCCCGACGCGCCTTTGGGGCACATTGTTGAGAACGTGATGTTGTAGGCAAACATTGAAACAGCAACCGACAAAAACATTCCAACAGCCAGTGCGACAACAAACAGCAAAAATGCCCAAATACTTACCGGCAATGTAAGTGCCATATTTCTAGGGAGAAGCAACGCCACAATTATAATCGGAAAACATCTAAGAAGCGTTGATGCAACCTTTTGTCCCGCGAGTTCCACATACCATTGATTGTAAACATCTAGCGGTTTTACAAAGCGGTAGCAAACATCGCCATTTGCAATCTCCATATTAACCCTCGGCTGTGACATAATTGTGCGCAAAGCATAAAATGCTTGTCCAAGCCAAATATAAGTGGCCATTTGCGAAATTGTAAATCCCTCTACCCCGCCTCGCATAAATGAGGTGTAAAGATATATGTACATTATTCCCCAGAAAAACTGAGTAACTATGCCCGAAATCGCCTTTCCTCGATACTGCAATTCCCCTTTAAATTGCATCTTAAAAAGCGACATATAGGATAAATAACTTCTCATAGTTCAAAATCCTTATACATTTCTGCTAAGATTTCGTCCACTCCAAGGGAGGATATGGAGAAATCCTTTATAGCGTATTTTTCGCTAATTTTGTTTACAAAATCTTTTGTATGAAATTCTGTTTCTGGCAGATTTTTTATAACCGCAGTGTTTTTTTCGTGCTTAACTACTTCATATCCGTCAAGTTTTATACTAGGATATTCTTTTTCAAACTCAACGCTTATGGTCTTTATTTTGCCATATTTTTCTTTTATTGCACTAAAACTGCCGTTGTATAGTATTTGTCCGCGCCCTATTAGGATTATTTTGTTAGTGAGCGCATCGATGTCGTTCATATCGTGAGTGGTTAAAATTACAGTTGTATGCCACTCCTTATTGATTTTTTTAATGAAATCTCTAACCGCAAGTTTAGTAACAGCATCAAGTCCAATAGTTGGTTCGTCCAAAAACAGTATTTTCGGTCTATGAATTAGCGCCCCAGCAAGTTCACATTTCATTTTTTGACCGAGAGAAAGTTGTCTAAGCGGTCGATTAAGTAAATCGTGCAAATTTAGGATATCAGTCAAAAGTTTAAGGGTTTCTTCGTACTCTTCATTTGGAATTTTGTAAATTCCTTTAAGCAGTTCTAGGCTATCAATCACGGGAACGTCCCACCACAATTGTGACCGCTGACCAAAGACTACGCCAATGTTTTTGACATAATCTTTTCGCTCCTTCCAAGGAACAAATCCGTCACATAGGCATGTTCCGCTAGTTGGTGTCAGTATGCCACTCATTATCTTAATAGTGGTACTTTTGCCTGCACCGTTTGGGCCTATATAGCCCACAATGTCTCCCTCTTGTATCTCGAAAGATACATTTTTTAATGCCTCAATCGTCTTGTATTCTCTTTTAAATAGTCCAACAAACGCGCCCTTTAAGCCTTTCTTTCGCAAAGACAGTTTAAAGTCCTTGCAAATGTTGTCAAATTTAATAATACTTGACATTTTTCCTCCTTTCATCAGAGTGCAAAAAAACGCCGAAAAATAAGGCGATTTTTCGACTTTGCATAGCTCCGATATTTAGTTTTTGCTACTTTATCTAACAAATTAAAGCATCCTTTGGTTAGATTTTGTAAGTGCAAATGATAGCGAAAGTGATAATATCATACATTTTTTAGATTTGCAAGCATTTTTTTGCAATATTTTAAAAATTTTTAAAAAATATAAAATTTTGTTTTTCAACACAGTAAGTCAAAAACCTTGTTTATGTTTGCTTACCTGGTAATTGAATTTGTTGAATGGCAAATGAGTGCAAAGTTGCACCTTAATATTTTTAAGTGAATTGATAAGCAAAAAAAATGACAACCAATGAATGGTTGTCAAATTTGGAAAACTGGCAATGACCTATCTTCCCGGCTCGTTTCCAAGCAAGTATTTTCGGCGCTGAAAGTCTTAACTTCTGTGTTCGGTATGAGAACAGGTGGAACCCTTTCGCTAAAATCACCAGTAATGGCAAAGTGCCTTAATATTTTTAAGTACACTCACAACTACATATTATTCCAGTATTATATATTAAATCAAGTTCGATTTGATTACGATTGTTTGTCGTCAATAATTAAATTGATCAAGCCCTCAACCTATTAGTATCAGTCAGCTCAAAATATTACTACTCTTACACCTCTGACCTATCAACCTTGTAATCTTCAAGGGGTTTTACTTGCTTAAAGCAATGGGATATCTCATCTTGAGGCTGGTTTCACGCTTAGATGCTTTCAGCATTTATCCATTCCGTACTTCGCTACCCTGCTATGCCACTGGCGTGACAACAGATGCACAATAGGTACGTCCATTCCGGTCCTTTCGTACTAGGAACAGGTCCTCTCAAATATCCAACGCCCACGACGGATAGGGACCGAACTGTCTCACGACGTTCTGAACCCAGCTCGCGTACCACTTTAATCGGCGAACAGCCGAACCCTT